>NZ_CP018097.1:0-375000 GCF_001886695.1 Aurantiacibacter gangjinensis | reverse complement strand
GCAGGACAAAAAGCGGTCCAATCTCTTTTCCAAGCTCAGCCGCGAAATTACCGTGGCGGCCAAGATGGGTACGCCCGATCCGGACATGAACCCGCGCCTGCGCCTTGCGGTCAACACGGCCAAGGCGCAGTCCATGCCCAAGGACAACATCCAGCGCGCTATCGACAAGGCGACGGCGGCTGACGGCGAGAATTACGAGGAAGTGCGCTACGAGGGCTATGGCCCGGCCGGAAGCGCCATCATCGTCGAAACCCTCACCGACAATCGCAACCGCACCGCCACAGCCGTGCGCACCGCATTCAGCAAGCATGGCGGCAATCTGGGCACGGAAGGCAGTGTGCAGCACGGCTTCGAGCGGCTGGGCCTGATCGAATATCCCGCCAGTGCGGGCGATGAGGACACAGTGCTGGAAGCAGCGATGGACGCGGGCGCGCAGGACATCGAAAGCAGCGATGACGGGCATGCCATCTGGACAGCCCCGGACGATCTGCACCAGGTCGCATCCGATCTGGAGAAGGCGCTGGGCGAGGCTGAAACAGTCAAGCTGGCATGGAAGCCCAACATCACGGTCGACATGGATGAAAAAGCGGCGGGCACGCTGCTCAAGCTGATCGACGTGCTGGACGATGACGACGACGTGCAAACCGTCTGGGGCAATTACGAGATCTCCGACGAAGTGATGGAGAAGATCGGCGAGTGAAGTGGGTCGAATGGCTCTTCGTCATTCTTCTCGGCGCCGCTTTCCTGCTGGCGCTCGCCTGGCGGCTGGGTTGGCGTATCGGGCTCGGCTAACATGAGCCGAATGGCATGACCATCATCCTCGGTCTCGATCCCTCGCTCAGTTGCACGGGTTGGGGCGTGATACGGGTCGAGGGCAGCCGCATCGCGCATATCGCCAATGGCGAAGTGAAGACCGATGCCAAGGCTTCCATCGTCCAGCGGCTCGCGCAGCTGCAGCGCGAACTCGCCGCTGCTATCGCCGCCCATGCGCCGGACCGGGCGGCGTGCGAGGAAGTGTTCGTTAACAAGAACCCGCAATCGACGCTGAAATTGGCGCAAGCGCGCGGCGCGGTGCTGGCGGCGTGCGGCATGGCGGATCTCGTTGTGCGCGAGCATTCGGCCCGGGGCGTGAAAAAGGCCGTGGTCGGCACTGGCGGGGCGGACAAGCGGCAAGTGCAAGCCATGCTCAAAGTGTTGCTGCCCGGCGCGCAGATTGCGGGCGCGGACGCCGCCGACGCGCTGGCCGTCGCCATCGCGGATGCGCATACACGCTAAGCGGCAACGCCCGGCAGCTTTCCTACAGCGCAAACGGCCGGTTAGCGCGCGCTCATGCAAATTTCTTCGACCCGCTTTGTTTTTCTTCGGCAAAGTGTCAACTTCGCCAGATCGTCTTTACTCTCTGAAATAAAATCGGAAAACGGCCATATACCGTCCCTCGCAAGTGTCGGCTTTGTCAACTTCGCGGGTAAACTTGGGCTTCGACAAAGTGCCGTCGCTGCCTGTATGGACGAACCATGTATCTCGTTCTCTTTCGCAGTACCAAGCGCTCCGGCATCGATGCGGAGGTTTATGCGGCGCAGGCACAGGCGATGGAAGCTTTGGCGAAGGCGCAGCCGGGTTTCCTCAGCTTCAAAAGCTATGTGGCTGGCGATGGCGAAACCGTCGCCATCTCCGAATGGGCCAGCGAGGATGCAGCGCATGGCTGGGGCCGCGTGGCCGAACACCGCATCGCGCAGGCCGATGGCCGCAAACGGTGGTATGCCACCTACACGTTATACGCCTGCAACAATCCCCTGACACACCGCTTCGTGGCAAAGGACCCTTCATGATCCACCTCTACGGCATCCCCAATTGCGACACCGTCAAGAAGGCCCGCAAATGGCTGGACACAAATGGGCTCGAATACAGCTTTCACGATTACAAGAAGGAAGGCGCGGATGCCGAGAAGCTGTCGCACTGGGCCGACCGATGCGGTTGGGAAGTGCTGCTCAACCGGCGCGGCACCACCTTCCGCAAGCTGGACGAGGCGGACACGGCCGATATGGACCGCGAAAAGGCTCTCGCCCTGATGGTGGAGCATCCCAGCATGATCAAGCGCCCGGTGATGGAGCGCGAGGGCGACGAGCACGTGCTGGTCGGCTTTGCCGAAAGCGAATGGGAAAACGCGCTTGGCTGATCCGCTGGCGGCATTGGAAGGCGGACCCGTGGTGGTCTTCGATGCCGAATGCGTGCTGTGCAGCGCGAATGCCCTCTTCATCCTGAAACGCGACACACGCCGCCGCTTCCGCCTCGCCTCCATGCAGGGCGCCGCAGGCAGCGCCATCTACCGCATGCTGGGGATTGACCCTGCCGATCCGGAAACGATGGTGGTGGTGGACGGAGCGCACGTCTGGCGCGACAGCGACGGGGTGCTGGCCATCTGGCGCGGCCTGCCGTGGCCGTGGACATGGCTGGCGGCGCTCGGCAGCATGGTGCCGCGGATATTGCGCGACCCGGTCTACCGCCTGATCGCGCGCAATCGCTATCGCCTCTTCGGCAAGCGCGAGACATGCTGGATGCCGGACGCAAAGGATATGGAGAGGGTTCTGCCATGATACGCTGGATGCTGCTGTTGCTTGCCACACTGATCCCCACCGCGCTCGCTGCACAGGAGGCCGACATGCTCATCATCGCCCATCGCGGAGCCAGCGGGGACCGCCCCGAACACACACTGGCCGCCTATGAACTGGGCGTGCGGCAGGGCGCGGATTATATCGAGCCGGACCTGGTGCCGACTGCCGACGGCGTGCTGGTGGCGCGGCACGAGAACGAGATTAGCGGAACGACCGATGTCGCCGACCGCCCGGAATTCGCCGATCGCCATACGACCAAGATGATCGATGGCGAGGAAGTGAGCGGCTGGTTCACCGAGGACTTCACGTTGGCCGAACTGCGCACGCTGCGCGTCCGCGAGCGTCTGCCCGAGATCCGTCCGCAGAACACCGCATTCGACGGGCTGTACCAGGTGCCAACGCTCACCGAGGTGATCCAGCTCGCTCGCGCGCTGGAGGAAGAGACGGGGCGCACGGTAGGCCTCTATCCGGAGATAAAACATCCGACCTATTTCGAAGGTCTGGGTTGCGACCTGGCCGCTATGCTGGTCGAGCAATTGCACAGTGCTGGGTATGAAGGCGCGGAGGCGCCGGCGTTCATCCAGAGCTTCGACATCGCCCCGCTGCGGCGGCTGAACGGCATGACCGATATCCGGCTGGTGCAGCTTGTTTCCAACGAAGGCGGCCCGGCGGATGATCCGTCGCGCAGCTACGCCGACATGGTGACGCCCGAAGGCCTGGCCGAGATCGCGGAGTATGCGGACGGGATCGGCGCAGCCATCCCGCTATTGCTGGGAGAGGACGGTGCCTCGACAGGCGTTATCGAAGCGGCGCAGGCAGGGGGTTTACTTGTCCACGCATGGACCGCGCGAAAAGAAAACATTTTCCTTCCGGCAGCGCTCAGGAGTTCTGCCGATGACGCAGAGGAGGGCGCCATGGAGGTGCTGATCCGGTTGCTCGAAAGCGCCGGAGTGGACGCGGTGTTTACCGACGATCCGGGCCTGATGCTCGGCACTATTTCCGATTAGGCGTGCCGCGCCGTCACGATGTAATTGAGCGAAAGGTCGTCCGACAGATGCAGTCCTTTGGACGGCGACCACGCAACGCCTTGCGGATTGCCCATCTCCAGCCCGGCGGCTTCCAGCAGATTTTCCAGCTCCTCCGGGGTCACGAAATCGTGCCAGTCATGCGTGCCCTTGGGCACCATGCCGCTCGCCTCGGCCGCCTCCACCAGCAGCGCGCGGCTGGCGAGCGTGCGGTTGGGGGTGGAAAGCACCATCACTCCGCCCGGCGCGAGATGCGCGGCGAGTTGCACGGCGAAAGCCTGCTTGTCGGCCACATGCTCGATCACTTCCATGCTGGTAACGAGGTCGAAATGCCCAAGCCCCAGCGAACCCAGCTCGCCGGGGATGTAGCGGATATCCAGCCCCGCGCCTTCGGAATGCGCGGCGGCGGCCCGCGTATTTTCCGGCGACGCATCCACGCCCGTCACCTCTCCGCCAAGCCGCGCCAGCGGTTCGGTCAGCAGGCCCGCGCCGCATCCGACATCCAGCACGACCTTGCCTGCCAGCGGGCGCACGCTCTCGATATCGCCGCCCCAATGCATGTCCACCGCTTCTCGCAGGAATTTGAGGCGCACCGGATTGAGCTTGTGCAGCATGGCGGAGGAGCCTGCCGGATCCCACCAATCCGCCGCCAGCGCGCCGAAGAAGTGCGCCTCCTCGGGCCGGATGGTGGCGGAACCGGTTTCGGATGTGACAGTTGCGTCTGGCATTGCGGCTCCCTAACAGCGCGCGAAGGGTTCGACCATATTAACGCATGAGGCAAGCACTTGGCCCGCATCGTGATGAAATTCGGCGGCACCTCGGTCGCGGGGACGGAACGCATCCGGCGCGTCGCCAATATCGTGCGCGCGCAGGCGGCCGGGGGTAACGAGGTCGCCGTCGTCGTTTCCGCCATGGCCGGCGAGACGGACAGGCTGGTGAACTTCTGCCGCGAGGCCAATCCGCTCTACGATCCGGCGGAATACGATGTCGTCGTCGCCAGCGGGGAGCAGGTGACGGCGGGCCTGCTGGCTCTCACATTGCAGGCCATGGGCTGCAAGGCGCGCAGCTGGCTGGGCTGGCAATTGCCGGTGAAAACCTTCTCCGCCCACGCCAATGCCCGTGTGGGTGAAATCCATGCCGAACGGCTGGCAGACAGCATGGCGGAAGGCGAGATCGCCGTAATCCCGGGCTTTCAGGGCGTGTCCGATCACCAGCGCATCACCACCATGGGGCGGGGCGGTTCCGATACTTCGGCAGTCGCCGTCGCCGCAGCCGTGGGCGCGGACCGCTGCGATATCTACACCGATGTGGACGGGGTCTACACCACCGACCCACGCATCGTGGCTCGCGCACGCAAGATCAAATACGTATCCTACGAGGAAATGCTGGAGCTGGCATCCGTGGGCGCGAAAGTGCTGCAGACCCGCTCCGTCAGCCTCGCGATGAAGCACAATGTGCGGGTGCAGGTGCTCTCTTCCTTCGTGGAAGAAGGCTCGCCGCCGGCCGACACGCTGCCGGGCACGATGATCGTGTCCGAAGATGAAATGCAGGACATCCTGGAGACGACAGATATGGAACGCCAGACCGTTACCGGCATCGCCCATGACAAGAATGAAGCGCGCGTGGTGCTGACGCGGGTGCAGGACAAGCCGGGCGCGGTGGCGGATATTTTCGCACCGCTGGGCGATGCCGGCATCAATGTCGATATGATCATCCAGAATGTGGGCCGCGACAAGGGCGAGACGGACGTGACCTTCACCGTGCCGCTGAACGAACTTGCCCGCGCGCAGGCGCTGCTCGAAGATCGCAAGGAAGCGCTCGGCTTCAACCGCATCATCACCGACAGCAAGGTCGCCAAGATCAGCGTCGTCGGCATGGGGATGAAAAGCCATGCAGGCGTCGCTGCTACCATGTTCCGCGCGCTGGCGGAGCGCGGCATCAACGTGCAGGCAATCTCCACCTCGGAAATCAAGGTCAGCGTGCTGATCGACGAGGACGAGACCGAACTGGCCGTGCGCGTGTTGCACACCGCCTACGGGCTGGATGCCGAAGAGGGCGAAGCGGCCTGATGCGGCGCGCGCTGACCTTCGCTGGCTTCGTTATCCTGCTCAGCCTCGGAGCCTACGCTTCGATCAACGCGCCGGATTGGTTGGACGAAGCCGGCGTCGAGCGTTCGAAATGAGCCACACCGCCAAGATCCTCCTGCTCGGCTCGGGCGAACTGGGGCGCGAATTCGTCATCTCGGCCAAGCGGCTCGGCGCGCATGTCATCGCCTGCGATGCCTATGACGACGCGCCTGCCATGCAGGTGGCGGACGGGCGTGAAGTGTTTTCCATGCTCGATGGCGATGCGCTGCGTGCCGCTGCCCGCAAGCACCAGCCCGATTATATCGTGCCCGAGATCGAGGCGATCCGCACCGAGGTGCTGGCCGATCTGGAGGAGGAGGGCCTCACCGTCATCCCCTCCGCCAAGGCGGCGCAGATGACGATGAACCGCGATGCTATCCGCGATCTCGCCGCGCTGGAACTGGGGCTCACCACCTCGCGCTATCGCTACGCCGAGAGCTTCGACGAAGTGCAGGCGGGCGCGGCGCACACCGGCTTTCCTTGCGTCATCAAGCCGGTCATGTCCTCCAGCGGCAAGGGGCAGAGCAAGGTCGATAGCGAGGCCGAGCTGCAGGCCGCATGGGACCATGCCGTCGCCAATATGCGCGGAGACCGGGCGCGGGTGATCGTGGAAGAATTCATTGCCTTCGATTACGAGATCACGCTGCTCACCGTGCGCCATAAGGGCGGCTTCACTTTCTGCGAGCCTATCGGCCACCGGCAGGAACGCGGCGATTATCAGGAAAGCTGGCAGCCCGCCGCGATGAGCGAGGCCGCGCTCGCCACGGCGCAGGAGATGGCCCAGAAGGTCGTCTCGGCGCTGGAAGGCGAGGGGCGGGGATACGGCCTTTACGGCGTCGAGTTTTTCGTACGCGGCGAGGAAGTGATCTTCTCCGAACTTTCACCCAGGCCGCACGACACCGGCATGGTGACGCTGATCTCGCAGAGCTTGTCCGAATTCGACCTGCATGCCCGCGCCGTGATGGGTCTTCCTATCCATGGCGAGGAACCGGCCGTGCCCGCCGCTTCCGCCGTCATCCTCGCCGATCGCGACAGCAGCGATTTCAGCTTCGAAGGTGTCGCCGATGCGCTGGGTCTCAGCCCCGATGTCGATGTCCGCATCTTCGGCAAGCCCACCACAAGGCCCTATCGCCGCATGGGCGTGGCGCTGGCCGTGGGGGAGGATACCGACGATGCCCGCGCGCTGTCGGCGCAGGCGGCAGGCATGGTCCGCATTGCCTATGGCGACGGACCCGCCTAGTCGCACCGGCATGAGCAGCTATCCCAAGACATCCGCGCTGATGGCGCGCGGTATCGAATTTCTCGGCAGCGAGCACGCCATCATGTGCGGCGCGATGA
The DNA here is from genome assembly GCF_001886695.1 of Aurantiacibacter gangjinensis. GTDB lineage: Bacteria > Pseudomonadota > Alphaproteobacteria > Sphingomonadales > Sphingomonadaceae > Alteraurantiacibacter > Alteraurantiacibacter gangjinensis. Next base: position 367,899 of record NZ_CP018097.1, on the reverse strand, counting down.
GCTGGGTGTCGGAGCGCAATCTCGTCTCCGCTATCAGCAATGGCGGCGGCTTCGGCGTGATCGCCTGCGGGGCGATGACGCCCGACTTGCTCGATGCGGAAATCGCCGCGACCAAGGCGATGACGGACAAGCCTTTCGGCGTGAACCTCATCACCATGCACCCCGACCTTACCGATCTGATTGCGGTCTGCACGAAGCATGGTGTGAGCCATGTGGTGCTGGCAGGCGGCATCCCGCCCAAGGGCAGTGTCGAGGCGATCAAGGCCGGCGGTGCGAAAGTCATCGTGTTCGCACCCACGCTGGCGCTGGCGAAGAAATTGCTGCGGTCAGGCGCGGATGCGCTGGTGATCGAAGGCAGCGAGGCGGGCGGGCATATCGGGCCGGTGTCCACCAGCATCCTCGCGCAGGAATTCCTGCCCGAGCTGGCGCAGGATTTCGTGGTCTTCGTTGCCGGCGGAATCGGCACGGGCGACATGATTGCCGCCTATCTGGAAATGGGCGCATCCGGCGTACAATTGGGCACGCGCTTTGCCTGCGCCACCGAGAGCATAGCCCATCCCGATTTCAAGAAAGCCTTTTTCCGCGCGAAGGCCCGCGATGCGGAAACCAGCGTGCAGGTCGATCCGCGCCTGCCGGTGATCCCGGTGCGCGCGCTCAAGAACAAGGGCACGGAAAGCTTCACTGCCAAGCAGCGCGAAGTCGCCGCCGTGCTCGACCGCGGCGAGGTCGACATGAACGAGGCGCAATTGCAGATCGAGCATTACTGGGCAGGCGCGCTGCGCCGCGCGGTGGTCGATGGCGATATTGAAAACGGGTCGATGATGGCCGGCCAGTCGGTCGGCCTGGTCAAGGAAGAGGAACCGGCAGCCGAGATCATCGTCAAACTCATGTGCCAGGCGGAGGACGCGCTGGCTCGGCGATAGGAGAGGACGCGACATGTGCAAGCAGACGACCCATGCAGGACCGACCGTCCCGACATTCGACCGGCGCCAGTTCGCGCTTCTGACCGGGTCGGCCACCCTTGCCGCCTGCACCGGTATCGACGGTGAGCTTGACGAAGACCTGATCGGCACGCCCACGCTGACCGAGGACGATGTGCAATTCGCCACCGCCGATGGCGAGATGGATGCGCTGTTCGTCCGGCCGTCGGCCGGCACACATCCCGCTGTCATCCTCTGGCCCGATATCGCAGGCGTGCGCGACGCCAAGCGCATGATGGCCCGCCGCTTGGCCGAAGCGGGCTATGCTGTGCTGCTGGTCAACCCGTATTACCGCGACGTGACCGGCCAGCAATTTGCCAGCTTCGCCAACTTTGCATCGTCCGGCGGTTTCCAGACCGTGCGGCCCTGGCGCGACAAGCTGTCCTCCGAAGCGATCATGCGCGATGCCGACGCCATCGTCGATTTCCTCGATGATCAGGACGGCGTCGACCGCGCCCGCCGCATCGGTACGCAGGGTTATTGCATGGGCGGCCCCTTCACCGTCTACAGCGCGCATGCTCGCCCTGACCGTGTAGGCGTTGCTGCCAGCTTCCATGGCGGCGGACTTGTGCGCGAGGACGATCACAGCCCGCACCGCCTGCTGGCCGAGACGCCGGACACCAACTACATCTTCGCCATTGCGCAGGATGACGATGCCGAGGCGCCCGATCACAAGACCGTCCTGCGGCGCGCCGCATCGAACGCCGAAGTCGGCGCCGAGGTAGAGGTCTATTCTGCGGACCACGGCTGGTGCGTGCCCGACAGCCCGGCTTACAACCACGACGAGGCAGAGCGAGCCTGGTCGCGCCTACTGGCGTTTTACGAGGGGCTTTGACCCTGCGCGGAATCGCCCTAGGCTTCCGCTATCATGACCGACGCGAAGAATCGCGCGGGGACAATCTGGAGAGAAAGATGACCGAGCGCCGCCTCGATAAGGCCCATTGTGACTGGTTTGCCGACGAAGAGATCGAGGATCGCACGATTGGCGATCTGCTGCGCGAGCAAGCCGAGAAGAACGGCGATGGCGACGCGCTGGTCGAGGGCCTGCCCGACGGCACGACGGGCCGCCGCTGGACCTATGCCGAATTGCTGCACGATGCCGAGCGCATGGCGAAAGGCTTCGCCGCGCGCTTCCAGCCGGGTGAGCGCGTCGCCGTGTGGGGCCCGAATATTCCGGAATGGGTGCTGGTCGAATACGCTGCCGCGCTCGCCGGGCTGACGCTGGTGACGGTCAACCCCGCCTACCAGAAGCGCGAGCTGGATTTCGTGCTGCGCCAGAGCAATTCTGCCGCGCTGTTTTTGATCTCAGAGTTCCGCGGCAATCCGATGAAATCCATCGCGCAAGGCGTGGCCGAAGACCTGCCAACGCTGCGCGAGATCGTCGATATGCAGGACGAGGCGTCGCTCTACACCGATCCCTCGGGCAGCCTGCCCGATGTCGACACCAACGATCCTGCGCAGATCCAGTACACGTCGGGCACCACCGGTTTTCCCAAGGGCGTGGTGCTGTCGCACCGCAACCTTACCAACAATGCCCGCCTGTTCGTGAAAGTGGGCGACTTGCCCAAGAACCTTTCCACCATCGGCCTCACGCCGCTGTTCCATACGATGGGGTGCTCGATGGGCGTGCTCGGCTCGCTGCAGTCGGGCGGGGCCTATTGCCCGTTGCTGGCATTCGATCCCGGCGCGGCGCTGGACATTATCGAGCGTGAGAAAGTCAGTTGGACGATCTGCGTGCCGACCATGGCGGTGGCGATGGTGGCGGCGCAAAAGGCGCAGCCGCGTGACCTTTCTTCGCTGGAAATCATCGGCATGGGCGGTGCGATGGTAGCGCCCGAACTGGCCCGCGCGGTGGAAGCCACGCTGGGCGCCAAGGCGCTGGTCGCCTACGGCCAGACCGAAAGCAGTCCGCTCATCACCAGTGGCCGCCCTACCGACGATTTCGAGGATATCGTGACGACCATTGGCCAGCCTGCGCTGGGCTGCGAAGTGGCCATCGTCGACGCGGCAACCGGTGAAGTGCTGCCTTGCGATACGGTCGGCGAAATCCGCTCCCGCTCCTACGCCACGATGCTGGGCTATAACGACAATCCCGAAGCGACGGCCGAAACCGTGACCGGGGATGGGTGGCTGTGCACCGGCGATCTCGGCACGATGGACGATCGCGGCTATGTGAAGATCACCGGACGGGTGAAGGAAATGATCATCCGCGGCGGCGAAAACCTGTTCCCGGCGGAAATCGAGAACGTGCTGCTGGAGCATCCCGCCATTGCCGAATGCGCCGTGGTCGGCGTGCCCGACGATGTGCTGGGCGAAGCCGTGGCCGCCTTTATCCGCGTGCAAGACGGGGCCGAGTTCGATCCCGACGCTTTCAAGGCGCATGTCCGCAGCCAGATCGCGCCGCAGAAGTGCCCGGCCTATTGGACGCAGGTGACCGAATGGCCGCTGACCGGTTCGGGCAAGATCCGCAAGTTCCAGCTGCGAGACGACTGGGTGGCCGCGCACACCAAGGAAAAGTCGATGGACAGCTATGGCGGCTAGGTGACCGGGCTAGTCGCCCGGCGTAATTTCTTTCAACTTTTCCAGCGCGCGACGCTTGCGTCGCCGCAGCGTCCACCAAAAGCCGCATCCGCCAATGCCGGCCCCGCATAGCAGCGCCATGCCGCCCACCCAGGCGATGGCAACGCCGATGGCGCCTGCCAGCGCCAGCAGGAATTGCACGAGAAATTCCAAGACGGTCTGCATGGCGGCAGTCTAGCCCATCCGAGCCCTCCGCGCCACCGCGCCTGCTGTCGGGGGCGAGCCTTTACAGGATGGACTGGCCGGTGCTTTCCCAATCCTTCAGGAAGCCGTCGATCCCCTTGTCGGTGAGCACGTGCTTGAACAGCGCATGGATCACCTTGGGCGGCGCGGTCATCACATCGGCGCCGATCCGCGCGCTTTCCAGCACATGCGTCACGTGCCGCACACTGGCGACAAGGATTTCGGTGTCGAACAGGTAATTATCGTAGATCAGCCGGATGTCGCGGATCAGATCCATGCCATCGACGCCGTTATCGTCATGACGACCCACGAAAGGCGAGATGAAGGTCGCGCCCGCCTTGGCTGCCAGCAGCGCCTGATTGGCCGAGAAACACAGCGTCACATTCACCATAGTGCCATCGTCGGTCAGTGCCTTGCAGGTCTTCAGGCCATCGACCGTGAGCGGCACCTTGATGCAGACATTATCCGCGATCTTGCGCAGCTTTTCCGCCTCTTTCATCATCGTTTCATGGTCGAGAGCGACCACTTCGGCGCTGACCGGGCCATTCACGATGTCGCAAATGTCCTTGGTGACTTCCATGAAATTACGCCCGCTTTTGGCGATCAGACTGGGATTGGTGGTTACACCGTCCAGCAGGCCGGTCGCGGCGAGGTCGCGAATATCGTCAAGTTCGGCAGTGTCGGCGAAGAATTTCACGGGCGAATCTCTCTCTTGCAGCAAGGGTTTGGATGGCCGCCGCTATAGGCGCGAGGATGGGCGCGTGGCCAGAGCGCCTCGCGCGATTTCCTCCGCCATGCGATGGTGCTTGCCGCATCGGCGTGCTGCGCTAGGATGCTTCTCGGCCGAAACGGTTTTGGCGGGAGAGTAGGGTGTTTGAATTTCTGGTAGCCGTATTGGTGCTGGTGATCGTGTTCGTGGTCATGGCCGTGCGCGTGGTGAAGCAGGGCTATGTCTACACGGTGGAGCGGCTCGGCAAATATACCAAGGCTGCAGAACCCGGGCTGCTGATCATCTTCCCCTTCATCGACCGCGTCGGCCAGAAGGTAAATATGATGGAGCAGGTTCTGGACATTCCGGGGCAGGAAATCATCACCAAGGATAACGCCATGGTCGGCGTGGACGCGGTGGTCTTTTTCCAAGTGCTGGATGCGGGCAAGGCGGCTTACGAAGTTTCCAACCTCTATGCCGCGATCATGGCGCTCACCACCACTAACCTGCGTACGGTGATGGGCAGCATGGATCTGGACGAGACATTGTCCAAGCGAGACGAAATCAATGCCCGCCTGCTCGCCGTGGTCGACCATGCGACCTCGCCATGGGGCGTGAAGATTACCCGGGTCGAGATCAAGGACATCCGCCCGCCGGTCGATATCTCCGAAGCCATGGCGCGGCAGATGAAGGCAGAGCGCCTGAAGCGTGCCGAAATCCTCGAAGCCGAAGGTGACCGCGCATCGGAAATCCTGCGCGCCGAAGGCTCCAAGCAGTCCGCAATCCTTGAAGCCGAGGGCCGCCGCGAAGCCGCTTTCCGCGATGCAGAGGCGCGCGAGCGTGAAGCCGAGGCCGAGGCAAAGGCGACCGAAATGGTGTCGCAGGCCATCGCCACCAGCGGCAGCCAGGCAATCAACTATTTCGTGGCGCAGGAATATACCAAGGCCGTCGGCAAGTTCGCCACCAGCCCCAACGCCAAGACCATTCTTTTCCCGGTAGAAGCAACGCAGTTGATCGGCACGCTGGGCGGCATTGGCGAGCTGGCGAAAGAGGCGCTGGGCGAGCATGGCTCTCCCACTCCGCCGCCTGCGACAGGCGCTGCCGTGCCGCGCAGCCGCGGGGGCGCGTGATGGACTGGCTGAGCGATGTCGACCATCATTTCTTCTGGCTCGCGCTGGGCTTCTTCCTCGCCGCGGCGGAAATTCTCGTCCCCGGCGTCTTCCTGATATGGCTGGCCGGTGCCGCAGTCATCACCGGCATCATCGCCTGGGGAACGCCCATAGGCATTCCGCTGCAAATCGCGTTGTTCGCCGTGCTGGCGATCCTCGCGCTGTTTTCCGGCAAACGCTATGTGCGCGACAATCCTATCGTCGAGGCCGACCCGAAGATGAACCGCCGCGGTGCGCGCCTTGCGGGTGAAACCGCAATCGTGGTCGTGCCTATCGACGGCGGCAGCGGCAGGGTGAAGCATGGGGATAGCGAATGGATAGCGCGCGGCCCGGACGCAGCTCTCGGCGAGCGCGTCCGCATCACCGGCACGGATGGCGCAATCCTGCTGGTGGAAAAGGTCGAGCCGAGAGCTACAAGACAATCGATCACCGCGAGCGAATGACCGAGCGGGAAGGAGCGCGCGGATCCACGGTCGCACGTGGGTCCCTCAGTTCAGTGACATCAAGTGACTGACCGAGCCCGAACGGGCGACCGCAGGTGCCGCGAAGCGAATAGCACCGAGGACGAGGGCGCGGATGCACCCTCGCAGAACAAACGCCTAATTCAGTCGCACCCAGCGACTGACAGAGCGCGACTGCGCGACCGCAGTTGCCGCGTAGCGTAGCGGAGCGAACAGCACCGAGGACGAGGGCGCGGATGCGCCCTCGCAAACTACCAAGCCCTTGTTTCGGTAAAACGCCCGTTGCGGCGATAGCGCACCATCCAGCGATCAATGAAGAGCGACAGCGGCTTGGGAGAGATGCCCAGTTTCGCCAGCTGCGGCACGCCCTTGCTCGCCACGCTGCCTTCTTCGAGCATGGCCAACTGGTCCGAATTGATCGGCGTCAGCGGAACCGATGCGAACATCTTGGCGAGAGGCGTGGGCATGGGGAAGAACACCCGCTGGCGCTCCTGCCCCTCGGCGATCATCTCGTGGATCTGCATCATGGTGAGCTTTTCGGGGCCGGCCGCCTCGAAGGTCTTGCCGCCATGGCTCTTGGGGTCTTCCAGCGCGGTGGTGACGGCAGCAGCCACATCGTCCACCCACACGACCTGGAATTCGCTATCCGCACCGAAGACCGGCATGACCGGCATCATCTTGACGAGATCGGCGAACATGGGGACCAGCCCGTCATCCTCGCCGAATACGACAGAGGGTCGCACTACGCTGGCTTTCGGGAAGGCGTCGAACACTTGTCGCTCGCCCATGCCCTTGGTGCGGTAATAGCCGGTTTCCTTTTCCGCATCCGCGCCGATGGCTGAGATGTAGACGAAAGCCTGCGCACCCGTATCCGCGGCAGCCTTCGCGGCGTGGCCGGCACCGTCGGCCTGCAATGCCTTCTGGTTTCCTTCGAACGTGCCGATCAGGTAGACCACTGCGTCCGAGCCGTTCACGCAAGCCTCGATGCTGCGCTTGTCCATCGCATTGCAGCGCGCGAATTGCAGCTGGCCCAGATTGGCCAGCGGCTTCAGCTTGAAGGCTTTTTCCGGGTTGCGCGCGGCAATGCGAACGCGCGCGCCGCGCTCCAGCAAATCCTGCGCCACATGGCTACCGATAAAGCCGTTGCCGCCGATCAGGGTGACGAGCTTGCCGTTCAGCGGAGATTTGCGGGCCATGGGACGTGTCTTTCGCTTGCGAGTATGCAGAGTGCTGCCGCCATTGCCGCAAACGCGCGCATGGGGCAATGCCCGAGACTTACGAGCCGCCACCCGCCTGCGTTCCCGCCGCAGAAATTATCGCGCGAGGCTTCTGTCCATCGTTGACAGGCCGCCCGCCCTGTCCTAACTGCGCGCCCCTACCACGCAGGCGGCATTCGATGACCGGCCTGCTCCGGTGCCCAGATGGCGGAATTGGTAGACGCACCGTCTTCAGGTGGCGGCGCTCGCAAGGGCGTGGAGGTTCGAGTCCTCTTCTGGGCACCATTTTCAGCGGCGATAAATCTATCGCGTTCTGCACTGTGGGATGGCTCCTCATCGTAATCGCCCTGTCGCGCGAGTTTCGACATATTAGGCTTTTCGCGGAGCCCTTCCATGGAACCGATGATAGCATTGTTGCTCGCGCTGGCCTGGGTCGTGATGGCGACCGGGTGGCTGCGCCTACATCCGGTCATCGCGCTTTTGCTGGCGGCCCTTGGCTACGGACTGCTCACCGCCGTTCCGGCAGGCGAGATCGTCGGCCATGTCGGGGCAGGCTTCGGAGCGACCATTGGCTACATCGGGCCTATCATTCTGCTCGGTTCGATCATCGGCGTATTCCTCGAACGCTCCGGCGCAGCGGCGAGGCTGGCGCGGCTTTTGATGCGCGGCATAGGCTGGAAGCGCGTTACCATAGGAATGGGCGGAATGGGGCTGGTCGTTTCTGTCCCCGTCTTCTGCGACAGCGGCTTTATCCTGCTCTCGCCGCTCAACCATGCTGCGGCGCGGGAAAGTAACGGGTCAGTCGTGCCGGGCGCGCTTGCACTGGCACTTGGCCTATATGCCGGGCACACCATGGTGCCCCCGACACCGGGGCCAATCGCCGCTGCGGAATTGCTGGGGGCTGATCTCGGTTTCGTCATGCTTTTGGGCCTGCCCATTGCCCTTCTGACGACCTGTGCTGGAGCCGCCTATGCCCATTTCGTCGGCAGAAGAGCATTCATCGCCCCCGATGCCATGCCCCCCGAACCTGCGAGCATGGAACCTGCTGGCGACAAGACTGGTCCGTCGATTGGAAAAGCTCTGGCACCGGTAGCGCTCCCGATAGTCCTGATCTGCCTTGGCACGCTTGTCGCATTGCCTTCGGTCTCGCGAAATATGGGCGATATTTCCGCTATCGTCGCGTGGTTAGGTCAGCCTATCATCGCGCTTGGCATCGGTGCGCTGGCCGCGCTCGCTCTGCCTGACAGGCTGACACGAGATATGCTGTCCGAAAGCGGGTGGATAGGCGATGCTATCCGTGACTGTGCCGTCATCATCCTGATTACCGGCGCAGGCGGCGCATTCGGCCGCGTACTGGCCGAATCGGGAATAGCATCTTCGGTGAGCGGGATTGCCGGGATCGAGGGATTGGGACTTTTGCTGCCGCTGCTCATCGCAGCGGCGATCAAGACGGGGCAGGGCTCTTCGACGGTGGCGATCATCACCACGGCAGGGCTGACCGCGCCGCTGCTTCCCAGTCTCGGGCTGGAGTCCGACATGGACCGCGCTCTTGCGACCATCGCCATCGGTGCCGGGGCCATGGCGATCAGCCATGTCAATGACAGCTTCTTCTGGGTGGTCAGCCGACTATCGAACATGTCGACCCGGCAAGCCCTAACGCTATATTCGCCCGGCACGCTGGTGCAGGCCGTGGCGGCCTCGATCGCCGTAGTGACTGCGAGCGCGCTGCTGGGCTGATTGCGCCGGTCGCGTCAGTGTTCCATAGCAGCGGTCACGAAATCGACGGTTTTGCGCGTGGCCTTGGCAAACTCGGTGGCCGTCGCGGCGAAGGCGCCGAATTCGACGAATTCTTCCGGCTCCATCGCATCGAAGTCATAGGCCTTGCGGAAATAGGGCAGGCGCCGCAATCTTTCGATCAGCTCGGCTGGTGGTTGCTCGTCGATGGCGTTCGCGTCGAAATCATCGAGCCTGTCTTCGACCTCCATCAGCTTTGCAATGTAGGTGGGCGGGCAGGTGTATACGAAGTCTCCGCCGGCGATCTTCTGGATGTGCCAGCTGGATGCCTTGCCGGTTTCGGGATCTTCATGCACGCGCATGGAGCATTGCAGCATTTTGGACGGGTAATTGTTGGTCCGGCCGAATTCATAAGCCCGCTTGAGGACCGCCATCTCGCCCTGCTGGATTTCCGCGGGCGTAAACGCCAGATCGCGCATCGCGGCTTCCGCTTCCAGATCGCCGATCGTCCCGAGCCTTGACGACATATGCGTGACGACGGACCGCCAACGGTCGAGCGATACGCCCGATGCTCTTGCGCGCGCCAATCCCTTCGAGACGGCATCCATGCAGCGCTGATATTGCGACACTGTGAAGGACGTTGTGTTGTTGGTGGCGATGCCGCGCGCGGTCAGTTCCTCGATGACCTCGTACCCTTCCTTCGACCCAGGTATCTTCACCATCACGTTTTCGCCCTGCGCGGCGATCTGCAGACCTTCGCGCAGCATGCGCTCTCCGTCGCGCACATAGCGGGGATCGACCTGGCCGGATACGTAGCCGTATTTGGCTCCGGACTTGCGGAACACTGGCAGCACCATTTCGGCGCTCTTGCGCACGACCTGCAGGTAGGTTGCCCAGTAAACGCCCTGCACATCGCCCCGAGGATAGTCCTTCGCGATGCGCTGGATTTCCGCCCGCCAGTATTGCGGATCGTTTTGCAGGGCTTGCAGGCTGAGCGGCGGGTTCGTCGTGACGCCGCGAAAACCCATCGTGCCGTCTTGGGCGATTGTTTCGGGATCGAGCAGGCGCTGCAATTGCTCGGCCCACACATCGCGCTTCTCTGCCGGTGCGGAGGCAAGGGTGGCCTGCGCCCAGTCCTGATAGACGAGAGGCGAGGAATCCCACCAGATTTCACAATCCGGATTGGTAGCTGCGAGTTTCTCTAGGACGTGCAGGGTCATGGGCCGCTCCTGTGTCAAAGGGCCGAAAAGGTCTGGAATGGAGCCGCTTGCGCGGCAGTCGGAAAGCGCCGATGCGTCAGAAGACGCGGATCGGCACCTGTGCCGGGGCGTCGAGAAGCCCCTCGAGCTCGTCATCAAGGCGTAGCATGGTGAGGGAGAAGCCGTTCATCTCCAGCGCCGTGCAATATTCGCCGACATAGTTGCGCACGACCGTGAGGCCGCGTTCCTCGGCAAGCTCGGCCGCTTTGCGGTAAAGAACGTACAATTCGCTGATAGGCGTTCCGCCAAGGCCATTCACCATCAACGCCACGCGGTCACCCTTGTTGAACGGCAAATCGCCCGCGACCAGTTCGAAGACATCGGTCATCAACTCGTCGGCGGACTTCATCGCGATACGTGCGCGGCCCGGCTCGCCGTGAATGCCGACGCCGAATTCGACTTCATTCTCGCCGAGAGTGAAGATGGGGTCTTGCTTGGCAGGCGGACGGCAGCCCGACAGCGCCACGCCCATGGAGCGCACGTTGTCGTTCACCTTCTCGCCCAAGGCCACAAGCGTATCGAGGTCCGCTCCATTGGCGCTGGCCGCGCCGCACGCTTTGATGACGAAGAAATTGCCTGCCACGCCGCGTCGACCGACCGTATGTGTGGAATCCTGCACGGCGACGTCGTCATTGATGACAACCTTGCCGACGCGGATGCCTTCGGCTTCGGCCATCTCTTGCGCCATGTCCCAGTTCATCCGGTCGCCCTGGTAATTGTTCACCAGATACAGCACGCCCTTAGGGCCGTTCATGGCGCGAATGCCCGCAAGACACTGGTCCATGGAAGGGGCGGCGAAGACCCCCCCAGGGACGGCTGCGTCCAGCATGCCGGGGCCGACGGCCATGACATGGGCAGGCTCATGTCCCGATCCCGATCCCTGCACGATGCGAACTCGGTCGGCATTGGCGGCACCGGCAGCGCTGATGATGTTGTATTCGCGGTCCCATTCCAGAGTGTCGGGATTGGCGCGCACCAAACCTTCCAGCATTTCGGTCACGAAATTTGCAGGATCGTTTACGAATTTTGCCATGGCCTTGTCTTTCTCTCCTATCGCCTATGCGCCGCTGGTCAGGCGGTCAGGCGGATTGCTTTGCGGTTTCGGCGATGCGCTTGGTCATCGTGGCGACCGCCACGCAGCCCGGATCGAGCGTGCCGATGGACCGCTCTCCGGTGAAGGATTGCCGGCCCCGGCGCGCTTCGAGGTTTCTGGTGTCTTCCACGGCCTGCTCCGCGGCCGCGACAACCGCGGGCAATGGCTCGCCGTTCTTCTCCGCCTCGAAGGCGCGGCTCATCGGGCAAAGAGCATCGAGCAAGGTCTTGTCGCCCTCTTCGGCGCCGCCGCGGGCCTTGATGCCGTCGATCGCGCGTTCGAAAATCTGGCCGATGTCGTCAGCCGACAATTCCGACTTGTCGCGCGCCACGATGCCGGCGCGCATGAAAGCGGTCCCCCAGATCGGCCCGGAGCAACCGCCCACCTTGCCGGTGATGATTTGCGATATGGCGAGGAAGAAGTGCCCGATGGAGGTCCGGTCGAGCGTATCCCATTTGGCATCGATCTCGCGAAAGCCGGTTGCAAGCGAAACGCCGAAATCGGCATCGCCAACCACCCCGTCGAGATCGGAGAAATACGCTTCGTTTTCCAGCGCGACATCGATCATGGCGCGAACAGCCAATTCGACATCTTCCATTGTCACGGAATTCATTTTTACCGTTCTCCCAAACGTATCAAATCTAGCGCCAGTCTACGTGGCAATTTCAACCAATGGCACGGCATTCGCGCCGTCGCCCAATTCCGGCACGACACGGTAAGCACCTTCGAAACTTTCCGATGCCGTATAGGCGCTCGTCGTGACCACGCAGCGCATGCCCGCACTGGTGGCGGCGCGGCAGCCGATCTCGCTGTCTTCGATCACCAGACACTGCGATGCGGGAAGATCTAGCCGCTCGGCTGCCGTTAGATAAATTTCCGGATCGGGCTTCTTACGCGATACCGCATCGCCGGCCAGGATGAACGAGAACGCGTTCGCGCGGTCCGGCCCCAACAGGTCCACACAGGCCTGAACGGATTCGAGCTTCGAGGTGGAACATACTGCCAGCGCCATATCGGCGGCGCGCGCTTCGTCCACCAATCGGGCGACACCCGGCCGCAGCGTCATTTTTCCGCCGCGCAGCAAGTCTTGGAAGGCCGCAGATTTGGTCGCGTGCAGGTCCTTTATCAATGCGTCGCGCTCGGCTTCGGCTTCAGGCCAGCCATTGCGGTCGAAGTAGAAGCGCATGCGCTCTTTACCGCCAGCGACCTGAAGGAGGTCATGATACTCCCTGACTCCCCAATGCGCATCGATACCGTGCGTTTCGAAAGCGGTGTTGAAGGCGACCCGGTGGCCATCCTTCTCGGTATCGACGAGCACGCCGTCACAATCGAAGATAAGCGCTTGCATCATGTGTCAGGCGGCTTCCTGCATGACCAGCTCGGCCTTTCCGGCCCCGCCGAACTGTTCGATCTTCTGGACGAACAGCGCCTTGAGCGCATCGAACTGGGCATTGATGTAGGATAGCGGCTCGTAGTCGTCGGGATTGGCCTGCCGGTGATCGAGGAAACTGTCGATATAGACGTGCTTGAGCGCGGTAGAGATGTTGATTTTCGCACAGCCCAGCTTGATCGCCCGTTGGAAAATCTCGTCCGACAAGCCGGTGCCGCCATGCAGCGCCATCGGCACACCTGTGCGCCGGTTGATCTCTTCGATCAGGTCGAAGCGCACCTCGGGCGTGCCGCGATACTGGCCGTGCGCCGTGCCGATGGCACCGGCAAATGCAGCCAGCTCCAGTTTCTGGCAGAACTCTTCGGCTTCGGCAGGATCGGTCAATCCGGCATCTTCGGCTTCGACGACGATGTCTTCCTCGACACCGCCGATCTCGCCGATCTCCGCCTCGATACCGATCCCTGCAGCATTGGCCCAGTCGTTCACCTGGCGGGTGCGCTGCAGGTTCTCGGCAAAGGGGCGATCCGAGGCATCGATCATGACCGAAGTCCATCCGGTGTCGATGCACTTCCGGATCATGTCCATGTCCTTGCCGTGATCGAGATGGAGGACAACGGGCGAATCGGTATCCGCTGTCAGATCGCGCATCCAGCCGGCCAGTGTTTCGTGCCCGTAGCGCCGGATGGTTTTGGCCGATGTCTGGACGATCACCGGAGCGCGAACGCTGTCCGCCGCAGCGACCATGGCCGACATGGAATTGTAGTCCACCGGATTGAAGGCGGCCACCGCATATCCGTTTTCAAGCGCGTGGCGAAGGACAGGGGTTATGCTGACGAGTGGCATCGTGATCTTTCCGCTGAATGATGTGCATCTTGCGTAGCGTCACGGGCGATCAAGAGCACTGGCGAGATGCGCGGTTTTCACGATGCGGGCGTATCGCCCGTCAGCCCGTCAGAGCCCTTGCGCGCGCGGTCATGCGGTGCTCGTCCAAAGAGCGGATATGCCGGGCAACTGCGAGCAAGCGGGCAGCGTCCTCGCGTCGGTCCCGGCGATTGACGGTGTCCGAAGCTGTCATCAAACCATCCGGGATCGCCCGCTTGCCGTGCAGCGCACCGATCAGTCCGCACACATGTGCGGCAATCGATTCGCAATCTTCGCCGTAGAAAACGCTGGCGCGCAGGGCCGACAGGAAATCCCCGCCCGACCATTTGAGTATGGCGAGGGCGGCGACGGGATTTTCGATGGAGATTATGCGCGACGGCTCGCCATATGCGGAGCGCTCGGCGTCCTGCATATCGGCCTCTTCGATCTCATCGTCTTCTAAGCGGACGCCCGAGAATGGCAGGTATTGCTCGCGCACGGTGGCGACCATCTCGTAAACGGACATGGAAGCGCTGACGGTGGGCAGGACGGCATGCAGCGCATCGCGCGTTCCGTCGCGCGCCAGGTCGAGAGAGGCATCGAGCACGGATGCGACATTCGCATCGGGAGCGAGCGCTGCGGCAAAGCTTGCAGCGGCGACTGCACCCGCTTCAAGCCCGTAGCTGGTTTGCGTCGCCAAGCCGAAATCGGCAGCTTCGCGATAGGCCCGGTCGGGGTCGGCGGCATTCACCACGCCGATCGGCATCGTATAGCCGCCATAGCTCTGCGTTTCGCGGTTGGCATAACCGGCACGGCGCGGCTCCATCCGGTAGATCGCAAGCTGCCGGTGCGAGTAGCGTTCGGGAAACCACAAGGGTCGCTCGATAGACGGCATGGTGTCCTGTCGCTCCGGTATCCAGACCGGACGCTCGGCATATTCCGGAACGAAGTAATCCGCAAAATCGTGCGCGGACAGATGATCGCGCTTTTCCTCGTAGGCGCGGATCAGAGCCTCGAGGAGCAGCCCGTCATCGGTGATGCGGCCTTCACCCTTGCCCCGGCCGGTGCCCACCAGTTGAGGATCGGTCGGCGGTAGGAATTGCCGAAAATCATGGTCGCCGAAGCGCGCCACGATATCCCGCGACTTCCAGCCCTCTACGGGCGCGCCCATCCCGTCGCCGATGGCAAGGCCGTAGAGCGCCGCCGCGATACGGTCCTGCGTGCTGGTGTCCGGCGTGGAAGCGGCGAAAGTAGGTGCGGTGCGAGCGACCATGCCGACCCCTGCCACGCTGCCTGCGCCAAACATGGCGGCGCGCCGCGATAGAGAAAGTGGCGATCTCAGCTTGTTGTGCACGCTCATGCAGCTCCGCTCCCTGATAAATTGTCCAAGACCGCGCGCGTCATGCCCTTTGTATCAGCCGGACCTCCCAGGTCCGGCGTAAGGCAATCGCTACGAAGCAAGGCCTTTTCCATTGCGGCCTCGACGTCCGACGCCGCATCTTTCTCGCCGAGATGATCCAGCATCATCGCGCCCGACCAGATGGCAGCGACGGGGTTGGCTATGCCTTTGCCGGCAATGTCCGGTGCGCTGCCATGGACCGGCTCGAACATGGATGGATAGTCCCGCTCGGGATTGATGTTCGCCGACGGTGCGATGCCGATAGACCCGGCAATCGCAGGGCCGAGATCGGAAAGGATATCGCCGAACAGATTGGAAGCGACGACGACATCGAACCAGTCCGGATGGCTTACAAAGTGCGCGGTGAGGATATCGATATGGTACTGGCTCGTCGCGATATCGGGATATTCGGCGGAGATGGCTGCGAAGCGTTCGTCCCAGAAGGGCATCGTATGCTTCATCCCGTTGGACTTCGTAGCCGAGGTGACGTGTTTCGCGCTCCGTTTGCCCGCGAGATCAAAGGCGTAGCGCATGATCCGGTCTGTGGCGGCGCGGGTGAAGACGGAGGTCTGGAACGCCGCCTCTGCCGGCGTGCCATCGGCAAATCTGCCGCCAATGTCGGAATACTCGCCTTCGGAATTCTCGCGGACGATCAGGAAGTCGATATCGGCACCGCTGCGCCCGACCAGCGGGGACTGGATGCCCGGCATCAATCGCACGGGGCGCAAATTGACATATTGCTGCAGGCCGCGGCGCAGCGGGATGAGGAGCCCCCAAAGGGATTCGTGATCGGCAACACCGGGAAAGCCCACCGCGCCAAGCAGGATCGCATCCATGCCGGATAGCTGCGAGATACCGTCTTGCGGCATCATGGCGCCTTCGGCCTTCAGCCGCGCGCAGCTCCAGTCGAACGGTCGCCAGCGGAAGACAATGCCATGCCGTTTCCCGACCGCTTCGAGGACTGCGCAGGCTGCCGGGGTGACTTCCTGCCCGATGCCGTCACCCGGAATCCGGGCGATGTCATAGCTTTTCACACCCTGTTTCCTTGATCGCGAAGGTTTGATCGCCGGATGGCGAGGCAGCTAGTTCAGGTGACGGGGGGCGATGCCGTTAATGCTCTCGGTAACCTTGGCGGACGCCGCCTTGATCGCGCGGCCCAGCGAATGCATCCGGTCCTTGGGCATGCGGTTCAGCGGCGCGGAAATCGAGATGGCCGCCACCGGCTTGCCGCGATGGTCGAAGATCGGCGCACCCACGCAGCGCAGGTCATTGAGGTTTTCCTCGCAATCGAAAGCATAACCGCGCTCATGCGCCAATTTCAGCTTCTCGCGCAGGAGGCCGACATCGGTGTTGGACTTTCCGGTACGCCGTGTGAAATCGCATGCCTGGAGATATTCCGCCAGCTGCGCGTCCTCCCAGTAAGACAGCATGCTCTTGCCGCCCGCTCCATATTGCGCAGGCAAGCGATCGCCTTCGCGCAGGCGGAAGGGGGTGGGCAGGGGCGTAACCTTTTGGCCCACATATATCTGGCTGTTGTCCTGCATCACGACGACATTCACCGTCTCGCGGCAATCCATGCTCAGCGCGGCGGCGACCGGCGTGCTCAGACGCTTGATGACGCCTGCTCCATCGAATGCCGAGCCGACGGAGAAGGCGCGCGGGCCAACCCGCCAGAGGCTGCGCTTCGCATCGAACATCACGAATTGCATGGCGTCCATGGTGGTTAGCAGGCGGTGCGTGGTCGACCGGGCAAGGCCGGTCGCTTCGGCAAGCTTCGTAAGCGTCAGGCCTTCCGGATAGTCGGCAAGGACTTCCAGCGTACCGAGTGCGCGCACCAGCGACTGCACCTGGCCTGACGATCCGGCATTGCGGATGATATCGGCAATGCCGGTCCCGTCTTCACTACGGACCTGCGTATCATGCGTTCTCCCGAGCGACTGCCCGAGAGGCGCCCCATCGGCACCATTTTCCAATTGAGTAGCCATGACATCCTCCTTGCAGGGCCAGCGTGGAGAATGTCCGTACTTTGCCATGCATATAAGTCGATCCACCCGTTTTCCGGGTCAGACCATGCTGCCGATCGTCGGTTCTGCTTTTTTATAAAAACAGTCACCGCTCGCAACCGGAAGCTGTGACGGATTCTCACGGTATCCGTATGATGGAATAAAGCCCAAAAAGTGCCGAGCCACAAGCGGCAGCGCCCAAGCCGTTCCACATCGTGGAAACGCGGCTCCCTTCGTTTGCGAGCTTGGCGTACCGATCCGGCTTTCGGCAAAAGGGAGAACCGGGATGCATCGCAGATCTTTCATGGCAGGAGCGGGCGCCCTTTCTGGCGCAAGCATGTTATCCGCGTGCGCCCGGTCGCCCATGTCTGGAACGGCAATGACCGGCGTTTCCCAGAATGGCGGAGCGTTTGCATATGACTGGCGCAACCCCCGCATCTGGGGCGTGGCGAACCACTTCTCGGCTCCCGAGTTTATCGAGACAATCGAAGTCTATTCCGCCGGCGCGCGGCAGAACTACATGCGGCTGAGGTCGCGCAGCGGAGCGGAAGGGGTGGTCGCCTGTAATAATCGCACGCGTGCCCTTGCTTCCGTTCTGTCGGAACTCGTCATTCCGTTTTTCATCGGCAAGGATGCGGTCCAGATCGAGCAGCTGATCCAGGACGTCTACCGTCATGGCCGCAATTACAAATATGCCGGCATGGCCCTCTGGAATGCCGTGTCCTTCGTGGAATGCGCAATACTCGACATGCTGGGCCGCGTGGCGCAGCGGCCTGTCCATGCACTCTTCATGCCCCAGCTGCGCAGCGAAATTCCGATCTACCAGTCGAACCTGATACGTGACCCGAACCTTTCGCCGGACGGGCTGCTCGATATTCTCGAAGCCGACATCGCCGAGTCCGGAGCGCGCGCCGCCAAGCTCAAGATCGGCGGGCGGATGAGCCGCAATGGCGATGTCTATCCGGGCTATAGCGAGGCTCTTATCGTCCGCGCGCGCGAGCGGCTGGGCGACGACATGACGCTCTATTTCGATGCCAACGGATCATACGACGCGGCGAACGCCATTCGCATCGGCAGGCTGCTGGAAAGCGTGAATGCCGGCTTTTTCGAAGAGCCCTGCGAATGGCAGGACTACGCTGCGACCCGCGAAGTGACCCGCGCGCTCGACATGACTGTCGCAGGCGGAGAGCAGGACACTTCGCTCGCCCAGTTCGCCGATATGCTCGATACCGATATCGTCGATCTGATCCAGCCGGACACGATGTATCAGGGCGGCTTCATCCGGCTACTGCAGATGGCCGAGATTGCGCGCTCGCGCGGAACGGTCATCACGCCGCACAGTCCGCGCAATGATCCGACGCAGGCCTACATCCTGCATTTCGCGGCGATCTGCCCCAATCTCGGCGAGTATCAGGAACACCGTTCCAACGAAAATGTGCTACCGATGAGCACAGGCGTTCCGCCCGCGCGTGGTGGAACGGTGAGCGTGCCGACGGGCCATGGATGGGGCTGTGAATTCGACGATGCCATTTTCACGACGGTTCCGCGTCTCGTTTGATCGTTCTCTTTTACCGTGACGGAGGCAAGTGCCGGTTTTCGCAAGATGGTGCAGGTGGCCGCATCGGCCGCCCGTGCCTTGCGCGACGATGCGGCTGATATCTCCGCATGGCACGCGCTTGCCCGGTCGTGCGACGCTTTAGGCCGTTACGATGCTGCTGCCCGTGCCTGGCAGATGTTGGAAAAGCTGGACGGAGCGCGGCCCGAATACCGGCTGGGCCGCGCGCGCTCGATGCTTTCCGACCGGGATGCGACTGGCGCGCTTGCTATCCTGGATGATCGCGATGTGGCCGACGACGCGCCTTTCGCCGCTGCGCTGGTGAGAGGCCATGCCCTGCGCGCTCTGGGGCAGACGGAAGAGGCGGTTGGCCAGTACCGCCACGCGATCGATCTGGATACATCGAGCGGCATAGCCTGGTGGAGCCTCGCGGCGATCAAACGCTCCGTGATCGCGGAGGGAGAGCTGGCGACGCTGGAAAATCTTGCGACCAAGGACGATGCGAGCGCGGGCATTCTCTACGCGCTGGGAAAGGCTTATGACGACACGGCCGATTTCGCACCTGCCTTCGCGGCGTATTGCAGAGGTGCGAAACGCTGGCACGCTGCCCATGGCTATGACGCGGAGAGCGACGTGCGAGTGTTCGACGATCTGGCGGAAGCTCCGTCACAATGCCGGGTCGCGGATGACGGGGGCGCTGCCTCCTCGCCGCGCCCGATCTTCATCGTCGGCATGCCGCGGTCGGGATCGACATTGCTGGAATATATCCTCGCTGCATCTCCCGATGCTGCCGGTGCGGACGAACGGCCCTATCTGGGCAGAATAGTCGCAGAGATGGGCGGCTATCCGACCAAATTGGCGACGAGCGATCCGGCGGTATTGGCGAAGGCCGCGACCCGCTATCGCGCGCTGATGCAGCGGCATTCGGGCGATCGGCCAGTGGTCATCGACAAAAACCCCAACAATCTCTGGTTCGTGCCGTTCATTCTGGCGGCGTTCCCTGACGCGCGCATTGTCGACCTGCGCCGCGACGCGATGGACGCGTGTTCCAGCGCATTCACCCAGCTTTTCCCGGCGGGATTCGACTACAGTTACGATCTGCAAGATCTGGCGGCCTTCAGGCAGGGCTATGTGTCGATGATGGACCGCCTTGCAGCTCAGCGGCCGGACCGACTGCTCATCGCATCCTATGAGCGGCTGGTGAAAAACCCCGAGGCCGAGGCCCGCCGTATTTTCGACCATTGCGGGCTGGAATGGAATGCGGACTATCTCGACGCGTCGAACCGGCAGGGCGTGGTCCACACGGCAAGCACGGAGCAGGTGCGTCGGCCCATAAGCACTGCTTCCATCGGCAAATGGCGGCGTTTCGAGCGCGGGTTGGCGCCGCTGGCAAAGGCTCTCGGGGCTCGATTGTAATGGCAGTTCTCACGATGTGGACGCGCATGCATTGATGGCCGCATGGCTTCGGCATACCACTTGCGATCTGTCACGATTGCCAAGGTAAGGCCGATATATGTCCCGAATTCTTCTCATTGCCGCTTGTCTGGGTTCCATGCTGCTGGCGACGCCCGCAGCGTCTTCGGAAGGGGGCATCCGGCTGAACCACGTCTGGTCCCGCATTGCCGATATCTATGGCGAGCTTGGGTCGGTGGAGTCCGCGGAATTCTCGCGCGACGGGCAGTATATCGTCACCGGTACAAAGTTCGATTACACGGTGCGCATCTTCCGCGTATCGGACGGCCATCAGATGTGGTCGCGCACGCTGGCACAGGAAATCGAAAGGGTCGCCTGGACAGTCGACGGGCAGCATGTCGCAAGCGTCAGCGAAGATGGCCTTTTACAGGTGTTTCGCGCCGACACGGCCGAGATTGTCTTCACCTTCCAGCACCAGAACGGGATCGACGGCCTGAGCGCCTCGCCCGATGGCCGTTATCTCGCGACGGGGCAGGAGCGTGTGGACGGCATGGGCGTAACCCGCGTATTCTCCACCGAAGACTGGTCATTGGTCACGCAGATACCGCATCGCGGCACCGTGAACGAAATCGATTTCTCGTCGGATTCCACCATGATGGCTGTCGTGGGCGATAAGGCGGCGCGCGTCTATAACGTGGCCGACTGGAGCGAGCGCCATGCCTGGGACATCGCCGAGGAAAGCCCGCTCTTCGATGATGACCACATCTACATCAACACAAAGTTCAATCCCGATGGCACCTTGCTGGCGGCAGGCGGGACGCATGGCTTCGTCTATATTTACGACATGGCGACCGGCGAGCTGGTTCGCTTGCTCAACAAGTCAGGCCAGAAGACCGAAACGCTCGAATGGACTCGCGACGGCCGGTATCTCGCGGTTGCCGGACACGGCTTCACCATCGATTTCTTCGCAACCGAATATCTGCTGGACCCCTCCGTCCGCAACGATTCGCTGCCCTACGCCCACCGCGCCCAGGTGACCGATGCGTTGGAATACATGCATTTCAACACCGAGGGCACGATGCTCACAACCGCGCATCAGGACGGCACGGTGCAGCTCTGGACATTCATGTCCGACGATCCGCGCATTAATGAGCGACGTCACCGCGAGGTGCGCGAAATCCAGGATCGTGCGGCAGCCGAAGCCAATCGCGCTTCCAACTGATCCGGCATAAGAAAACCAGAGGCGGAGAGGCCCCAATGCTTACAGACAATATCCATGACCGTCGCAGCTTTCTGAAGGCGAGTGGTGTCGCCTCGGCGGGCATGTTGTTGGGCGGTGGCCTTCTTTCCCCGGCCCTTGCCGCGCCGACCGAATCCGACCTGGTCATCCGGTCCATCAAGACTTTCGCCGGCGATTGGGGCCTATTCGTCAAGATCACCACCGATAGCGGCATCACCGGCTGGGGGGAGACCGATGCCGGTATCCCCACGACGATGCAAACCTTCATCCATGACGAGATGGCGCGCCGCGTATTGGGCCGCGACCCGTTCGACACCGGCCCAATCACCGAAGAGATCTTCTATCGCGAACATGATTTCGGCCCCGGCGGCACGCTGGCCAACACCATTGCCGGGATCGACATTGCCCTGTGGGATGCCAAGGCACGCATCCTCGATGTGCCGGTCTATCGCCTGCTCGGCGGCTCCTACCGCGACCGGATGCCTGTCTATGGCAGTTACGGCACGCGTCGCTGGACCAGCATGACGCCCGAAGAAGCTGCGGACAAGGCGATGAAATTCGTCGACCGCGGCTTCAATACGGTCAAGTGCCGGATGCAGATCAGGGAATCCCATCTCAACCCGGTCGAAGATCGCACGATCGAATATATGGATGTAATCTCGCGCCGCCTCGCCGGGCGTGCGGAGCTGTTTACCGACATCAACAATGGCTACTCGGCGAGCCGCGCCATCCAGATCGGCCGCGTCTTGCAGGACGAATATGGCTTCCGTTTCTTCGAAGAGCCGTGCTCCGACCAGAACCACTCCGAAACGAAGGAAGTGGTCGACGCGCTCGACCTGTCGATCATTGCCGGCGAAAAAGAATACACGCCTTGGCAAGTCGAAGAGCTGATCCGCTATGCCGATCCCGATTACCTCAATCCCGATGTGATCAAGGCGATGGGTATCACCGGCATGCACCGGATCGGCCATCTTTCGCAGGTCAATCAAAAGCCCATCATCATGCACAACACCCGCCCGCTCGTATCGACGGCGGCATCGCTGCAGCTGGCGGCATCCTATTCGATCATCGGGCCCTTCATGGAGTATGTCGACGTGGACGATTACGCGCCGCTTCTGGCATGCGCTGACGTCTATCTGGATTACGACAGCGGTTCGCTGGCCATCCCCGACCGTCCCGGCCTCGGCATCGAGATCAACGAAGCGCGGCTCGAAGCTGTCTCCAGCTCGGTGCGCGAGGATGTGTTCGAGGGCTGATCGCGCCTTCGCGTTCCACACAGTGGGAAATGCATAGCTGTCGAGCGGATTTGGCTCGCCACGCTTGCCGCGCACATCGTATGCTCGGCAGTCAATAAAGCGGCGGGAAACGTCGCCATTTGGAAGAGGGGAGAACCATGAAAGATCGGAAACTTCGCGCCATTTGTTCGTCCGTTTCGCTCGCGGGCGTTGCGGCAGGCATTCTCTATGCGCCAGCGGTTTCGGCACAGGATGCTGCAGCCAGCATCACCGGCGAAGTGCGGCGCGGTGAAGATCAGCGTATCTTCCAGGGCGTCACTATCGCGATCCCCGAGCTGGATGTCGAGGACACCACTGCTGCTGACGGGCGCTATCGCCTGCCGAATGTGCCTCTCGGTGAATATTCGATCGTGATCTCCTATCTCGGCGACGTCATCGATACGCGCACCATCGTGGTCGATGAAGCCGTCGAGACGTTCGATCTCTCGCTAGCCGAAGGTGCTCTCAACACGATCGTGGTCAGCGGTATTCGCGGTTCGCTCAACAGTGCGCGCGCTGCGGAGCGCGAGAACGACAATCTGACCAATGTCGTCACGGCTGACGATATCGGCGCCTTTGCCGATCAGAACGTCGCCGAATCCCTCCAGCGTCTGCCCGGCGTAACCGTGCGGCGATCCGAGGGCGAGGGTCAGCAAGTAGCCATTCGCGGCCTGTCCGGCTCCTTCGTGACAGTCACCGTCGATGGCGCGCGCATCGGTACGCGCGATGAAAATTCGCGTTCGGTCGCCCTCGACATCGTGTCTTCCGACCTCTTGAACGGCATCGAAGTGTCGAAGACCCTTCTTCCCAATCAGGATGCAGACTCGATTGCCGGTGCGATCAACCTGCGCACGCTATCCGCATTCGATCGCGGGGAAACGACATCGGCCACCCTGCGCGGGGAGATCGGCTACCAGGAGCGCAGCGACGATTTCAATCCGCGCATCTCGGGCGATTTTACCCGCATCTTCGACATTGGCGAGAGCCAGGAATTCGGCATTGCGGCCTCGGCGAGCTGGTCGCGGCGCCGCTCCATCGTCGACGACTTCCGCGGTGATGACGGCATCCGTTCCAATCTCGACGGCACTGAAGAGCAGATCGAAGAGATCGACGATCCGGCGCTTGGCGATAATGCGGGCGATGACGACGATACGATCGATTTCGCCGTCAGCGATCCCGATCAAGCGATCTTCTCGCCCAACCGCATCGACCTGCGCTCCGACCCGGCCGAGCGCACGCGCTTCTCGTCCAACCTCAATCTGGAATACCGTCCCCAGCAGGATACGGAGATTTATCTCCGCGGCACCTATTCCCGCTTCGAGGACGACGATGTTCGCAACCGCCAGCGCTACGAATTGAACGACGGTGACGACGAGGAAATTCTCGCCCTGGGTCCGAACAGCGGCGATATCACCGATGTCGACACCGAAAAGCGTTTCCGGTTCAGCGATCAGGTCGATGAGCTTTACGTCATCAATGGCGGTTTCAGCCATGTCGCGGGCGACTGGACCTTTGAAGGCGACGTGAATTATTCGCTGAACGACTCCCGCACGCCTTCCGTGGAAGGGCGTTTCCGCGAACGGGATATTCGCGTTCGGTACGAAAATCTTGGACCGGACGGTGTGGATTTCGAGATCCTCCCCAATCCGGAAGATGCGGATGACGACGCCAGTGTCCCGGAAAACTTCGATTTCCGCTTCCTGACACAATACGACTTCTTTTCCGAAGACGAGATCTTTGCAGCCCGGGGCGACATCCGCCGCGATTTCCTGTTCAATGACCGCCCGGCATTCTTCCAGTTCGGTGCCAAGTACCAAGAGCGCTCGCGCGACTTCGATGTCGAGCGTCTCCGGGTCAATTCGGACGATGATCTTACGCTGGCCGATTTCCCGCTGGCGCCATTCGATGACGGCGAAATCCAATTCACTTTCAATCCCGAACTCGACGTACTGGAAGACTTCCTCAAGGATCTCGCTGCAAACGGCGAGGTCGATCAGGGCGATCCGTTCGATGCAATCAATTCCATCGTGCGCGATTACACTGCCAACGAGGAAGTGCTTGCAGGCTATGTCATGGCGCGCCTACCCATCACCGACCGGCTCGAAATCATCGGCGGCCTGCGTATCGAGCGTACGGACTGGAACACCACAGGGTTCTCCGCCACGCAGCGCGCATTCGATGACGATCTTTCCGACCTGATTCTGGAGTATCTGCAGGACGATCTCGGCCTTACCGATGCCGAGGTCCTGGCGTCACCGCTTGGCGGACGCTTCTTTGTTGACGAGGACGGCGACCTCGATGTGTTCGAGGAGGTGGTCAACACCCCGGTCGGGATTTCGGGCTCGAACAGCTACACCGATTTCCTGCCCAACCTGAACATCCGTTGGGAGCCAATCGACGATGTCGTGATCCGCTTGTCTTACACGGAAGCTCTACAACGGCCTGACTTCCGCGAAGCGGCGGCGAGCCAGTTCATCGAAATCGAGGACCTTACCGACGAGGATGATTTCGAGGATGCGCTGGACGCCGGGCAGATCAACGGCGTCACCGATATCGTCGACTTCCTGGAAACGCGTACGTCGGCCGGAACAGAGGCCCTGCCGCTGCGCGACGCGAGCCTGAATCCGTTCCGCGCGCAGCAATATGATGCTTCGGTTTCTTGGTATCCGAACTCGAATACCTTCCTGCAGGTCGCAGCCTTCTACAAGGATATCTCCGATTTCATCCTGCCCGTCACACTAACGGGTGATGATGTCGCGCTTGTTGGGGTAGACCCGACGGTGTTCGACCGCACGGTGACATATTACAATGGCGATCAGGCGGAGATTTACGGCGTCGAATTCAGCTACACGCAGAACTACACCTTCCTGCCTGCTCCGCTGGACGGCCTGTTCTTTGCCGGCAACCTGACGCTGGCGAGCAGCTCCGGCCGAGACGAGATCTTCGGCGAAATTCCCTTCCCCGATCAGGCAGACCTAGTTGGAAACGCATCGCTGGGCTGGGAGAAATCGGGCTTCAGCCTGCGCGGTACGGTGAATTATGTCGGCGAGCGTCTCGTCGGTGTTCGCACAGGCCTGCTGGGGCTGGAATTCCCTCAGGGTGATGAGCTGGAGGCCGCCCGTACCTCCTTCGACATCAACGCCCGCTGGGAAATTACCGACGCCATCCAGGTCTATGCCGATGCGATCAATATCAACGGAGCCGGGGAAGAGCGTTTCTTCCGCGGCGGCGGGCTGACCGGGCCGGTCTACAACGGCAATGAGCAGTATGGTGCGACCTACCAGTTGGGAGCGCGCATCCGCTTCTGAAGACCAGTATGATCGAATGATTGGCGGCGCCCCTCGGGTGTCGCCAATCATCGCTTTGCGCGCGGCGAGCTTTTGTTGTTTGCCGCTGTGGATACGAAACGTCGAGGATGCGGGAGCGCAGCGTGTTCGGCCAAGCGGCAGTGCCGCGCTCGCGAGGGAAAAAGGCTAGGCGAATGAAACCGGATGGCACAGGACACCGCGGAATGACACCTGTGACAGCGTTGCAGAAGGACGGCGACGGGCTTTCCAAACGGCGCGTGATCGGGTTGATTGCCGGGCCGGTCGCCTTCCTGCTGATCCATCTGATCGGTGTGCCGGCAGGTCTCGAAGCGATGTATGCGGACTCGGCGGCGGGCGACTTGCCGGGCTCGCCCTTGCAGGCATGGACTGTTTTCTCGCTGCTGGTTCTGATGGCGATATGGTGGGTGAGCGAAGCCATTCCCATTGCGGTCACTGCGCTGCTTCCCATGGTTGTACTGCCCATTGGACAGGTGGCCCCGCTCGCCGATGTGGCGGGCGCTTACCTGCATCCGATCGTTGTGCTTCTGCTTGGCGGTTTCATCATCGCCAAGGCAATCGAGCGATGGGGTCTGCACGAACGGATCGCGCTTGGCACGCTGTCGCATTTCGGCGGCAGGCGGAAAGCGCTTCTGGCCGGCTTCATGGCGACCGCCGCTTTGCTGTCCATGTGGATTTCCAACACCGCCACGGCCATCATGCTTGTGCCCATCGCGCTGTCCATCGCGGTGACCCTTGCCGACGACGATGAAGAGAATGCCGGTCGCTTCACGATCCTCCTGCTGCTCGGCATTGCGTGGGCATGTTCGATAGGCGGGCTCGGCACCTATATCGGCACGCCGACCAACCTCCTGGTGAAGGACGCGGTCGAGCGGAGCACGGGCGAGGAGATCGGCTTCGTCACCTGGATGGCGCTGGGCGTTCCGGCCGTCCTCGTTCTCGTCCCATTGGCATGGTGGCTGCTATCGCGCTTCGAGGGCGCAAAGTCCGATGTGTCGCAGGATACGGCGGACAAGGTCGCGGGAATGATCGACCGGAAGGTCGCGGCGCTCGGCCCGATGAGCGTGGCGGAAAAGCGCGTCATCGGCATGTTCGCATTCATCGCCTCGCTCTGGATATTCGGCATTCCGCTGCGCGAACTCGAGATCGGCGGCGTCCAGCCACTGTCCGGTCTGTCCGACAGCGTGGCGGCCATTATCGGCGTGGTGCTGTGCTTCCTTATCCCGGCAGGAGACCGGTCCGATCGGGCTGCAAGGCTGCTCGACTGGAAGACGGCCGAATCCATCCCCTGGGGCGTGGTGCTGCTGTTCGGCGGCGGCATGGCGCTGGCCGGAGCGATGCGGTATTCCGGAATGAGCGCATGGCTGGGCGGCGAGCTTGCCATCATCGGTACCTTGCCAGTCATCCTGCTGATCGCGCTGGTCACCTTGCTCATCATCTTTCTGACAGAAATCACCTCCAACGTCGCTACGGCGGCAGCGACCATGCCGGTGCTGATCGCCGTGGGCGAAGCGAGCGACATCGATGTCGCGCTGCTCGCCGCGCCGGTTGCGCTTGCGGCAAGCTGCGCCTTCATGCTGCCCATGGCGACGGGGCCGAATGCGGTGATCTATGCCAGCGGCAAGATTTCGCTGGAGCAGATGGCGAGGGCCGGCTTCCGCCTCAATCTGCTGGCGAGCGTGGCGATCATCGCGCTGTCTTACCTGCTGGCACCGCTGGTCTTCTAGCGACACTGCGCCGAGGAATGCAGGCTCTGAGTTATCAGGATTCTCGATTACGTTCCGAGGGTTAGTACATGGAAGCGCGGATCTCGCCCAAGGTCCGGGTTTCAGCGGAAAGCTCAAATTTAGCAAAGCCAGCTAGTGAAGCCTCAGTCACTTGGTGATAGCAGGGCCCTACGGAAGTAAGCATCGCCGGGAGTCACGCGATTGCGGTAGCGCGAGTAATTGTCGAGCACGTTGGACAGGTCCACATGTGCCCTTCCGATGCCCTCAAAATAATTAAGGTCGGTTCGCCACAGTTCGTTGGGTCATGCGATATATCCTCGAGCGCCTATGCCGCTTTGATGACCACGCTGGCTAGGGCAATAATCTGATTTTAAGACTCAAGCAGGAGTTAGAGAGGAGGCCTGACTTGAATGAGGGCGACGAAAAGAGGTCGCAGCCTTCCAAGGCAATTTAAACGGCAGCTTCTAAGTGAATATCACACACACTCGAACGACCGAAATTAGGGCGCATAGCTGACGGGTCACGGCAAATCGGCAAAAATTCGCCAACGATTTAAGTGCCCGTTTTGTCCTTTATTGGGCACCAACTTTTCCTTACGAATAGGAGCACTGACCTTCAGGACGGCAAAACGATCAAAGTTGGGCACTTTCTGCAGATGTTGAAGAAAAAGCGACCGGTCCGGTTCAATCGGTGGTTTGGGTGGTGCAACCCTTGTTACGACGGCAGCTGACGCATCGTGGTAGCAAGGCGCAACAACCGGATTGCCGATCGCCAAAATTCTATCTCCGGCCCTTTCCGGTGACCCGCACAAGTCATAGAGCGCGGATGAGTCGACCGACGCATAGATGCGCTTGAATTCGCCTCCGCGGAGGTCGGCGTTCTTCGCGATCAAGTCGCCTTCCCACACATAACGGTCTGCGGTCGGGGTCGAGGCTAACAGGCCCCAATGAACGCCAACCTGCCGGTTGTTCTTTTTCGAAGAAGCGAAGTGCCGGGGGGACGTTGTGTGCTAGCGCCCAGACGGTGAGCCAAAATCGCTTTGGGTTTGCAGGCTTGATAGCAATGTCAGCGATGGTGAAGGCAGCACGCCGCTGTGCAACCGCAGAATAAGCAAAGCCTCTCGAGACGATGACGGTGAGAAGAGCGAAAAGACGTTTGATTATGACCGCAACGCTACTGTGACGGATCATATTGCGGAAGGTCTTCAAGTCGGGCGGCGTCGTATTCGACTTCAGGGAACATCAGCGGATAATGAAACTGCCGCAGACTTTCGTGGAAGTCCCTAATCCGGTCTTCATACGCGACCATGGCCGTAGCATCAGTTCGGGCGATCTTCTTGAAACTGCGCTCCACGAACGATGTGGGGGAAAGCAGCGATGCCAGTCCCGCTTGCCGGTTGCGCTCCAGTCTGGCCTGTCGGTAGCGATTGGCCAGCGGCGCGGCCGCCTGGTCTCCAACCTGCTGGAACGCGTAATACCATTTCCACTCGAAGCCCTCCTCAATGACGGAGTTTTCGCGCCATTCGGGATATTGTTCTACGAAAGGGTCCATCGTGTCCTCCTTCGGCAGGTCCCACGCATCGTTGACGGTTTCACGCTGGAGCAACAGAATTTCGCCGCCATCCGGCACAGGGTTCGCCGCCTCGATTGCCGCTTTCGATATCGCAGGAACGATAATGGCGAGCGCCAGCCACAGGCCGATCAGCGACGTGAGCAAGACGGAGAGCGAACCATCGATCCGGCTCACCAGTTCAACGATCAACCACCAGACTAGGAGCGCGCCTATCACGATGGCGCTGGCCTGAAGCGTAACGCCAAGCGATGTGCCCTCGATCGTCGCGCCAATCCACAATGGAAGGAGTAGCAGAGCGGCGAGGGAAAAGACCCTGAGTGACGCACGGGGCAGCCATAGGGATTGCGGCGATCCGGCCGTGGCGACAAGCAAGTCATGCCGCCGCGCCGTGCGTTCTGAAGCGCGCAGATCGTAAAGAAGCAGGATCAGCAATAGCGGGGCCACCGCAGCCGCGAGGAAGGCGAAATCGAACCGTCCGACCAGGCCGAAATCGGCGTTGCGCGTATCGGCCTCGTGGATCTGCCCTTCGAGCGCCAGCATCTTGATGCGGTGCTTCCATGGCGCTGTGTCGCGCTGGCCCATGGCGGCGAAGGCGAAATCGGACGGCGGCTCATAGGTCAGATGAAAGGCGTAATAGGCCGCGCCGCCCCAGTCTTCCTGAATCGAAAGGGCATTCGCGCGGTCGGCCGCGTCCTCCTCGATTAGCGTTGCGATGGTTGCGCGCTGCTCGCGCGTTTCGGCAATCCCGAACGACACGGCGATAACCGAGAGTAGGAACGCCAACGCAAGCCAGAATAAGGCGCCTCGGTCCCTGCGAAGAAAGCGCAGTTCGCGGGTGAAAGATCTAAGCATCAGACCCGCACCTTTCGCGCTGCCCAGACCACCGTGCCGCCCGCGATCACGAGCCACAAGAGCAGGATGCCGAGCGGCAGTGCGGCGCGCGCCAGTCGGTCCCCTGCATCGTCAGGCTGGAAGCGGAACTCGTCCAGCACCTGCCAGCTTGCCGCGTTGATGCGCGCGGCTTCAGCAGATGCCGCATCGTTGTTCCGGTTCATGTCGAGCGTGTAGTCGAGGTCGGTCGCATGTGCCTGGTTTAGCGCCTGCACGAAATCGAAGCGCAGATCCTCGCTTTCGCGCAGGAAACGATGATGTGTGGCAAGGTCTGTGGCCGCCAGTGTGCGCGAGGAGGAGGCGATCGCGATTGTCGGCGAGGCCAGCCCGAACAGATCGAACAGTCGCGACTGGCCTGCTTCGAGCGACATCCGGTTCTCGGCGAAACGGTTGAGCAGATCGGTCAGCTCAGCCTCGGAATAGGTCGCCACCACGCCGCGCCAGTTGATCGGCAGTTCCTCAATCGTCTCGACGTCATATTGTTCGAGCACCTGCGCCTGCAGCTGCTCGAAGGCCGGGTCTGCGGCATTGTGGCCGTCACCTAGCTTGCGCTGCTCGGCAAGCATTACAAGATCGCTCTCAATCTTGCTCGGCGCGTCGATGGCCGCGCTGCTGGCGTTGATGGCGAAGCGCGGAACAATCAGCGCGGCGAACAGCCAGACGAACACCAGCGCGCCGAGTGATACTGCCCGCTGTCGGATAAGGATCGACGCGGCCAGGATGATGGCTCCCCACACACAAAGATAGAGAAAATAACCCGCGACGAGCGATGTTGCAGCCAAGGCACTCTCGCCCAAGACAACCGAATAAGCAGCAACCACCATAAGCGGGATCATAAAGATCGCGATCACGGAAAGGAGGGCAGTCGCCTTGCCGAGCGCGAGCCTGGTGCCCGACGATCCTTGCGCCAACAGCACCGCGAGCGTTCCACTTTCCCGTTCGCGCAGGAACATGGCGTGCCCCAGCACGATCAACAGGAGCGGAAGCAGGAGCTGATACAGGCTGGCGGGGGTGAGAGCGGCGAACCCGCCCAGATCGGCGGCTGCCTTCGTATCGGCGAACATCGCGCTGTTCTGCCGATGACCTTCGAGGAAGATCGATTGCCCCGTTACTGCATCCACGCCGGGTTCGAATATTGCCAGGGGAGGCGGCGGCCGGAAGGCATAGTGCCCGTAATGGACCATACGGTGAGGATGACGGTCCGGCTGAGCGAAGAAGGTTTGCTCGGCCGCAACCTGTTGCTCCAGACGCTGCGCCTGCTCGTCGGCGATGCGATTGATGGTGAGGACGCTGGTCGCCGCCAGCAGCACCGCGATGATAAGCGCGGCGGCGACGACAACCTTCGATCGAAGCCAGAGCCGCCATTCCTCGCGCGCAATACGGATCGGCGAGTTCATGCCGCTTCGCGCTCCGCAAAGGCTGCATGCACCGTCTCGGTGTCGATCCGCATGCCGGGCTCGGCGGCGAAACTGCCGACAAGCTTGCCCCGCCGAAGGAGCCCTACTCGGTCGGCCACCTGGCACGCGCCATAGACATCATGCGTCACCATCAGGATCGTCTGGCCGCTCGATGCCAGCTTCTTCACCAAATCGTGAAACTCGTCGATGGCGACCGGGTCGAGCCCGGAAGTGGGCTCGTCCAGCAACAGGATCGGCGTCTCGCGCAGTAGCGCCAGCGCGATGGCGGCCTTTTGCCTCATGCCCTTGGAGTAGGATTGCAGTCGGCGCGAGCGTGCTTCATCGGCCAGCGCGACCCGCTCGAAGGCTGCATCCAGATCACCGCGCGAAGCGCTCCGGCCTGCGAGGTCGAGGAAATACTCGAGGTTCTCGTAGGCGCTCATATGACCGTAGAGCGATGCTGCCTCGGGCAAATAGGCAATGGCCGAACGCGCCGCCGGGATATCCGAATGCACACTCCGCCCCCGAACCAGCACCTCGCCTGCCGACGGCTGCAGGAAGCCGAGGAAGGTCAGCAGCGTGCTCGATTTGCCTGCGCCGTTACCGCCCAGCAGGGCAAAGATCTCGCCTTGGGCAACGGAGAAGGACACATTGTCGAGGACGGCGTTGCCGTCCCGAACGAGCGACAGGGAGCGGGCTTCGAGTGGTGCGGTCACCGGATTGTTCTTTCGTTAGAAGCTGAACCGAGCGCCAACGCGGACAGTCCTGGGGGCACCGGGTTGCACGCGGAGTTCGGCAAGGGAGTTCGGATACCATTCCTCACCAAAAAGGTTGTCGACATCGAGCCTGATCGCAACGTTTTCAGTCAAGTCGGCTTCAGCGAATAGCCGCGCGAGCGTGTAGGCCGGAAGCTCGAAATCTGTGCCGACTTCGCCCAACCTGTCGCTCACATAAAGAACGCCGCCGCCAAACCTGACGTTTCGCCTCAGCACCTGCGTCGTATGTGCCAATTGCACGTTCAAGCTATGATCCGGAACGTTGAGAATTCGCGAGCCCGGAACGATGGGAACGAGGAAGTTTGCGTCGATGATTTCCTCGTCGATCTGAGCATCGACATACGCATAGGAAACCCACAGGTCAGTGCCGGAGAACAAACGCGCTTGCAGATCGAATTCCGCTCCCCTGCTACTCGCTTCACCCGCAGAGATGAGAAAAAACTGATTAACGGGATCGCCAATCAGAATATTGCTCTGCTGGATCGAGAAAAGCGTCGCGGTCGCCAAGAGGCGTCCGTCAGAGCTCTCAAATTTAATGCCGCCTTCGAAGGCCTCCGCCTTTTTCGGATCGAAGGGTTCGCCGTCAAACGTCGCCCCGGATAGGGAACGGAAGTTCTCGCCGTAGGTCGCGTAAATCGCGATCTCTGGCGTAAAACGGTAAACGGCACCGACTTGCGGGCTGAATTCGTTGTCGTTTGTTTCGAAAATACGGTTCGTCGCCCGGTTGTTCTGCTCGTCCGAAAACTCATCATAGCGACCCCCGAGACGCAAATCGAAGCGTTCGCCAAGGCTGACCTGATATTGAAAGTAAACACCCGTCGCAGCTTGGATCTCCAATCGATCCGTTAACGGCGTCGGCTCCGGCAAAGGGAAGCGTCCGTATTGCGGATCGAAAATATCGAGAGCCTGCAATTCTTGAAGCGAGGGATCGCTCGATAGCGGTCGCGAACGCACCCGGCTGAATACTTGATCGTTCTCGAACCGGTCAGTGTCAGCCCCGATAATTATGCGGTGCTGCACGCCACCTGTCTCGAATTCTCCGGTCAGCTCTCCACGAAAAACATAATACTCGCCACTATAGTCTCTGAATCGGCGTTGCCGCGTCAGTGTGCGGCCGTCTACGAATAACTGCTGTCGGCTGCCGGAAAGTTCCGCTTCCGTTGCAGACCCCGTCAGCGAGGTATCGCGATAGTTGAAGCCCAAAAGCGCACTCCAGCTATCTGAAAAATCGTGTTGGAATTCCACTTGATGGCCAAAGGATTCGGTGATGTTCGGGCCGTCTGCGGGTTCTCCCAGAAACCGGCTGATCGGGAGGACGCCGAGCTCACCATTCAACGCCAAGACACCGCGGTCAAAAGGCAGTTCCTGGCGTGTATACTCGAGTTCGTAAACGAGGCGGGATGCATCACTGATGTTGATCGCAACAGACGGAAAAAGTCCAAAACGTTCTGTTTCTATCGTGTCGCGAAAGCTTCCGGCGTCCTCGTAAAATCCTACGAATCTGACGCCGACTGCACTACCCAGTGTGGTCTGAAGATCGACATCTCCACGATAGAAGTCGTATGAGCCAGCCTGAAAAAGAATCTCGCCCGCCGTCTCGAACCGCGGACTCTTGGTCAAAAGGTTGACCGTTCCGCCCGGTTCGCCGCGCCCATAAAGAGCTGCGCGAGGACCCTTTAAAACCTCGACCGCCTCAATGCCGGCAAGATCGCGCGGTCCGGAAAAACCGCGCCCCGCGTTGAAGCCATTGACGAGGAAGCCACTCGGGAGGTTTTCGTCGCCTACAAGACCGCGAATGGCGAAACTATTCCACAACCCACCAAAGTTGTTTTGTCTCGCCACCGATGCGGAAAGGTCCAGCGCGTTATCGAGGTCGAGAGCATTGTTGTCCTCCAGAAGCTGAGTAGAAATGATTTGCTCAGCTTGCGGAATTTCGAGCGCTTCGAAGTCGCCACGATAGGCTGGGCGCACACCCGTCACCAGGATAACTTCGCCAAGCGCTTCAGCGTCTTCTGAGACCTCTGTTTCCTGCGCCGCAACTTGCGTCGAATTTACCATGGCTGTGGCCATGGTGAAAACTGAAGCGGATACGACAAAGCGAAAATCGAGCACGATCAGGACCCCCGTCCAAGGCAGAAAATATGTGATGCCCGGACCCGCGCCGGAAACGCGGCTTCCGAATTGCGGGGTTGGTTATGATACAGCATAACATTACGTCAAGAGCGTATTTGTCAGACTGACCACTATCGCGCCGGCCGCAACCTTTCGACGGATCACAGATTGCCGTGCCCCGAGCTCGGACACGAGCCTGCTTAACATGGAAGGCTACTCCTATGGATATTGTTGCTGAAAGACCTGATGGCCGGACGGTGATCAACGCGCGCATCAGGCAATCCTGGCAAAGAATCCCGGCCCGATGGGATTCCATCGCCGATCCGCAAACGTCGCTGGTCATTGAACCGCGGAGTGTCGTTGAGCTGGCCGCGCCGGCCGCAAAGCTTCTGAAAACCGAACCATTCTCTCACATCGCCACCGGGTCCGTGGCGGAGGCGATATCGCAGTTGCCGGATCTTCCTCCGCAGATATGTCGGGGCATCGAACGGCTTGCTTTGCGTTTTGCGGACCTCACCGGTTCCGATCACATACGCATTCGCCTAGAGCAGATCGTCACGAATTCATGCCGTAGGGGGCACGCCGACTACACCGACCTTCGCCTGATCACAACATACGCGGGTCCGGGCACGCAGATCGCGCTCGATAACGATCCCGGATCCGAAATCTTGCTTGACCTTCCGACAGGCCATGTCGGACTTTTCAAGGGCCGCCTCTATGGCGAAAACCACGCGCCTAGCTTTCACCGGTCCCCGCCTGCGGCTGACTTGGGCGTCAAGCGCCTCGTACTGGTAATCGATACGCAAACCTTCGCCAGTGAAGGCGAGTGTGGGTGATGACGCTCCGAAGGCAGGCAAACTGGCTGGATGGCATCGGCATAACCATTTCGAGCATCTGTATCGTTCACTGTCTGTTGCCTCCGGTGATCATCGCGCTATCTCCAGCATGGTCGACCTGGCTGGACTTGCCCGAAGACTTGCACCCCTTGCTCGTTGCTATCGCTCTGCCATTTAGCGGGACCGTCCTATGGAAGGCCGCCAAGCGTTCCCCACATGCGCAACTTTCTCTTGGGTTGGGCATGGTGGGCTTGGCATCGATGGTGTTCGGACTGTTCGCTAAAAGCGACGCTATCGAGGTGGCTACGACCTCGGTCGGAGCCATTCTTGTAGCGATGGCTCATCTGCGAAATTGGCTGCGCGGAGCGCATTGTGCCGCATCTGGCAGCGACTTTCGTCCACCGTGAGAGCCATCGCATAGGGCGTCGGCTTTCGGGAAGAGCGCGAGGCGCGACGTATGACCGATAATGGGTCGCAAAGCGGACTTGAGAACCATCGCATTTACTAGTTGTCAGGCTACCTTTGCACCAACCAAACGCTCGATGCTTTCGACCGTGATCAGAGTTCGTCTGCCGACTTTTTTCCTGACCAGCGTGCCATCTCGCATAAGCTTGTCGATTGTCGTTCGACCCAACCCAGTCGCCTGTTCGGTCTGAGCGACTGACGCGGTAAGATCGCCGGACCTGATCGGTTGCACGCCTTCCTTCTTTGCCTCGGAAGCGTCGATGGATGGAGCGATGCTTTTCGTCATAGCGTGCGCATCGCAGCCGCTAGATTGCTCTGAGGCATCGGCAAGTAAACCCACGCAATACCTATCGAGAACCTTGACGAGCGCAGCTTCGGAAAAGCTGATTCCGGTTATGAGTACTGACGGCAAACCTCCATGTAGAGGCGATCCTTCTAGCCGAACTGTTCCACCGTTTAGAGCGGCATGAATTTTTCCTGATGCTACAATCCTTTCCCAATCTTCGTTCGGAATCTGAGCATCGCGCACTACCTTGGTCGGACCCCCGGCGGGTCTTATTTCTCGTACGAGAGCATAGGTTTTGATCAGGCCAGCCGCGGCGAAATCGGCTAACAAATCATCAGCTTTTTCGAGATTTCTGGACTTAACGAGCTCAATGGCCTTGGCCGGAAGGACTGGTTGATGGGCTGACATGCTTTCTCTCGAGTTTGACGGGGCATGTTAGTCAGCCAATCGTGAAAAAGCGGTAACCTTCTGGTTCGCTGCGGCTATGCAGGTCGATCGAGTTAGCGATTGCTTGAAGACTCACCGCGCCGAGATCCCCGCCGATGTTCGCGGATGTCCACCCAAATTTTTCATGTTTTTTTCATGGAAACGCCGCCCATCTCTTCTAAATCATTGAAAAGATGGTGGGCGCGGCAAGGATTGAACTTGCGACCCCACCCGTGTGAAGGGTGTGCTCTACCACTGAGCTACGCGCCCGCCGATCTGCGGCAGGAGCGGGCCTTTGCCATTTTCGCTACGCCCTTGCAAGCGCGAGTTTTGCAGCTTGTTACTCTGTCAGCGAGCGGCTTAGCAGGGTGCGCCAGATGGAGGCCGTGTCGGCCCGTACGCCGCCGCGCTCGCCGCCGGGAAGGGTCGTGCATTCGAGGCAACGGGCCATCACCCCTTCGGCGCGCATCAGGCGTTCGAGATCGCTTGCGATCGTGCCCAGCCGTGCGGTTTCGCGCTGGCCGAGGATCGCCACGATATCGCGGGTCTCTCCCTCGCCTGCGCTGCCGCCCATCAACAGGCGTGCCAGCAGGGAATCGTAGCTGGGAGCATCGTCGCCGAGATAATCGACGGTGAAGCTGCCATCGGCCAGCTCCGCGCGTTCCGCGACCCAGGCAATGGCGCTGTCGAGATCGCCGAACTGGTCGATAAGACCGAGCTGGCGCGCAGCACCGCCATCCCAGACGCGGCCCTGTCCCAGTTCGTCGGCCCGCTCTGGCGAGATGTCGCGCGACTGGGCGACCAGCCCGAGGAAGTCGGCATAGAAGCCTTCGGTCGAGGCCTGCAGAAGCGCATCGGCCTCCGGCGTGATGCCGCCGAGCAGATCGGGCTGTCCGGAGAGGCCGGTGGTGCGCACGCCATCGGTGGTCACGCCATATTCGGCCAGCACATTCTCGAAGCTGGGCAGAACAAGGAAAACGCCGATAGAGCCGGTGATGGTTTGCGGTTCCCCAAACAGGCGCTGCCCTGCGGTGGCGATCCAGTAACCGCCGGACGCCGCGTAATTGCCCATGGAAACGGCAACCGGCACACCCTTGTCGCGATGGCGCAGCACCGCGCGTCGGATGGCTTCGGACCCTGTTACCGTGCCGCCGGGCGAATTGATCCGCACCACCAGCCCGCTGATATCGTCGTCCAGCGCCTCGTCGAGCAGCGCTGTGATGCGCGCAGCGCCAGCAGAACCCGGCCCCGCCTCGCCATCGGTGATTTCGCCATCCACGGTGATGACCGCGATCGTGCCTTCGGTGCCGAATTCGGCATCTGCATCGACATTGGCGAGCCAGGGATCGTAATCCGTGGCGGCGAATGCGCCGGGTTCGTCCGACCATTCATCCTCGCCCACTTCGGAGGCGATGCGTTCGCCCCATTCGACCCGCGTGCCGATGCGATCTGCGAGGCCTGCGGCGAGCGACGCATCGGCAATGTCGTTGGCAGAAGCTGCCAGCCACCCGGCGACATCACTGGTAACGAGGTCGATATCGGCTTGCGGCCGTGCGCTATTTACCTGTGCACGCCATTCCTGCCAGAGCGTCGCGTATAGCTGCGAGATTTGCTCGCGCGCCTCGTCGGACATGCCGCTTTCGGTCCAAGGTTCGACTGCGCTCTTATAGGTGCCGACACGGTAGACATTTGCGGTGATGTTGAAACGCTCCAGCAGGCCGTCATAATAGAGGTTTTCCCCGCCCGGGCCGGAAATGGCGACACCCCCTTGCGGATCGACCCAGATCTCGTCGGCATGGGCGGCCAGCAGCATCGCATCGTCGCCATAGGCAAAAGCGTATGCGTAAATCGCCTTGTCGGTGTTCGAGAACCGCTCCAGCGCGCCCGCCAATTCGCTTAGATGCACGGCGCCGCCACCAAGGAAACCGCTGAGATCGAGAGCGAGCGCATCCACCCGTTCATCGCCTGCCGCGGCATCGATAGCGCGCACGAGATCGCGCGCGGCGTATTCGCGCACCGGCACCGTATTGGCGAGCAGGGCCTGAAGCGGATCGACCGGCGCCACCTCTTCCACGACCACGCCTTGGATTTCGAGCAGCAGCGCACCGTCGCGCACCGTGCCGGGATTGGGGCGTGCGCTGAGGATAGCGAACAGGCCTGCGAAGAACAGCAGCAGGAAGAGCAGCGCCAGCGCATCCTTGATGCAGACCAGCAAGCGCCAGACTTTACGTGCGAAATTCATGGATAATCCCTGTTGCGGAGCTGCGTTTCGCTTCTCTGTGTAGGGGCTCTATCGGCGCGATGCCAGACATAAGCCTTGAGCGGCATAGGTCGCTCGACTAAGGGCATGGCTTTAATGACATCGCCGCCCGAACCCTCCGCCCGCAGCCGCTTTCCCGCAGGGGGGCGCGCTTTTCCCCATCGCGACCTGATCGGCATTTCCGCGCTAGAACGGCACGAGATTCTCTACGTGCTGGCCGAGGCGGAACAATATGTGGAATTCAATCGGCAGGCGGCCAAGCATACGGACCGGCTGTCGGGCCTCACAATAATCAACGCCTTCTTCGAAAACTCGACGCGCACGCTGCTGTCGTTCGAGATTGCGGGCAAGCGGTTGGGTGCGGATGTCATCAACATGCATGCCGCACAGTCTAGCGTGAAGAAGGGCGAAACACTGATCGATACGGCGCGCACGCTCAACGCCATGCGGGCCGATGCTATCGTGATCCGTCACGGTTCCAGCGGAGCGGTGGGGCTGATCGCGGGTCATGTCGATTGCCCCGTGCTCAATGCGGGCGACGGGCAGCACGAGCATCCGACGCAGGCCCTGCTGGATGCACTGGCGCTGCGCCATGCCTTGCGAAAGAGAGGGCAGACGAGCGAGGACTTCACCGGCCTGACGGTGACGATTTGCGGCGATATCCTGCACAGCCGGGTGGCGCGGTCGAATATCCTCTGTCTGCAGGCGATGGGCGCGAGCGTGCGGCTGTGCGCGCCTCCCGCGCTGATGCCGACCGGCGTGGAGCAGATCGGCGCAGAGCCGTTCCACGATTTCGACAAGGCGCTGGACGGTGCCGATGTGGTGATGATGCTGCGCTTGCAGAACGAGCGGATGGACGGGCAGTTCATCCCGAGCCCGCGCGAATATCGCCACCTCTATGGCCTCACGAAAGAAAGGCTGGCGAAGGCGTCTGCCGATGCCATCGTGATGCATCCCGGCCCGATGAATCGCGGTGTCGAGATCGACAGCGATGTGGCTGACGACCCGTCGCGTTCCATCATCACCGATCAGGTGGAGATGGGGGTCGCGGTGCGGATGGCGTGTCTCGACATTCTGACGCGGAAGGCGCGCGGTGAGCCGGGCTGGGGCGAGGGGGAATGGGTATGACGAACCCCAGCATTTCTGCCATTTCTAACGGTCGCGTGCTGACCCCGGAAGGGGTGGTTGAGGGCACGATCTGCATGGCGGACGGCCATATCGACAGTGTTGAAACGAGTGCCGACCAAAGCACCGAAAATGCCGCCATCCTCGACGCGAAAGGCCAGTTCGTCGTGCCCGGTATCGTCGACCTGGGCGTGTTTGCCATCGACAAGCCCGCTTTCCATTTCGGCGGCATTACGCGCGCCGCGCTGATGCCTGACCAGGCGCCGCCGCTCGACATTGCGGCGCGCGTGCGTTTCCTCGCGCAGAGCGGCAAGCCCGATCTGTGGGTCCATCCCATGGCGGCGGCGACCAAGGATCTTGCCGGCGAGCATCTGGCGGAAATCGCGCTGATGGCGGAGGCTGGCGCAAGGGCGGTCGCCACCGGGCGGCGCTGGATTGCCGATAGCGGCGTCATGCTGCGCCTGCTGCAATATGCCGCAATGCTGGACCTTGTCGTGGTGACCCATGCCGAGGATGGCGGGATCGCGGGCAATGCCGCCGCCACGGCCAGCGAGATGGCTACCAGGCTGGGCCTGCCGAGCGCGCCTGCCGAGGCCGAGACGCTGGCGCTCGCCCGCGATATCGCGCTTGCCGAAATGAGCGGCGCGCGGCTGCATGTGCGGCAAGTCACCACCCGCGCGGGGCTTGAGCTGGTTCGGCAGGCCAAGGCGCGCGGCGTCGCCATTACGGCGGGTGTAACGCCAGCGCATTTCATGCTGTCCGACCTCGCACTGGGCGATTACCGCACCTTCGCGCGCCTCTCCCCGCCATTGCGGAGCGAGGACGACCGCGAGGCCGTGCGCGAAGCCATCGGCGATGGCACGATAGACGTGATCGCCAGCGGCCACGATCCGCGCGGGCCGGAGGACAAGAACCTGCCCTTCGCCGATGCCGCGCCGGGAATGGCAGGGGCCGAGACGCTGCTCGCCATGACGTTGACGCTGGTTCGCGACGGCGTGATCGATATGCCCCGCGGTTTCGACCTGTTGGCGCGCACACCGGCCGCGCTGCTGGGCGTGAAGGCCGGCATGCTTGCTGAGGGATACGAGGCCGATATCGCGCTGCTCGACCCCGAAGCGCCCTGGATCGTCGATAGCCGGGAAATGGCGGCATCGGCAGGCAATACGCCGTTCGATCGCCAGCCCGTGCAGGGCCGCGTGACCCGGCTCTGGAAAGGTGGAGTGGAAATTGACTTATAATTTCAGCGGAAAGCGGGTGATGGTAACTGGTGCGGCCTCGGGCATCGGCCTCGCTAGCGCCCGCGCGCTTGCCGATGCCGGCGCGGCGCACCTGGTGCTGGTCGACCTGAACGAGCAGGCGCTGAACAATCTCGACCTCGCTTGCGAGACGAGCCTTTATGCAGGCGATGTTGCCGACGAGGCGCTGTGGGACCGCATCGAAGGCGATGGCGGCGCTCTGGATGCGGCCCTGCTCAATGCCGGGATTGCGGGTCAGGCCGCTCCCGTGCACAAGATGGCCTTTGCCGACTGGCGACAGGTCATGGCGGTCAATCTCGATGGCCTGTTTCTTTCGCTGCGCACCGCGATGCGGCAGGCGAAGGACGGGGCGAGCATGGTGCTCACTGCGTCGGTCGCAGGCCTGAAGGCCGAGCCGGGGATCGCCGCTTACGGCGCATCGAAAGCGGCCACGCTGCATCTGGCCAAGATCGCCGCGAAAGAAGGCGCGCGCCGCCGCATCCGGGTGAACGCCATTGCACCGGGCGGGGTCGATACCGCCATCTGGGACAGCGCGCCGTTCTTCGAGGAGTTGGTGGAAAAACATCAAGGCGACCGCGCAGGCGCGCTCAACACGATGGCCGAAGGGATGACGCCAATGGGCCGTTTCGAGACGGCGGAGGAACTGGCGCAGCAAGTGTTGTTCCTGTTGTCCGACGCGTCGGGCACCGTTACCGGCACCGCACTGGTGAGCGATGGCGGCTATACACTCTGACGCCGGACAAAAGAAAACCCTCCCCGCATGAAGCGGGAAGGGCTTCTCTCGGGACGAACCGAATTAGCGGCGGGCCAGGCGCACGCCATTGTCTACTGCGCCGGGGAGCGGGCTGGATGCAGCCCAGCTGATGCAGCCTTCCCCGGCAGCCGACGTATTGACGTTGGAGCACATGGCGCGGCTGGATGCGGTGTCGAAACCACCAGCCGATACGCGCCAGTAGCGCTTGCCGCGAACCACGGCCTCGGTGATCACCATTTCGTGATTGGCGAGGGCGGGGTGGCGGTCGGTATAGATGTCCCATGCGCGGCGGGCGGCGGCTTCGCTGGAGAAGCTGCCGAGCTGCACGAGGTGCGAGCCGTCTGCCACAGGCGCGGAGGTGAAGCTGGCCGTGGCCGGACCGGTGCCAGAAGCCGCAGCCGCGCGGCGCGTTGGGCGAGCAGGCGTCGCGGCGGCATGCGCTGCGGTTGCTGCTGCGGCCATGCGGGCCTCGCCATCATTGCGCACGGACTGCACGACCGGCGAAGCGGCATAACGCTCGCTCGGCGCGGCCGTAGCGATCGGAGCCAAAGCCGGAGCACGCGCAGGCTCGGGAGCGGTGAAGGCTTCGGCGAAGCTTGCGGGCTCCTCAGCAGTCACGGGCGTGCCGGACATGGCAGCGGGTGCTGCGAGCGGCGGCAGTTCTGCGGTAGGCGACGGAGCCTGGACCTGTGCGACAGGTGCGGCAGGTGCGGCAGCATATGTCTCGGCTGCCAGCTGGTCGACACCCGGATTGTTCACCAGTGCCAGATGCACAGGCTGGCCGGCATCGCGCACGCCGGCAGGCACACCCAGCAGACCGGCGAGGCGGTGCTGGTAGGCTTCGGCGTGGGTCAGCTGCGCCCATTGCTGCATACGATCGCCAACCTGGTCGGCAGGCACATCCTGCGCCACCATCAGGCGGGCATCGCGCCAGCGACCGGCCACGGCATAGGCATAGGCCAGGTTCTGGCGGGTCTTCACCGTATTGTCGCCCTGGCGGATGGAATTGGAAAGGATGTGGATGCCGCGTTCCGGCTCACCTGCCAGCGCATAGGCAAGGCCGAGGTCGGCTGCGGCGATCTCGCCTTCCCACTGGCGCAGCATGGCGCTCGATTCGGCGA
Organism: Aurantiacibacter gangjinensis; assembly: GCF_001886695.1. GTDB lineage: Bacteria > Pseudomonadota > Alphaproteobacteria > Sphingomonadales > Sphingomonadaceae > Alteraurantiacibacter > Alteraurantiacibacter gangjinensis. The sequence goes on along the minus strand of NZ_CP018097.1, from coordinate 325,049 downwards.
AACGGCCTTCCCCGCTGAGAGACAAGGCGAGGCTGAGCGCAGCGCGCGGGCTGTTCTCGCCCAGCGCCATCGCATCGGCAAAGGATGTGGAGGCGGACGCAAAGCGCCCTTCCTCGAGATAGGCATTGCCCAGCACCATGCGATATTCGGCATTGCGCGGCTCCGCCTGCACGGCAGCCTCCGCATGGCGAACGGCTTCGCTGGTTTGGCCGCGATCCATGGCGCGCACGGCGTCGGTCGCGGAGACCTCGGCACGCGGCGCTGCTGTACCGGCACAGCCGCCCAGCAACACAGCAGCCATGGCCGTGGTCAGGCCAAGGGCGATCATCGGCTTACGCTTGGTATCTGCGGTCATTTCTCGCATCCCTCTCAGCTATTGGTTTTCTTGCCCGCGACATGCGCGGCAACCGAATCAAGTTCGGGAATTTCGGACAGGAAGCGGTCGAGCGCCTCGGTCACGAGTTCCTGTGCGCTGCATTCCTGCATGGTCGCAGCAAGGCGCATCTTCAGATGGCGTTCTGCATCGAGCCGCAGAGTGAAGGCGGTGCGGCGGCCCTGCGGCGCGGCAACACGGCGCGGACGGGCCGAGACCTGCGGCAGCGATGCGAGCGGCGCTGTATCGTTGGCGATGCGCAGCGGCACGACGGAGCTTTCCTCGCCGCCCATATCGTCCCATCCAAGGGCCGACTGGCTGGCAGCCAGGTCGTCGAAATCGTCGCCCAGCGTGCCGACGCGGTCGTTCTGCGTCAGCTGTGCGCGCATGGCCGGCTTGGCCGTGCCTTTGCGAGCCAGCAGCATCGGACCAAGCGATGCAAAGGCGCTGTCTGTCATGGCGCTGCCCATTACTGAGCCGCCCGGCGACCGAAATTGCTCTGCGGGCGATGCGCGCCATTGGCCGCAGCTGCCTTGCCGGGTGCGGCAAAGACGGTGCGGCGGAAGTTCTTTTCGAGGCGATCGGCCACATAGTGCCACAGCGCCGTTACTTCCTGCGCGCTGCGACCTTCCGGCTCGACTTCCATGACGGTGCGACCGTCGATCATCGAGGCGGCGAAATCGGTGCGATGGTGAACGGTGATGGGGGCAACGGTGCCGTGCTGCGACAGCGCGACGGCAGCTTCCGAAGTGATCTTGGCCTTCGGCGTTGCGGCATTCACCACGAAGATAAGCGGCTTGCCGGCACGCTCGCACAGATCGACCGTGGCACCCACGGCGCGCAAATCGTGCGGGCTGGGGCGGGTCGGGACGACCATCAGCTCTGCCACCGAAATCACGCTCTGGATCGCCATGGTGATGGCGGGCGGCGTATCGATGACGGCAAGCTTGAAGCCTTGCTGGCGAAGTATCGCCAGATCGTTTGCGAGCCGGGCGACCGTGGTCTGGGCGAAAGCGGGAAACTCCGCTTCACGCTCGTTCCACCAGTCGGCCAGCGAGCCCTGCGGATCGATGTCGATCAGAACGACCGGTCCAGCGCCAGCGCGCTGCGCCTGCACGGCGAGGTGTCCGGACAGTGTGGTCTTGCCAGATCCACCCTTTTGCGATGCCAAAGCCAAAACGCGCAAGGCGATTCCCCCTAAAAGTTACTGACCCGAACCAAGTCTCATCACGGGCCTTCGCCTTAGGGCTTCGCAGGATACCCTTTATTTTGGGTTAATTTGCACAGGGCCTTGTTGCGCAACGTTGGCTGTGCAGGAGGCTGTCTGTGGCCGGATCGCTGGCCGCGCTGCGGGCGCTGCCATACGGTAAGGGGATGATAGGCGCAGCGCATAAACGCTTTGCTAACAGGCCGTTTACTATGGCAGGCATGGTACTCGCACCGCTCGCTTGGTGCGCAACACGGGGAATGGTCATGGCAAAGCGCAGCAGGACATACGTGCTTTCACGCAGCTTGGCGGTGGCTGCCCTGCTGCTGGCCGCGCCTGCTTCTGCCGATGTGCGTGACGGCGTGGATGCTTGGGCGCGCGGCGATTACGCAGCCGCCGTAGCAGCGTGGCAGGGCCCGGCTGAAGCGGGCGATCCCGATGCGATGTTCAATCTGGGGCAGGCTTACCGGCTGGGCCGCGGCGTGCCTGTCGACATGGCGCGCGCGGAAGAGCTTTACGAAGCCGCCGCGCAGGCAGGGCATTTGCAGGCTGCGGATACCTATGGCCTGATGCTGTTCCAGAGTGGCCGCCGCGAAGAGGCTTTACCCTTGGTGCTGGAAGCCAGCGGGCGAGGCGATCCGCGCGCGCATTATTTGCTGGGCGTGGGTCATTTCAACGGCGATTTGCTGGAGCGGGACTGGCAGCGCGCCTATGCGCTGATGACGCTGGCCAATGCTGCTGGCCTGCCGCAAGCCGCCACAGCGATTACGGAGATGGATCGCCATATCCCGCTGGAAGACCGGCAGGCCGCCGCTTCGCTTGCCCGCGCAATCGAGACGGATACGATGCAGACGCGCGCGGCGCAGCTGGCCGCGGCAGACCTCGCGGTCAGCGGAGAAGCGCCGGTGCCATCCGCGCCGCCGCCTGCACGCCAAGCGCCTCCGCCGGTCCAGACCGTGGCCGTATCACCATCAGTCGCTGCGGCGCGCGATGCCGTGCTGCAAGCGCGCCAGGCCACGGGCACTGCCGATCCCGCCGAAGCGGGGGCGAGCTTTGCGCGGCGATCCTCGCCTGCACGTCCGGCAAGGCAGGAGCCTGCTCGAGCCGCAGCAGCCACGCCCGCGCCGCCCGCTCGTGCCGCCACAGCTGCGCGCGATCTCAGCAGTGGCCCATGGAAAGTGCAGCTTGGCGCATTCGGCGTGGCGGGGAATGCAGAGCGGCTCTGGTCCCGCTTGGCGGACCGGCCTGAAATCGCCGGACGTGCGCGCCTGCTCGTCCCCTCGGGCCGCGTCACGCGGTTACTGGCAGGCGGGTACGCCAGCGAAGCCGAAGCGCAGGCTGCCTGCAACAGCCTGCGCCGCGCCGGGCAGGAATGCCTCGTCACCTGTAACTGATCCTTTGCGAATCGCCGGGTCAGCGCCATAGTGCGCACAAGGACGATTGAGGGGACTACCATGACCGAGACGCAGACAACGCCCGATGGCGAGGCCGTGCCGCCTGCACCTGCCAAATCGGGCGAGCGGATCCTTGGCCTCGATTTCATTCGCGGCATTGCCGTGCTCGGCATTCTTGCTGCCAATATCGTCGCCTTCGGCCAGCCTTGGGCCGCCTATATGATGCCGAGCGCCTTCCTCGTGCCGCACGATTCGATCGACGAATGGCTCTATGTCGCGCAATTCACCCTGATCGATGGCAAGATGCGCGGGCTGTTTACCCTGCTGTTCGGCGCAGGCATGGCGCTGTTCATGGAGCGGGCGTGGGCGCGTGGATCGTCTCGCTGGTTGCAGGTACGGCGGCTCGGCTGGCTGCTAGTTTTCGGCCTGATCCACTTCTTCCTCATTTGGCGCGGCGACATCCTGACGCTGTATGCGGTTGCTGGCTTCGTGGCGGTGCTGTTCGTCCGCATGGAAGGGCGCGCGCTGATGGCCTTGGGTCTCAGCGGATATGCCCTTGGCGCGCTCGTCTATTTCGCCACCATTGGCTCTGCCTATTTCATCGCCGAAACACCGCTCGGCCAGCAAGAGGGTATGGAGGAAGGCGCTGCCGCGATGATCGAGGTGAAGCAGGAAACGCTCGACATCGATGCGCGCGAACGGCCGATCATGGAAAGCGGCAGCTATGTCGATTACGTGACCAACAACGTCACCAACCACGCCGCCGACATTCTCAACATGCTGTGGCTGTTCGCTTTCGAAACGCTGCCGCTGATGCTGGTGGGCATGGCAATGTACAAATTCGGCTGGTTCAGCCCCGGGGGATCGGTGCGCAAGCGGCAGGTGTGGGCGTGGTCGCTGCTGCTGATAGGCGGCGCGCTGAGCCTGCTGTTGGGCCTTTGGCTGAAGAGCATCGGCTTCACCTATTGGAGCACGATTGCCGCCTTCGTCTCCTTCTCCATGCTACCGCGCCTTCTAATGATCCTTGGCCTTGCCGTGCTGCTGGCACAGATCGGGGCGACGGCCAGCGGCTGGTTGGCGGAACGGCTTTCGGCGGCGGGCAGGGCGGCCTTCACCAATTACCTCGGCACCTCGGTGCTGATGATGCTGATCTTCCACCCATGGGCGGGGGGCCTGTGGGGCGAGCTTTCAAGGCCAGAACTGTACCTGGTGGTCGCGCTGGCCTGGGCGATCATGCTGGCGTGGTCGAAGCCTTGGCTGGAGCGATATCGCTACGGGCCGCTTGAATGGCTTTGGCGCTGCCTGACCTATTGGAAGCGCTTCCCGCTGCGACGCTGACACCGCGCTGTGAATGATTTTGAGAATTACTCGCAAAAGACTTGCTAATGCAATCCATTCGCATTAATTCGGGATTCGCACAGACGGAGTCGCCGGATCGATGTACACCTGCATCTGCAATGCCATCAAAGAGTGTGAATTGCGCAAGGCTGCGCGCCAGCACCGTGGCGGGGCGGAAAGCGTGTATGCCAAACTGGGCAAGCGCCCCAATTGCGGCCAGTGCTTGGAAGAGGCGAACGAGGTGATCGAGGAAGAGCGCGCCGCTCTCCTGCCTCCCATGGTAGCCGCCTAACTTTCATCAATCCTGATACGCATTCGCATTAGCGCAGATTTCTGCGGTTTTTGGCCTGTAATTGTCTCCGAAAGCCTTGCCAATCGGGCGCTATGGTGAGCATCTGCCAGCCAGATTTCTTGCAAAGGAGATGTGCGCTGTGAAGGGCGACGAAAATGTCATCGAATATCTCAACAAGGCGCTCACCAATGAGCTGACCGCGATCAACCAGTACTGGCTGCACTACCGCGTCCTCAACGATTGGGGCGTTTACAAGCTCGCCGAATACGAACGGCACGAATCGATCGATGAGATGAAGCATGCCGACTGGTTGGCCGATCGCATCCTGTTCCTGAATGGGCTGCCGAACTTCCAGGCGCTCCACAAGCTGCGCGTGGGCGAAACGGTCGAGGAAATCCTCAAAGCCGACCTCGCCATGGAGCACGACGCCATCCCGCTGCTGCGCGAAGCGGCGGATTATTGTCAGGAAGTGAAGGATTTCACCTCCGGCCAGCTCTTCGAAACGATCCTCGCCAGCGAGGAAGAGCATGTCGATTTCCTCGAAACGCAATTCGACATGATCGAGCGGATGGGCTTGCAGAATTACGTCCAGCTGAACAGCGTGGCGGCTGGCGAAGGCGAGAACAACGCGGGCACCGCTTAGGGATTAAGTCAGCTAGGGGCCGAGACAACGAGACTGCGGCGGCGGGGAGTTATCTCCGCCGCCGCTTTCATTTTTGCATGAAGGCCGCAATCGGTAGTGGCGCCGCGATAATACCGGCCTGGTGTTGGCAGTCGACGATTTAATCGCGCCCCTGGCCGCCGCTGAACTTGCCGCCACCGCCCTTGTTCGCGTCATACGGGTTCTTCGGCGATTTCAGGCTCAGTCGCACCGGCACCGCGCCAAAGCCCAACCGCTTGCGCAATCCGTTGAGCAGATACCGCTCGTAGCTGACCGGCAGATCGTCCAGCCGCGTGCCGAAAATGACGAAACGCGGCGGGCGTGTGCCGACCTGGGTGATATAGCGCAGCTTGATCCGCCTGCCGCCGGGCGCTGGCGGCGGATTGGCGGACAGCGCATCGTCGAACCAGCGGTTGAGTGCGGCGGTGGGCACGCGTCGGCTCCAGTCCTCGCGCAGCTTGAAGGCCGCGCCAAGCATGGTGTCTAGCCCCTTGCCGGTCACGGCGGAGACGGCGAAGAGCGGCACGCCGCGAAGCTGTGCCAAGCCTTCGTCCAGCGCCGCGCGCACGCCGTTGAACAGCGCGGACGGGTCTTCGGCAATGTCCCACTTGTTGATGGCGATCATCAGCGCGCGGCCTTCTTCGAGCACGCGGCTGGCGATCTTCAGGTCCTGCACTTCCAGCCCGCGCGTCGCATCCAGCAGCAGGACCACGACTTCGGCATAATCGACCGCCCGCAAGCCATCGGAGACGGACAGCTTCTCCAGCTTGTCCACCACCTTGGCGCGTTTGCGCATCCCCGCCGTGTCGATCAGCTTGATGACTCGCTCCTCGCCCGAAGCGGGATCTGTCCAGAGCCAGTCCACCGCGATGGAATCGCGGGTGATGCCCGCTTCGGGGCCGGTCAGCAGACGGTCCTCATCCAGCAAGCGGTTGATCAGCGTGCTCTTGCCCGCATTGGGCCGCCCGACGATGGCGAGCGAAAGCGGCGCGGTGGGATCGATCTCCTCCAGCTCCTCGCCCGCTTCCGCAGCTGCGGCAGCGCGCTTGGCGGCCTCGTCGGCGGCGATGGCCTCGGCCTGCTCGACCTCCAGTTCCAACTGCTCGGCGCGGTCGCCAATCAGCGGGAATAGTGCGGAATACAGGTCTGCCACACCCTCGCCATGCTCGGCGCTGACCGGGATGGGGTCGCCCATACCCAGCGAATAGCCTTCGAGGATGCCGCTTTCACCGCCATTGCCCTCTGCCTTGTTGGCGATGAGCACGACGGGCACCTCCTGCTCGCGCAGCCATTGCGCGATCTCTTCGTCGAGCGGGGTGAGCCCGGCGCGGCTGTCATAGACGAACAGCGCGGCATCGGCGCCTTTCAGCGAAACCTGCGTCTGCGCGCGCATCCGCCCGGGGAGAGAGGCGTCGTCCTCGTCCTCCCATCCGGCAGTGTCGACCGCTTCGAATTCCAGCCCCAGCAGGCCGGCCTCGCCCTTGCGGCGATCGCGCGTGACGCCGGGCTGGTCGTCCACCAGCGCCAGCCGCTTGCCGACCAGCCTGTTGAACAGGGTCGACTTGCCCACATTGGGGCGGCCGATGATGACGACCTCGGGGAGCTTGCGCTGTATCATGCGCGGCAGGTGGCGCTTTGCAGCGCGATTGGCAAGATGTTCGTGGAGGTGTTGGGCGAGTCGAGGTGAGCGAAACGCGGCGATCCACGGCGCTACCGTAGCCCGCTGCTCCGCCATGAATTGTCGCACCATGGATCGCCGCGGTCGCTACGCTCCCTCGCGATGACCGATTTGGTTTTTGACGCCGTCATCGCGAGCGAAGCGCGGCGATCCATGGGACTGCCATGTCCGAAGGCGCCGGCTTGCAAAAGTCGCACCATGGATCGCCGCAGTCGCTACGCTCCCTCGCGATGACGAATCTATTTAATTATTGCGTCCCACAGGTCGCGCCAGTCAGCATTATCAGCCTCGATCAGTGCTATCTTGGTCTTCCGTGAGCCAGCTTTCAGCTGCTTCTCGCGAATGATGGCGCTGTCCATGTTTTCGTGAAACTCGATCCAGACGAGGCGTTTGCAGCGGTAGCGTTTGGTGAAGCCGTCCACGAGGCCTTCGCGATGCTGATGAATGCGTTTTACCGGATCCGATGTGACACCGACATAGAGCGTGCCGCCTTTCTGGCTGGCCATGATGTAGGCGGCTGGCTGGAATATGTCGCGGTTCATCTCGGAACGGTGTCGGGTATCTATCGGCAATGCAAAGCGAAATCGTCATCGCGAGCGAAGCGTGGCGATCCATGGCGCTACCGTAGCCTGCTCCGCCGCGTTGGATTGTCGCACCATGGATCGCCGCGGTCGCTTCGCTTCCTCCCGATGACGGATTGCGGGAGAATCCGGTAAGTGCAAGCGAAGCACGACCGATCACCAGCTGCCGGTATTTTCCATGCTGGCCCAAGGCTCCTGCGGGTCGAGATGGCCATCCTGCAGCAACTCGACCGAAATGCCATCTGGCGAGCGGATGAAGGCCATGTGGCCGTCGCGCGGGGGACGGTTGATGGTGACGCCGGCATCCATCAGGCGCTGGCACGTTTCGTAAATGTCGTCGACGCGGTAAGCGAGATGGCCGAAATTGCGTCCGCCGTCATAGGTTTCGGGCGCGCTGCCGGTTTCGGGCGGCCAGTTATAGGTCAATTCCAGTTCGGCGACGTCCTCCTGCCCCGGCGCGGCCATGAAGATGAGCGTGAAGCGGCCCTTCTCGCTTTCCTTGCGGCGCACTTCCTCCAGGCCGATCAGCCTGAAGAAGTCGATGGCGGCATCCGGATCGGCAACGCGGATCATGGTGTGGAGGTATTGGGCCATGGCTCGTGTCCTTCTCTCATCGTTTCGCTCGCAGCTAGGCGCGAGAGCGCATCGCCGCAAAGAAAAAGGGCGCAGGTCCGTTGCCGGACCGCGCCCCTTTTCATGATATGGAAGGCGTTAGAAACTGGCGCCCAGCGTCAGCACCACGCCATCATCGGTGAAGGTCCCGTTCGGGTCGATCAGCGCATCGCCCTCTACCCCGACCAACGCGACGCCCAGCGATACCGGCGTGCCCGGCAAACCGGCTTCGAGGCCGATGGAATAGTCGAGCGCTTCGCTGTCGTCGGTAAATGTCAGGAAGCCGTCCGTGTATCCCAGATGGCCGGTCACTGTCACAGGCGTGCCGGGAATGCCGACGCCGACATCGGAATAGATGTAGAAATTGTCCGTATCGCCAAGCGAGGCCTGGTCCGGCGCATAAGCGATGCCGACGGTGACTTCTGCCGGGCCGAGCGCGTAGCCGAGCGAGCCGTAGAATTCGACATAGTCGAAATCGCCCGCCCCTGCATTGGGGTAGATATAGACGATGACGCCGACATCGGTGGAGACATTGCCGAATTCACCGGCCCAGCCGCCATAGATGTCGAGTTCGGTGTGGCCGTAACCGACCGTATCCTCGTCGATGGAGGATGCCCATGTGCCAAGGTAGAATCCGGCGGGCAGGCCAAGGTCGATGCCGCCCTGTATGGCGATGTCGCCGCCCGAAAGGTCTACCCCGCGAAAGCGATATTCGCTGACGATGGCGACATTGGCGGACAGCTCGACACCGATACCGCCATCATCGTCCACCTCGTCGGCGGGATTAACCACTTGCGCCATGGCGGAAGGGGCAGCGAATGCGGAGAGGGCGAAAACTGAAGCAGCGGCAAGGCTGCGGACGGACGTAAGCATGGGCAATTTCCTCAATTGCTTGTGGTGAACAATGCTTCGTCCCACCTGCGCGGATCGCGCGCCGGGCATCGTTTCGTGCCCGATCTTCGCGAATGCAGCAACAATCATGCCGGATCATGCTGCACTGCACAAGAAGAATTGCGCATTGTTCCGTATGGCGAGACAATCTGTGTGGTTTGCGCACCAGTCGCCGCCCATTGTGCAATTGCGTGTTTGCGCACAAGCCCTATGTGGAGCGCACAGGCCACACCATGTTTTCGTTCTTCAGATCACGCCGGGCGAGCGAAGAACGCCCCTCCCTCGATGCTGCCATCCCCGATGGCGAGCGTGTCTATGCCATGGGCGACATCCATGGCCGGGACGACCTGTTCGCGGCGATAATGGCGGCTATCGAGGCGGACAACCGCGAGACGGCCGAGGCAGAGGCGACCGTCATCCTGCTGGGCGACCTCGTCGACCGCGGTCCCGACAGCCGCCGGGTGATCGCCATGGCGCGCGAGTGGCAACACACGCGCAATGTCCGCATTCTTGCCGGCAATCACGAGGAAATGTTCCTCCGCAGCTTTGAGAGCCTCGACACGCTGCGCCATTTCCTGCGCTATGGCGGGCGCGAAACGCTGATGAGCTACGGTCTGGATCGCAGTCGCTACACGCGCAGTTCCATCGAGGAAGTGCAGGAAATGATGCGCGAGGCGGTGCCGGAGGAGGACGTCGCCTTCATGCAGGGGTTTGAAGACAGCATCCGCATCGGCGATTACGTTTTCGTCCATGCCGGGATCGAGCCCGGCGTCCCGCTGGCAGAGCAGGATATCAGCCGCCTTCGCTGGATTCGCGAGCCTTTCCTCAGCCATGGCGACATTCACGAAGATTTCGTGGTGGTGCACGGCCATACCATTAGCGAGAAGCCCGAAGACATGGGCAATCGCATCGGGCTGGACACAGGTGCCTACGAGACCGGCAGGCTGACCGCGATCGTGCTGGAAGGCACGCAAAGGCGCTATATCGCAGCGGTGCAGGGCGCGGACGGCGCCATCTGCGTCGAGAAAGGCTGAAACGTGCCGGGGAGCCTGTAAGCCGGGTTCTGTCCCGCAACCGGTATCTCTCGACCAGCGCTGCGGGGGCAGCCATTCATCTAGGCGGTGGATTGCTCCACGCGCTCCAGCAACCAACCCGAGTCTCTCGGAGCGAAACGCTCCTGCCAGCTAATGGCGCGAGACCCCTATGCGGTCTTGCTCCGGGTGGGGTTTGCCATGACGGGCGCTGTTGCCAGAACCCCGGTGCGCTCTTGCCGCACCCTTTCACCCTTGCCTGTATCCTGAAAGGATCATCGGCGGTCTTCTCTCTGTGGCACTTTCCCTGTGGTTTCCCACGGCGGGCGTTACCCGCCACCCTCGTCTCGTGGAGCCCGGACTTTCCTCGCACCAAAGGCACGCGGCTGCCCGGCTCCCCGGCACGGCTGCCTATCTAGCGAGTCCCCGGTCGCGATCAAGCAGCAGCTGGAAGAGGATTGCGCGCACCTCGCCATCGATCTGGCCGTCGATCTTGCCGGGTCGCCAACGGCGCTGGAAGGCCTCGACCGCCTTGAACCCGTCGGTGATGTCATAGCCGAAGCGTTCCAGCGCGAGGTAGAAGCTGGCATCATTGTCGAAGACGTCGCCGCGTTCCAGTTTCTCGGGCCGCGGCAGGCACAGACCGTATTCGGCGAGCCGATCCCATGGGAACAGCTCGCCCGGATCGATCTTGCGGCCCGGCGCGACGTCGGAATGGCCCACCACATTGGCGCGCGGAATATCGTGGGCTTTCACCATGCGCGCCACCAGCGGCACCAGCGCTTCGAATTGCGCATCGGGGAAGGGGCCATAACCGTATTTGTGGCCGGGATGATCGAGCTCGATACCGATACTGGCGGAATTCACATCCTTGTGCCCGCGCCAGTAGGAGACACCCGCATGCCAGGCGCGCTTGTCCTCCGGCACCAGCCGCACGACTTCGCCCATCTTGCCGATCACGTAATGCGCGGAAACCTTGGCTTCAGGGTCGCACAGCCGCTCGATAGCAAAGCCCTTGTCCTCCATCTCGGTGTAGTGGATCACCACCATGGAGATGGGCAGGGCGCGCTCGTCGAAATTGGGCGAGACGACCTCGCGGTGAACCAGCTCGTCCTCGCTGCTTGCAATATGCCGGCCGACATCGCCGAAATCGGAGCGGCTCATCCGATCATGCCTTCCATGTCGGGCAGCACCGCGCCCAGCACCAGCGCATCCTCGCCATGGTGATACATGACCTCGCCATTGTCGCGCTCCACGATCAGACGGATCATGTGGGCAGGGGCTGTGCGACCCGAAAGCTCGCTTTCCGCCAGCTGGCCGCCCAGCGCCTTGCCTACCGTAGCATCGAAGGCGACCTTCGGCCCGGCGGCGCGAATGGCGATCTCCGTCTTGCCCTCGCTGCGTTCGGCCCCGACGGCCAGCGTGCCGCCGCGCACCAGGCTGTCGAGGCCCATGGCGGCAAGGTTCAGCAGCACCTTGATGGCGGGCTTGGAGAGGCTCTGCTCGCCCACCGCCCATTCCAGCGTCAGCCGCTCGTCCGCAGCGGTGAGCGATTGCAGCAGCTCATGCGCTTCTTCCACCGGCACCGCTTCGCCGAAGCCGCCGGCAGCGCCGTAAGCGAGGCGGAAGAATTTGAGCTTGTTGGCCGATGTGCGCGCGCTTTGCTCCAGCAGCTCCATGCAGCGCTGGCGCATGACCGGATCCTTCTCGTCCGCCATCAGCTCCAGCCCGTTATTGAGCGCGCCCACGGGGCTGAGCATGTCATGGCAGAGGCGCGAGCAGAGCAGGGCGGCAAGATCGAGGGAATTGGTGGTCATCGGGCGGAAGCGGCTTTCGAATTGAGGGCTAACCTGGAGCACATGGAGCACTGTCCTAACGCAAAAACCGTTCCTTGCCAGCGAAGGCATGAAAAACGGCGCTGCAAGGTGTAACAGGCATGAGACATGCAGCGGCCCTTACGCGAGCGTGCGAGGGTAGGAAAGCGCCACGAAACCGCCCGGCGCATCGCACCACCAGCCAATCGCACCGCCCGCCACAATCGCCCAGATCGCGCCGTCGCCTGCCGCCATCGCCTGGTCTGTGGCCGAAGGGCGCGGCTCGCCTGCGGGGTGCGAGTGGTAGTAGCCCAATACTTGCGGGCCGCCACCGCGTGCGGCGCGATGCGCGTCGATGAGCGTTTGCGGGTCTATCTCGAAATGGGTGCTTGGCTGCGGGTGGACGTTTCGCGCCGGGATGGCGGTGGTGATGTGGTTGGCGGTGCCGGTGAGGACGCCGCAGCATTCGTGGGGGTGGGCGCGGGTAGCGTGATGGTGGATTTGGTCTATCACCATAGCGCTGACAGATAAGAAATCCGACTGCCCTGAGCTTGTCGAAGGGCTGCCTTTGCTTCTGGAAAAGCGCGAGACCGCATCCCAGTCACCCCGGATCAAAGCCAGCTTTTCCCGACGTGACCAACCCTTGATCTGTTTTTCGGCAGTTTTCGCTTCCTCTCGCGTAACAAATTCTTGCGACCACACGAGCTTCACAGGCAGATAGTTCTTCGTGAAACCGGGCAATTCTCCGCGCTCATGCTGCGCGATCCGACGCTCAAGATTATCCGTATGGCCCGTGTAAAGAACACCTGTATTGCAGTGGAGGATGTAGGTCCAGTAAGGCACCTTCTTGGACTAAGAAAAAGGCAGCCCTTCGACAAGCTCAGGGCAGTCGGTGAGGGGGCATCGTGCCGAAAAACGATTTGATCACTGGCATCACCCCAAACACAACCCGCCTCGACAAAGCCCTCGCCGCCGCCACCGATCTTTCGCGAGAGCGGATCAAGGCACTGATTGCAGAGGGCAAGGTCGAAATAGACGGCACACCCGCCACCAGCCCATCGGCAAAGGTGGCCGAGGGCGCGGCGTTCGCAATCCACTTGCCTCCCCCAGCCGATCCACAGGCTTCTCCACAGGATATACCGATCGATGTCGTGTTCGAGGACGAGCACCTGATTGTGGTCGATAAGCCCGCCGGCATGGTCGTGCACCCTGCTGCGGGTAATCCCGATGGCACGCTCGTCAATGCGTTGCTGCACCACTGCCAAGGTCAGCTCTCCGGCATCGGCGGGGTGGCGCGGCCGGGCATCGTCCACCGGATCGACAAGGACACGTCCGGCCTGCTGGTCGTCGCCAAGTCCGATGCAGCGCATGAGGGGCTGGCCCGGCAATTTGCCGACCATTCGCTGGAACGCGCCTATCTGGCCGTCTGCGGAGGCCATCCCAACCCGCCTGCGGGCACGGTGGATGCGCGGCTGGGCAGATCGGACAGGGACCGCAAGAAAATGGCTGTCCTACAGGCCGATTCGTCGCGTGGAAAACATGCCGTGACGCATTACAAAACACTCGAGCGGCTGGATCACGGCGCGCTGGTCGAATGTCGCCTCGAAACGGGGCGAACCCACCAGGTGCGGGTTCACCTTGCGTCAATCGGTCATGCGCTAATAGGAGACCCTGTGTACGGGCGCACGCCATCTGCATTGAAACCGATCGTGGGCGCGCTGGATTTCCGGCGACAGGCCCTTCACGCCGCACGACTCGGCTTCATCCACCCGCTGACAGGTAACGCTTTGTCGTTTGCGAGCGAATTACCATGCGATATGCGGGAACTGATCGACGAAATGGGTCATTCCAATCGATGAAATGCACCCTATTTGGTCCGTCGGTGCGCTATAAGAAGTGACACCCAATGTGGCCGCCAGACGCGGGTGCCCATCAGGGGCCCGCAGCGAGTGGTCGACGCAAAGAAAGGTTTGGGACGACGTGAGTAACAACAGAGCTACAGTACCGGCGCTGGGCGGTGAGCAGGGACTCAACCGCTATCTGTCGGAAATCAAGAAATTTCCCGTGCTAACGCCCGAGCAGGAATACATGCTCGCCAAGCGCTATGAAGAGCATGAGGACCCCGAAGCCGCCGCGCAGCTGGTGCAGAGCCACCTTCGCCTGGTGGCCAAGATCGCCATGGGCTATCGCGGCTACGGCCTGCCTGTCAGCGACCTCATTTCCGAAGGGAATGTGGGCCTGATGCAGGGCGTGAAGAAGTTCGAGGCCGATCGCGGCTTCCGCCTGGCGACCTATGCCATGTGGTGGATCAAGGCGAGCATGCAGGAGTTCATCCTGCGCAGCTGGTCGCTCGTCAAAATGGGCACCACGGCCGCGCAGAAGAAGCTGTTCTTCAACCTGCGCCGCATGAAAAAGCAGCTCGAGGCCTATGAAGACACCGACCTGACGCCGGACGACGTGACCAAGATCGCCACCGATCTGGGCGTGCCGGAGCAGGAAGTGGTCAACATGAACCGCCGGATGATGATGGGCGGCGACGGATCGCTCAACACGCCGATGCGCAATGGCGAGGAAGGCAGTGGCGAATGGCAGGACTGGCTGACGGATGACCGTCCGCTGCAGGACGAGACCGTCGCCGATGCCGAGGAAGCCAGCGTGCGCCGCGAAATGCTGGTGGAAGCGATGGATGCGCTGAACGAACGCGAACAGCACATCCTGACCGAACGCCGCCTGACGGAAAACCCGCAGACGCTGGAAGAGCTCTCGCAGGTCTATTCGGTCAGCCGCGAACGCATTCGCCAGATCGAAGTGCGCGCTTTCGAAAAGCTGCAAAAGGCGATGAAGGCGATCGCCGGCGAACGGCTGATGCCGCAGGCTGCTTGATCGGCGGTGAATTTATGACACGCAAGGGGCGGTGGCTGTTGATAGCGGTCGCCGCCCTTTCCGCATTCTGGCCGCGCTTCGTGGACTTAAGCGAATGGCCGGACGAACCGCTTGCCTCTCGCTACGAGGAAGAGGCGCGCGCTACGCTTGGCTGGGCGCGCGACAATCCTGTCCAGCAGGCGATGGATGCCATGCTGGTGCAGCAATGGCGGTTTTCGGGCTGGCGCGAGGTGGCGGGCAGCGGCGAGGGCAGCACTTCGCTCCCAAGCTTGATCGATGTGCAGGTGAATGCGACGGCGCTCGGCCCGTGGGGCGTCCCTATTGCCCGCTACACAATCGGTTGCGGCGGCGCATGCTACCAAAGAGTGGATTAGCGTTTCGCGCGCCGATATAGCGCCGCCATGGCCCTCCGCATTCTTCGCTTCATCGCCAAATTCGTCATATGGTGGCTCGTCATCACCGTGGCGCTGGTGATTGCGCTGCGTTTCCTGCCGGTCACCTACACCGCCACCATGCTGATGGACGAGCGCGGCGTGACACGCGACTGGGAGCCGCTGAGCCGCATCGACCGCAATATGGTGAGCGCCGTGATCGCGGCGGAAGACAGCCGCTTTTGCGAGCATGACGGTTTCGACATCGAGGCCATTGAGGACGCGCTGGAAGAGCGCGCGGCGGGCGGGCGGCAGCGCGGTGCCTCCACCATCAGCCAGCAGACCGCCAAAAACGTGTTCCTTTGGCAGGGCGGCGGCTGGTTCCGCAAGGGACTGGAGGCTTATTTCACTTTCCTGATCGAGAACCTGTGGGACAAGCGACGGATCATGGAAGTCTACCTTAATGTCGCAGAGACGGGGCTGGGCACGTATGGCGTCGAGGCCGGGGCACAGCGCTATTTCGGCCATTCCGCCGCGCGCCTTTCCGCCGATGAGGCGAGCCGCATCGCCACCGTGCTGCCATCGCCCAAAACGCGCGAGGCCGTGAACCCGTCGGGCTTCACCGCCCGCTATGGCAACACCATCGAAGCGCGCATCGGCGTGGTAAGGCGTGACGGACTGGATAACTGCGTCTACGAGTAGCGCGGATGGGCGCAGGGCACTCTCACAGTCACCATGATCACGGGCACGGCCATGCGCACGGCCATTCCCATGCACCTGCCGATTTCGGGCGCGCTTTTGCCATCGGCGTGGTGCTCAACACCGCTTTCGTCATCGTGGAGGCGACATACGGCTTCCTCTCCGGCTCGATGGCGCTGGTGGCGGATGCGGGGCACAACCTGTCCGACGTCCTCGGCCTGTTGATCGCGTGGGGCGCGAGCATTGCTGCCAAAAAGCCCCCGTCGGAGCGTTTCACCTACGGCCTTAAAAGCAGCACCATCCTTGCCGCCTTTGCCAATGCGGTGCTGCTGTTGGTCGCCATCGGCGCCATCCTGTTCGAGACGGTGCACCGCCTGCTCGACCCTGTGGAGCCCGAAGGCTGGACCATGATCTGGGTGGCGGGCGTGGGCATCGTCATCAACACCGTCACAGCACTGATGTTCATGCGCGGGCGCAAGCACGACCTCAACATTCGCGGCGCATTCCTGCACATGGCGGCGGACGCGCTGGTGAGTGTGGGCGTGGTGATAGCGGGCGCGGCGATCCTGCTGACCGGCTATGTCGTGATAGACCCGCTTGTTAGCCTGCTGATCGTCGCAGTGATTGCTTGGGGCACGTGGGGCCTGCTCAAAGATAGCGTGAAGATGGGCCTGCTGGCCGTGCCCGACAGCGTGGATTGCGACGCGGTACGGACCTATTTGCGCGACTTGCCCGGCGTGGAAGCGGTGCACGATCTGCATATCTGGCCGATGAGCACCACCGAAACCGCGCTGACCGTGCACCTCGTCATGCCCGGCGGCCATCCCGGCGACGCTTTCCTGCATGAAATCACCCACCGGCTTGAGCATGATCACGGCGTGGGCCATGTTACCATCCAGGTGGAAACGACGTTCGACAATTGCGACGTAGGCTGTTTGTGAGTGCAGACGAACGAGATCACGCCCGCGAGGCATTGAACGCCGCCATCGCCCGCCTGGCAGGTGGTGACCGGGCAGCGCTGGAAGAGATCTACCACGCCACATCGCGGAAACTTTTCGGCATTTGCCTGCGTATCTTGGGCGACGAGAAAGACGCCGAAGATGCGCTGCAGGACGTGTATATCGATCTCTATCGCCGCGCCGGGCGCTATGATCCGGACCGGGCGAGCCCGATCAGCTGGCTGGCCTGCATGGCTCGCAACCGCGCGATCGACCGGCTGCGCAGCGGCGGCAAGGTGCGCGCCGGAGCCGTGCCGGAGGATGCGGCGCTGGATGTGGAGGACGAAGCGGTGCCCGCAGATGAGCGCATCGTGCTGGACCAGCGCGACGCGCGTATCCACCACTGCCTCGGCAGGCTGGAGAAGAAGCAGGCCTCTGCCATCCGGCGCGCATTCCTGGGCGGCGCGACCTACGTCCAGCTTGCCGAGGATGACGGCGTGCCGTTGAGTACGGTGAAATCGCGGGTTCACCGCGGGCTCGCCAAATTGAAGGAATGTCTGGAAAGATCGTGAGCGAGACGCCCGCCTTGAGCCCCGACGAGCAACTGGCTGCCGAGTATGCGCTGGGCCTGCTCCATGGCGAGGAATTGCTGGCCGCCCGCGCGCGCCTGGTGCGCGAGCCGTCATTCGTAGATGCCGTGGCGCGCTGGGAGCATCGTTTCGCGCCGCTTCTGGACGACATGCCCGAAGCCGAGCCGCCGGCCAGTGTGTGGGCGGCGATCGAAGCCGCCGCCATGCATGGCGACCAAAGCGGGCAGGTCGTGGAATTGGCCGAAGCGCGGCGCAAGGCGACCTTGTGGCGGCGCATCGGCATCGGCGCGAGCGGCATTGCCGCCGTGCTGGCGGTGATGCTGGCGCTAGGCCCGGCGATGCAGTCGCCGACCCCAATTCCCGGTCCCACGGCAAGCACGACCGCCGATCCGCTCCTCGCCGCATCCATCCCGATCGCCGACACCGACTTGCGATTGGCGCTGACCTATGTGCCCGAGCGCGGCGAACTGAGCGTGTCCTCCGCAGGCCTTTCGCCCGATGGCGTGCACGATCACGAATTATGGCTGGTGGACCGGCAGGGCAGCCTCCACTCGCTGGGCGTAATCGTTCCGGGTGAAGAAGCGCGTTTCGCGGTCGCGGATAGACTGGAAGGCGAAATCCTCGACGGATCGCAACTGGTGCTGACCCGCGAACCGCTGGGCGGCAAGCCCGACGGCGTGGATGCCGGGCCCGTTGTCGCGCAGGGCGAGTTCCGGGCCATCTAGCGGCACCCGTTCGTCCTGAGTTTGTCGAAGGGCGAATTTGTCCGAGCTTGGCATTTCGTGCTTCGACAGGCTCAGCACGACCGGATTTGCCTAAATCCGAAAATCAGAAAAAATTTGCGACCTTTTCGAAAGGCGCTCCGTAACTCCCTGCACAAGGCCGGACGGGACTTGTTGAAAAAGGAGATTACGATGCCGACTTTCAAGACAATCGCCGCCGCCATGGCCGCCACCACGCTGGCCCTTTCCGCGCCTGTCATGGCGCATAATCACGACCATCACGGCAATGCCTCGCCCGACATCGTCGATATCGCCGCAGGCAATGACAATTTCGAAACGCTGGTCGCCGCCGTGCAGGCCGCCGGGCTGGTGGAAACGCTTCAGGGGGACGGCCCCTTCACCGTATTCGCGCCGACCGACACGGCTTTCGACGCGCTGCCGCAGGGCACC
This sequence comes from Aurantiacibacter gangjinensis, assembly GCF_001886695.1. GTDB lineage: Bacteria > Pseudomonadota > Alphaproteobacteria > Sphingomonadales > Sphingomonadaceae > Alteraurantiacibacter > Alteraurantiacibacter gangjinensis. The sequence continues at coordinate 306,524 of NZ_CP018097.1, read as the reverse complement.
GTCTCCACCCTTCTGGAACGCCGCAATCGCGACCAGCTGACCAATATCCTCACCTACCATGTCGTTGCAGGCCGCGTAACGGCGAGCGACCTGATCCACCTGATCCGCGATGGTGATGGCCATGCCCGGATCGAAACGGTCGCAGGCGAAACACTGATCGCGCGCCTCAACAATGGCAATGTCGTGCTGACCGACGGTGCCGACCGGCAGGTGCTTGTCACCACCACCGATATCGAAGCGTCGAACGGCGTGATCCACGTGCTCGACCGCGTTTTGCTGCCCGGCTGAACCCTCACCCCCGTCCCCTGACGCCGGGCAGCATGGCCCCGCCTGGTCCTCGCCGGGCGGGGCCTTTTCGCGTCTGGCGCTCATCTGCCGTTCAGCTTGCGCACAGGTGGCATGCGCTTGATTGCAATTGCGAATGTCACGCAAAGGGGACTGACATGAGAATCACGGCGACAATCCTCGTAGTCGCGCTCACCGCCGGATGCGCGCAGCCCGACTATCGTATCGCCGATGCGCGCGACGCACTCGATGGCGGGCCGCAGACCGAAACGCTGCGCGAAGAGATCCAGCGTGAGGCGCATAATGGATGCCTGTCCGCAGGAACCGGTATCGATAGCGCTTGTCGCGACACGCGGGAGGGGCTGGCCGATGTGATCGCTCCACCGGAATATCCCGAAGGCGTGACGCCGCCGACTCGCGTCGGTCCGGTCCCGCCGCTGCCCGCACCGCCGCCACCCCCGCCTGCGCCGCCCTCGCGAGATGACTGACGCCACAAAGCGTCGGCTGTTTGCGGCTTGTCTTTCCTTCATCGCAGCCGGGTGCGCCACTACGCCGCCGACGCATTATTTCGGTGTCGATCTGCAGGCGCCCATCGTGCCGGTGGAGGCACCGATGGATGCCCGTATCGCCAGCTTGGAGGCGAAATTGCAGGAGGCGACCTGCGCGCTGCCGGAGTTCTCGGCAAATCGCTGCGGCGCCTATGCCATCGAATATGAGCGCCTGCGTTCGGAACGCCGGGCGCTGCTCTGGGCAGACATGACCTATGCCCCGCTAACCAGCCTCGCCCGCCGCGCACAGACCGGCGACGAGGCGGCGCAGCTGGAACTGGGCATCCGCTTCGAGGAAGGACGCGGCGTTGTTCGCGATCTCGACAATGCGCGGCGCCTCTACCGGCTCGCTGCAACTCCGAGTGGGGGTGACATGCCGATTTACGTGCCTGGCGTTGGCGATGCGCCCGGTACCGTGCAATGGTTCAATACCGGCCCGCGCCGGGAAGGGCTGGCAGAGGCGCGCGAGAGGCTGCAAGCGCTGGACGCGCGGATGGAGGGAGAGACGCAATGAAAGCGATAAGCGTGATGGTCGCAGCACTGCTGGCAGCGACGCCTGCCATGGCGGCTGACGACCCCGAGCCGATCTATATGGGGATCGACCTGACGGTGGAGCCGGAACCCGTTCCCGCTCCCGATACGGGTGCAACGGAGCAGCGCAGCGTCGATGCGGCCTTGCGCGATCTTCTGGACGAAGGCGTGGAGCTGGGCTGCCTGTCTTTCCAGGAGCCCGCGACGTTCTCCCAGATCGCGAATGATAGCGAGGCATGCGCCGCGTATATCGCGCGGCTGGCGGCTGCCACGTCGACCGGGGAGGAGACGGCCGAACCTGCAACCGTCGAGCCGGACAATCCTTGGCGCGCCATTCCGGTCGTCACGCTGGCGCGCGCGGCGCAGAGCGGCAACAAGCGTGCACAGCTGGAACTGGGCATCCGCTTCGAGGAAGGTGTCGGCGGATTAGCGCAGAACCTTGCATTCGCGCATGAGCTTTACAGCGAGGCGGCCCGCACAGTCCCCGAGCGACGAGGCATCGTCATGCGTCGCCGCGGCGATGATGCGATGGGCGCCGCAGGCGGTGCTTCACCGGCACGCGGTATCGTCTCCCCGCGCATACCCGGCTTGCCAGAAGCGCAGGAGCGTCTGGATGCGCTGGAGGGGCGGATGGAGCGCTGAGGCGACTCAGCCCATCAAGAGGATCGTCGCGACAAGCATCGCTAACACCAACGTCATCCCGATCACCAGCAGTAGGGCCAGCGGAAAAAAGGTGCCCACGCCATCGTCAGCGGCGAAAGTGCTGGCGAGGAACGCGAGGATTGCTACGGCGAGCGCCGCGCCGGGGCCGATAAGCAGCGCGGCAAGGATGCTGCCGCCACAACCGAGCGACATGCCGAGGCCGAAGCGGCGCAGGCGAAGCGCGCCGCTAGCGACCATGGGGCAGGGCGGCTATCAGGCCGCCTCTTCCTTCTTGCCCTTGCCATTGTCGTTGGCGAGCACGCGGACAGGCTCCTTGCGGCCTTCGACCACATCTCCATCGACCACCACTTCGGACACGTCCTCCATGCTGGGCAGGTCGAACATAGTGTCGAGCAGCAGGCCTTCCACGATGGAGCGCAGGCCGCGCGCGCCAGTCTTGCGGGCGATGGCCTTCTTGGCGATGGCGACCAGCGCATCGTCGGTGAAGGTCAGCTCCACATCTTCCAGCTCGAACAGCTTGGCGTATTGCTTCACCAGCGCGTTCTTCGGCTCTTTCAGAATGGTGACAAGCGCGTCCGCATCCAGATCGTGCAGTGTGGCGATGACAGGCAGACGGCCGACGAATTCGGGGATCAGGCCGAATTTCAGCAGGTCTTCCGGCTCGCACTTTTCCAGCATCTCGCCGATGCGCGCCTTGCTGGGATCGTCCACATTCGCGCCGAAGCCGATGCTGCGCTTCTGTAGCCTGTCGCCGATGATCTTTTCGAGGCCGGCAAAGGCGCCGCCGCAGATGAACAGGATGTTGGTGGTGTCCACCTGCAGGAATTCCTGCTGCGGATGCTTGCGACCGCCCTGCGGCGGAACGCTGGCCGTGGTGCCTTCCATCAGCTTGAGCAGCGCCTGCTGCACGCCTTCGCCCGACACGTCGCGGGTGATGGAGGGGTTTTCCGCCTTGCGGGTGATCTTGTCGATCTCGTCGATATAAACGATGCCGTGCTGCGCTTTCTCGACATTGTAGTCGGAGCTTTGCAGCAGCTTGAGGATGATGTTCTCCACATCCTCGCCCACATAGCCGGCTTCGGTCAGCGTGGTGGCGTCTGCCATGGTGAAGGGCACATCGAAAGTGCGCGCCAGCGTTTGCGCGAGCAGCGTTTTACCGCAGCCGGTGGGGCCGACCAGCAGGATATTGGACTTTGCCAGTTCCACATCGCCGGATTTCCCGGCGTGCCGCAAGCGCTTGTAATGATTGTGCACGGCCACGGAGAGCACGCGCTTGGCGCGCTGCTGGCCGATCACATAGTCATTCAGCGTCTCGCAGATTTCGATGGGAGCGGGCACGCCGCCATCCTTGCGTCCGCCCATACCGCTTTTCGCTTCTTCGCGGATGATATCGTTGCACAGTTCCACGCATTCATCGCAGATGAAGACGGTGGGGCCTGCAATCAGCTTGCGCACCTCGTGCTGGCTCTTCCCGCAGAAGCTGCAGTAGAGAGTGCTTTTGCTGTCGGTTCCGCTGAGTTTGGTCATAAATACAAGTCCTTGGCGCGCCGGCCTACGATCCCATTGTGACAGGCGCTGGATTCGGCCCCCCAATCTAGGGGGAACCTGCTGAAATTCAAACAGCTTAACCCTACCATCCCCTGCTTGCACCAGCCTGAAGGGACAGGGTTGCCAAAATGCTACAGGAAAAGCGGGCGCGAGGAGCGCCCGCTTTCCGATGTCAGCTTACTTGGGCGGTGCGCCGCCCGAGCCGCTTTCATCGCCGCCGCCGATATCGGGGCCATCGCCCTTGGGACGATGGGCGAACACGGCGTCCACGATGCCGAACTTCTTCGCTTCCTCGGCTTCGAGGAAGGTGTCGCGGTCCATCGCCTTTTCGATGTCGGCCAGGTCCTGGCCGGTATATTCGGCGTAAAGATCGTTCATCCGCTTGCGGATGCGCAGGATTTCCTTCGCCTGAATTTCGATGTCCGATGCCATGCCGCGCGCGCCGCCAGAGGGCTGGTGCACCATGATGCGGGCATTGGGCAGGGCCACGCGCATGCCCGGCTCACCGGCGGCGAGAAGGAAGCTGCCCATGGATGCGGCCTGGCCGATCACCACGGTGCGCACCTTGGGCTTGATGTATTGCATGGTGTCGTGGATCGCCATGCCCGCCGTCACTACGCCGCCGGGCGAGTTGATATACATGGAGATATCATTGCTGTTCTCGCTTTCGAGGAACAGCAACTGGGCAACGATCAGGCTGGCCATGTGGTCTTCCACCTGGCCGGACACGAACACGATGCGCTCACGCAGGAGGCGGCTGAAAATATCGAAGGCGCGCTCGCCGCGGCTGGTGCTTTCCACCACGGTCGGCACCAATGCGCCGGTGATGGGGTCGGTGATAAACTGGTCTTTCTTGTCGCCGAAGATGTCGAGCATCAATTGTTCCTCTTGGGTCTGGTATGGCCGCCTATGTCGGTTGCAAGGGCCGATAGTGCAAGGGCGTTAACGCTCGCTTGTGGGCAATCGCACGGGCGAGAAACGCAGGGGGCGCGGAGGGGAAGCTCCGCGCCCTTTCGTGCGTAAATCGGTTGGCCCGTCAGGCAGCGCGAACGTGCTGCAGGAATTCCGCCACCTGGTCGCGCAGCCTGTCGGACTGCTTGATGAGATGGCCGGAGCTGTCACGCAGCTGGCTGGCCGTGCTGCCGGTGGATGCGGCCAGCTCGCTCACTTCACGGAAACCGCTGCTGACGAGTTCCGTGTTGCGCGCGGCCATGTCGATGCTCTTCGCCAGATCCTGGCCCGCGACCGCCTGCTGGTCGACAGCAGACGCGATCATGGTGGAGGCGGACTGCAATTCGATCACTTCATCGGCAATGGTGGAAAGCGCGGACGCGCTCTTGCCGGTGGAATCCTGCACCAGGTGTATCAGCTCCTCGGCTTCCGCCGTGGCGCGGCTGGTCTGTGCGGCCAGTTCCTTCACCTCGGCAGCAACGACGGCGAAACCACGGCCTGCGTCGGAGCCACGCGCGGCTTCGATGGAAGCGTTGAGGGCCAGCAGGTTGGTGCGCTGGGCGATGCCGGCGATCACTTCCACGATCTGGCTGATCTTGGTGGCAGAGTCGGTCATCGCACCGATGGTCTCGTCCGCATCGCTGGCAGCGGCTGCCGCCTTCTGCGCGCGTTCGGAGCTGGTGGCGGCCTGGCGGCTGACTTCGCTGATGGACAGCACGAACTCGTCCGTCGCGGCGGCAGCGCCGGTCATGCCCGAGGATGCCTCCTCCAGATTCGTGCCGGCGTTCATGACACGCGAGGAAGACGTCTCGACATTCTTGGCCAGCTCGTCTGCCGCATCATGTAATTGGGCGGACGCCGAAGCGACCTGGTTGGCAACATCGCCGATGGTGATTTCGAATTTGTCGGCCAAGGACTGCACGAAGGCCGCGCGCTCGGCGCGTTCCCTCTCGCGATCTTCCTGAACCTTGCGCTGCTCTTCCAGCTCGGCCTCGGCGCGAAGCGCCACTTCCTGCTGGACGGCGCGCAGCACATCGAGAGACTTCGCAAGCGTTCCGATTTCATCCTCCCGCTTCTGTCCGGGGATTTTAACGTCCACGCTTCCGGTGGCGATCTGCTCGCTCGCGTCGCTGATCATTGCGATCGGAAGTGCGAACCTGCGAGCAACGAAGCGCTTGCCGAAGATCGTCAGGCCTATTGCAATGATTGCGGCGATGGAAAGCAAGACCATCATCGACTGGATGGCGTCCTCGATCGACGTGACATCCGTGTTCACACGCGTTGCGGCGTAGGAATTCATGGTATCGATATCGGCCAACGCGGCTTCGATGGCGGCGATGCTGGGTTGCAATACCTCGCCCTGCACGCGCTGCGCTTCTGTCGTTGCGGCCAGCTGCGCTGTCGCCTGCTCGACCACGGCAAGTTCTGCGGCCACCGTCTGTGCGCGGGTATGAAGACCTTCATCGACGTGCGACGAGGAGAAAACCAGTTCTTCGACATCGGCAGTAGCCAGCGCCACATCTGCAACCACGCCCTGCACAGACGCTTCAGGCTGATCGACCAGGGTATCGCGCGCACTGGTCAGCGCACGGGACATATCGGTTGTGAGAAACGCGACCTCGGTGAGGTCTGACAGGATGTGCACGCGCTGGTCGATACGATAGGTATTGGCGATTGCAAGCGTCGCCAGCACCAGCACCAGGACCGTAAACAGCCCGAAAACGTTGCTGATCTGCCCGACAATGGTCGTCGGACGAAGCCATGACTGCAACTTGCTTGCCCGACCGGACTGTTTTTCGTTCACTTCCTGCACTGTGTGCACTCCCTGCCCTGAAAATGGCCGAAGCCATGGGGATAAACCCGTATTCGCCGGGAGCTAACCAAACAGGGTTAAGGAAGAGTTATCTATCGCGTCCCATTCGCCGTTTCGCGCCTGCTTGGGCACTTACCGGGATTGACCACTCATCGAACCGCGAACGACATTGGTCGATGGACGCGCGCATATTTTCGGTTTGCCAGCCTTACGTGCCCACGATTACAACTGTGGTTGAGGGATGGGGATATCTTGAGAACGAATTTATTGCACGTCGTCAGTGGTTTGGCGCTTTTGATCGCTATGGCGTCACCTGCCGCCGCGCAGGAGGCGGAAGACCTGCCTGTTGCAGCCGAACCCGCCGACCCGCAGGACGCAGACGGTCTGGCACCCGCGCCCGATGCCGCCGAGACACGCAGCGGCACCCGCATTTTCACGCCCGCTGATTTCGAACGCTTCGCCCCGCGCAATGCGCTAGATATGCTAGAGGAAGTGCCCGGCTTCACCCTGCGCGGCGAGGATGGCGAGCGTGGCCTTGGCCAGGCGAGCGCCAATGTCGTAATCGACGGCAGACGCATCGCCTCCAAGTCCGATGGCGTCTTCACCCAGTTGCAACGCATCAGCACCGACCGCGTGGAGCGGATCGAGATCGTCGAGGGCGCCACATTGGGCATTCCCGGCCTGTCCGGCCAGGTCGCCAATGTCATCACCCGGCCCAGCGCCATCAGCGGACGCTTCACCTATCGGGCAAGTTTCCGCCCCCGCTATGCGGAGCCCAGCTTCATCGGCGGCGAAGCCTCGATCAGCGGGGCGGACGACAATCTGGAATGGACGCTCGCCCTTGCCAATGGCGTGGGCCGCGGCGCTGCGGGCGGGGGCGAATCCTTCATCTTCGATCCGGACGGCAACATCGTCGAGACGCGCGATATCCGCATGCAGTTCGTCGGCGATTTCCCGCGCATCTCCGGCAATGTGCAATATACGACCGATGGCGGCGCGGTGATGAATGCGCGTGCCAGCTACAACCGCGTCTACCAGAACAATCGCGACGACCAGCAGCGCGTGCTGACCGATGGCGTTGACCGGTTCCGCATGTTCGAAAGCCGTCGCCGCGGCTATGGCTACGAGCTGGGCGGCGATGTCGAGTTCGATCTTGCAGGCGGGCGTCTGAAGCTGATCGGGCTGGAGCGGTTCAACCGCAATACCGGCCCTTCGGATTCGATCCTCTCCTACGCGGATGGCCGCCCCGATACGGGCAGCCGCTTCGACAGCCAGACCGAAAGCGGGGAGCGCATCGGGCGGGGCGAATATAATTGGGCGATGCTGGGCGGCGACTGGCAGCTGGCGGGCGAGGCGGCTTTTAACCGCCTGAACCGCGAGGCCCAGCTATTCGACCTCGATTCATCCGGTGAGTTCGTACAGATCCCCTTCCCCGGCGGATCGGGCGGGGTGACGGAGGATCGCTATGAAACCGTCCTCACCCATTCGCGGCGTTTGTCGGACAACCTTACCATGCAGGTCGGCGCGGGCGGCGAGTATTCCACGCTGTCGCAGACCGGGCCGGACGGGCTGACGCGCAGCTTCTGGCGGCCCAAGGGCTCTGTCAATGTCGCATGGCAGGTGGAGCAGGGGCTCGACGTATCGCTCGAAGTGGCGCGGCGCGTGGGCCAACTGTCCTTCGGCGATTTCCTCGCCAATGTCTCGCTCAACCAGGACCAGTCGAGCGCGGGCAATAACGAGCTGGTGCCGCCGCAAAGCTGGGAAGCCGAGATCGAGGCAACCAAGTCGCTGGGCGATTGGGGCAGCACCGAATTGCAGGTCTATGCAAGGCTGATCGAGGATTTCATCGAATTCATCCCGGTCGAGGGCGGTCTGGAAACGCGCGGCAATATCGACAATGCCAGCGTGTGGGGCGTCCGCTCCAACAGCACGTTCCAGCTGGCACCCATCGGCTTTACCGGCGCGCAGCTCGACCTGACGCTGGATGTCGATTTCACCGACCTCACCGATCCGCTGACCGGTGAAAGCCGCAAATGGAGCGGCAATCAGGATATCGAGATCGACGCCTCGCTGCGCCACGACATTCCCGGCAGCGACTGGGCGTGGGGCGCAGGCTTCGAATATAACCGGACGCAGCCCTATTACCGCCTGGGCGAGTTCGGCTTCAATTACGAAGGGCCGACCTACACCTTCGCTTTCATCGAGCACAAGGACGTGTTCGGGATGACGGCAAATCTGACGGTCTTCAACCTGACCGACGGGCGCGCTGTGCAGGATCGCTTCGTCTATGAAGGCTATCGCGACCGCACGCCGCTGGCGTTTCGCGAAACGCAGGATCTATCGGTGCAGCCGATCTTCAATTTCCGTTTGAGCGGAGACTTTTAGGCAGGCTTGCCATGCCCGGATGCGGCGCGCAGAAGGGGCGGCATGAAAACTGCCCTGACGCTTCTGCTCGCCGCGAGTTCGCTTGCTCTTTCCGCTCCCGCGACCGCCCAAGATGGCGATGACAACCGCGACCAAATCGTCGTCGCGGATTACCGCGTCGATGCAGCCTATACTGCCAATCAGCAGGTTGAGCGGCTTTCCGATCCGGACGATGCGGGCACGCAGCTGAACGCAGTCATTTCGGTCAATCCGAATGCCGGCCGCGATGCCCGTGAGGCGCTGGATGCCGGGCTGTTGCTTGCTGGCCGCACCGTGCTGGTGAAGGACAATATCGAAACGCGCGAATTGCCCACGACAGCAGGCAGCCTTGCGTTGGAGGTCAACGATACAGGCCGCGATGCGCCACTGATTGAGCGGCTGCGCGCCAATGGCGGTGTGGTGCTGGGCAAGACGAACCTGTCCGAATGGGCGAATTTCCGCAGCACCAATTCTACCAGCGGCTGGAGCGCGGTGGGCGGCATCACGCGCAACCCGCATGCCGTGGATCGCAATGCCTGCGGTTCCTCCTCCGGCAGCGGGGCGGCGGTCGCCGCAGGGTTGAGCTGGGCCACCATCGGCACCGAGACGGACGGCTCCATCACCTGCCCTGCCAGCGTGAACGGCGTGGTCGGCTTTAAACCCACGGTCGGACTTGTCAGCCAGCAGCACATAGTGCCGATCAGCCACAGCCAGGACACCGCAGGCCCGATGGCGCGCAGCGTGGAGGATGCCGCGCTGCTTCTCTCCGCCATCGCCGGGCCGACCTATGGCGAGATCGGCCCGCCCGATGTCTTCTACGATTTCACCGTCGGGCTGGACGAGGCATCGCTCGAAGGCGTGCGCATCGGCGTGTTGCGCAATCGCTATGGCGGGTTCGAGCCGCTGGGTCAGGTGTATGAGCAGGCGCTCTCGGACTTGCGCCGTGCCGGGGCCGAGCTGGTCGATATCGACTTCACGCCCGACCCTGCCATGGGAGGCGCGGAATACACCGTGCTGCTGTATGAATTCCGCGAAGGGATAAATGCCTATCTCGAAAGCTCACCCGCCGACATTCCGGTCCGCAGCCTGCAGGACCTAATCGATTTCAACGCGGTGCATGCGCTCTCCGAAATGCGCTGGTTCGATCAGGACATCTTCGAGATGGCGCTGGAGGCCGCCGATACCGCCGCATACGAGGAGGCGCTCGCCACCTCGCAGCGGCTCGCGCGCGATGAAGGGATCGACCGCCTGCTGGCCGAGAACGAAGTCGCATTCCTCATTGCGCCGACACGCGGGCCTGCATGGAATATCGACCTGGTGCTGGGTGACCACTGGACCGGCGGTGTCGGCATTGGCAGCCTTGCCGCCGTGGCGGGCTATCCGCATCTCACCGTGCCGATGGGGCACGTGGAAGGGCTGCCGGTCGGCTTGTCTTTTATTGGCCGTGCGTGGGACGATCCTATCATCCTACAGGCCGGCGCCGCCTATGAGCGCGCCCGCACGCTGGACGTGCCCGAGCCGACGCTCCGCCGCTGGGAGCCGTGGGGAGCGACCGACGCTGGGCAATAGTCCCGCTTGCTGCATGTAAGATAATTGCGTAGCGCGCCGGACACATTCGGTTCGGAGCGTATTGTCCGCGTGCTTTTTCAACATCCTGCCAGTGCCCGCGCGGCGTTGATCGCCGCCATGCTCGCGCCTGCCGCGCCGGCATGGGCGCAGGATGGCGAGCCGCTGCCCGACGCGCCCGATGCCACCGAAGTATCGCCGCAAGACCCACAAGCCGCAGCGTCTGCAGCTGCGCGCGAAATCTATACCGTTGCCGATTTCGAACGCTTCGCGCCGCGCAACGCGCTCGACCTGATCGATCAGATCCCCGGCTTCGATGTCGACCAGGGCGGCGGCGGTGGCGGCGGCGGGGGAGGGCGCGGATTCGGACAGGCGCAGGAAAACCTGCTGATCAATGGCGAGCGCATTTCCAGCAAATCCAACTCCACTGCCGACCAGCTGTCGCGCATCCCGGTCGACAATGTCGTGCGGATCGAAGTGGTCGATGGCGCGACGCTGGACATTCCCGGCCTGTCGGGCCGCGTCGCCAATCTCATCGTGCGGCAGGGCGGGGCATCGGGCCAGTTCCGCTGGCGGCCGGAATGGAATTTCGGCACCGCGCCCGCACAGTGGTTCGAGGGCGAGATTTCGCTCTCCGGCCAGCTGGCTGGCGTGGACTACACGGTAGCACTGGAAAACCGCGATTTTGCCCGCGGGCGGCAGGGGCCGTCGATCCTCTCGGACGCGCTTGGCGGCGTCGACGAGCGGTTCAACACCGCTTCGAACCTGTTCAACCGGCCCAACATCAACGCGTTTCTGGCTTTCGAGGTTGCGCCGCAAGTGGCGGCGAACCTCAACCTGTCGGGCGGGATCGAGATTTTCGACAGTGAGGAGCGCGAAGTGCGCGTCGCTGGCAATCCGCTCGCGCCATTCGACGAACGCTTTTTCACCGATAGCGACGAATGGTTTTACGAGATCAGCGGCGACGTGACTTTCCCGCTCGGGGGCGGCGAGCTGAAGCTGATTGCGCTGGAGAGCTACGACCATCGTGATCGCACTTCCAATTCGTTGCTCGATACGGCCGGCCTACCGACCAGCGGTTCGCAATTCATCCGCGTCGCCGATGAAGGCGAGCGCATCGGGCGCGGCGAATATAGCTGGGGGCTATGGGGCGCGGACTGGCAGCTTTCTGCCGAAGCCGCTTTCAACCGCTTGGACCAGGTGGGCCGCCTGTTCGCTTTCGATCCGCTGGCTAACGAATATGTCGAAGTGGATTTCGACGGCGGCGTCGGAGGCGTGCGAGAGGATCGCTACGAGGCGCTGCTGAGCGTCGGTTTCCCCGTTACCGATACTTTATCCGTACAGCTGACGGGCGGCGGCGAGTATTCGCAGCTTTCGCAAACCGGCGACAACTCCCGCGCGCGCAGCTTCCAGCGGCCTAAGGGCTCGCTCAACGTGGCGTGGGCCCCTGCCGACGGGCTGGACATCAATCTGGAAGTCGCCCGCCGCGTGGGCCAGCTCGATTTCGGCGATTTCCTCGCCAGCGTGGACTTGTCGGAAGAGCAGGAAAACGCAGGCAACGCCAATCTGCGTCCGCAGCAAAGCTGGGACATCACGTTGGAGATCGCCAAGAATTTCGGCGAATGGGGCTCTGCCACTCTGACGCTGGTGGACGAGGAGATCGAGGACTTGCTGGTCATCGTGCCAACGGAAGGCGGCGGCTCGGCGCGCGGCAATCTCGAGAGCGCGCAGCGGCGCGGGCTGGAATTTGTCGGCACGTTGCAACTCGGGCCGCTCGGCTTCACCGGCGCGCAGCTGGATGTCGAGCTGGAACTGGAGGAATCGAGCCTTGTCGACCCCGTGACGGGCGAGGAGCGCCGCTTCGACCGCAACCGTCCATTCGAGCTTGGGCTGGACTTTCGGCACGACATTCCGCGCACAGACCTCGCCTGGGGCTTCGCCTTCCGCGAAGAAGAACCCGCGCCATCCTTCCGGGTGGATGAGGAAAGCATCGAATTCGGCCCGCGCACCTTCGGCGCGGTCTTCGTCGAGCACAAGGATGTGCTAGGCGCGACCGCCAATGTGCGCATCGGCAATATCTTCAACGGCGGCGAGACGCTGCGCCGCACGGTGTTCGACGGGCCGCGCGGTTCATCGCCCGTGCTCTTTACCGAAGAACGTCTGCGCGATCGCGGCCAGAGCATTACGCTGACGCTGACAGGCAACTTCTAGCGCAGCAGCCATATCAAGAAAAAGCCCTCCGCGGCCTGCGCTGCGGAGGGCTTTTTCTTAGCGGGTGCGACTAAGCCTTACTTCTTCGCAGCGGGCTTCTTGGCCGGAGCCTTCTTCGCAGGCGCCTTCTTGGCAGCCGGCTTTTTCGCCGCAGCCTTCGGTTCGCCATCGGCCTTTTTCGCCGGAGCCTTCTTTGCCGCAGGCTTCTTGGCCGGGGCCTTTTTCGCTGAAGGCTTGGCGTCGTCGGCCTTCTTGGCAGGTGCCTTTTTCTTGGCCGGAGCCTTCTTCTTCGCAGCGGGCTTCTTCGCCTTGGCTGCTTCGGCATCTTCCTCGGCTTCGATCGCGGCTTCCAGTTCCTCGCGCGTCACTTCACGCTCGGTCACTTCGGCCTTGTCGAACAGGAAGTCGACGACCTTGTCCTCATACAAAGGCGCGCGAAGCTGGGCCTGTGCCATCGGTTCCTTGCGGACATATTCCACGAAGCGTTCACGGTCTTCCGGGCGATATTGCTGCGCGGCCTGCTGGATCAGCATCTGCATTTCCTGATTGCTGATCTCGACGCCATTGGCCTGGCCGATCTCGGACAGCAGAAGTCCTAGGCGCACGCGGCGCTCCGCAATGCGCTTGTAATCGTCGCGCTCGGCTTCGATTTCCTTCATCGCCGCATCCGGATCCTCTTCCTTCGCAGCTTCCTGCGTCAGCTGGTTCCAGATCTGGTCGAATTCGGCTTCCACCATGGTCGGTGGCACGTCGAAATCGTGGTCGGCAGCCAGCGTGTCGAGCAGCTGACGCTTCATCTGCGTGCGGGTGAGGCCGGCGCTTTCCTGCTCGATCTGGCCTTTCATCAGCTCTTTCAGCTTATCGAGGCTGTCGAGGCCGAGGCCCTTGGCGAAGTCGTCGTCGATCTTGGTGTCGGTTTCGACCTTCACCTCTTTCACGACGATATCGAATTCTGCTTCCTTACCGGCGAGATGCTCTGCCTGGTAATCCTTCGGGAACGTGACGGTGATGGTTTTCTCATCGCCCGTCTTCACGCCCGTCAGCTGCTCTTCGAAGCCGGGGATAAACTGGCCCGATCCGATCACCAGCGGCGCGCCTTCGGCCTTGCCGCCTTCGAATTCCGCGCCGTCCACGCGGCCGGTGAAGTCGATGATAAGCTGGTCGCCTTCGGCAGCCTTCTTGGTCTTGGCGGCCTTCTTGTAGCTCTTCTGGTTTTCCGCGAGGCGGCCCAGCGCTTCGTCCAGCTGCTCGTCCGATACGGGAACGGTCAGCTTTTCCAGCTTCAGCCCGTCGATCGAAGGGGTCTCGATTTCGGGCAGCACTTCGACTTCGACCGTCAGCTCGGCATCCTTGCCCTGTTCGTAGCCTTCGGTCATCTCGACCTTGGGCTGCAGGGCCGGGCGCAGCGACTTGTCCTTGATGAGGCCATCCACCGATTCGCGCAGAGTGGTGTTCAGCACTTCGGCGTGCAGCGCATCGCCATGCATCTTGCGCACCAGGTTTGCAGGCACCTTGCCGGGGCGGAAGCCGGGCATGCGCACCTGCGGGGCGACCTTCTTCACCTCGGCATCGATCTTGGATTCGATCTCCTTGGCGGGAATGGTCAGTGTGTAGGCGCGCTTGAGGCCTTCATTGGTGGTTTCAACGATCTGCATGACTTGCCTTTGTTCAAAACTCTTATCGATCCGGTCGGAAACCAGCGTGCTGCCGTACGATACGACCAGCGAAACTGGTGCGGGCGAAGGGACTCGAACCCCCACATCTTGCGATACTGGTACCTAAAACCAGCGCGTCTACCAATTCCGCCACGCCCGCGGCCCGACGAATCCCAGCAGGCGCAAGGCCTGTGAAACGAAGCGGTGCCCATAAGGCGCGGCGGTGAAAAGGGCAAGGCGCGTGATGCATGGAAAGCCATGGCCGGAACTGGCCCGCAAGCCGAGCCGTTTTGCAGGCGTAACCACGACGAGGAAAAGTCCCATGACGAAACACCAGACGGGCAGTGACGAGCAGCGTAAGCCCGCGCCTCGGATCGATCCCGATGCGCCGCCTGTTCGCGCATCCGAACTGGCCGAAGACGAGGCCGCGAACGAGCGTGCGGACCAAGAGCCACCGCTCGAGCACAATGCCGAGGCGGAGATCGAGATCGAAAGGGCGCGTGGCAATGGCGGCGAAGCGGATCCGGCAGGCTCTTCGCTTCTTCAATCGCCTCCCGATTGATTTTTGCCGCAAGGCCGCTAGTGGCATCGCCCTATGAGCGACGATAAAACCACCGACACCCCGCCCGATCACCTGTCGATCGACCCGCGCAGCGAGCATTTCGATGCCGACATTCTGCAACGCGGCGTCGCCATCCGCTTCAAGGGGCGCGAGCGCACCGATATCGAGGAATACAGCATCTCCGAAGGCTGGGTGCGGGTGCAGGCGGGCAAGACGGTCGACCGCAAGGGCCGCCCGCTGACGATCAAGCTGAACGGCCCGGTCGAAGCGTGGTTCGAAGATCTGGGCGAGGACGCCCCGGTCGCGAAAGCCGACTAAGGACTGATTGCCAGATAAAAAAAAGGGGCGCCCGACACAGACTGTCGGGCGCCCCTTTTTGTTCGGTGCGGCTATTTATGTGACCGGGCTGTTGGGATCATCGACCGCCGATTCCGGGCGGTCGGTGGTGAGGCGCAGGATGACATAGCCCATGACGGCGGAGATCAGCGAACCGGTAAGGATGCCGATCTTGGCCTCATCCCGCAGGAAGCGCATCGTCTCGCTCGATCCTTCGAAGGCCAGTTCGCCGATGAACAGGCTCATGGTGAAGCCGATGCCTGTCAGGATCGAGACGCCCCAGATTTCCACCCACGAACAGCCCGGCGGCTTGGACACGATGCCCGTCTTCACGGCCAGCCACACGGTGGAGAAGATGCCCACCTGCTTGCCGATCACGAGGCCCGACGCGATGGCCAGCGGCAGCGGATCGAGCAGGGCATCGAGGCCAAGCCCCTCCAGGCTGACGCCGGCATTGGCGAAGCCGAAAATCGGCACGACGAGATAGGCGCTCCACGGCACCAGCGCGTGCTCGACATTTTCCAGCATCTGCGTGCCGTCCTTGGTCACCACCGGGATGGTGAAGGCTGCCAGCACGCCTGCGATGGTCGCGTGGACGCCGGAATTGAGCACGCAATACCAGAGGATCAGCGTGCCCAGGATATACAGCGCCAGGCTGGAAATGCCCAAGCGGTTCATGGCTATCATGCCCAGCAGCACGGCGGCCGAAATGCCCAGCCACATGACATTGGGATCGGAATAGAAGATCGCGATGATCGCCACCGCGCCGATATCGTCGACGATGGCAACGGTCAGCAGAAACAGTCGCAAGGAGCGCGGCACGCGCGTGCCCAGCAGGCCGACGATACCCATGGCAAATGCGATGTCGGTCGCGGCTGGGATCGCCATGCCCGGCAGCAATTGCGGATCGCCGCCGGTTACCAGCAGGAAGACGCCGATGGGCGCCGCCATACCGGCAATCGCGGCCAGTACCGGCAGGGTGCGCGCCTTGGGATCGGCCAGATTGCCGCATACCAGTTCGCGCTTCACTTCCAGCCCGACGACGAAGAAGAAGATCGCCATCAGCCCGTCATTGATCCACAGGTGCAGCGTGTTCAGGTAGAACACGTCCTTCGACCAGAGATAGTCGTTGAACAGGCTGAAATACGAGCCTGCCGCGCCCGAATTGGCGACGACGAGCGCCACGACGGCGACGGAAATCAGCAAGATGCCTTCGAAAGCGTCCGCCTTGAACAGCGCCTTGAAGTTGCCGACGGTGCGATTGAGAATACCGGGTTTTGCCATGTCGCAGTCCCATTGTGGAATTGCCGGTCATTTGCAAGACCCCAGCGGCGCGACATTCGTCGATCACAAGCCGTCATTGCCTTTTGCGCCAGCACGGCTACGCATACGCACAGTTGCGTAGTGGGGCATGAACGGGGATGCTGGATAGCTGGACGTGGCTGGAATGGCTCGCATTGGTCGAGCACGAATTGCTGCTGTTCGCCGGCGTGTTCTTTCTGCTCGGCGCGCTGGACGAATTTGCCGTCGACATTGCATGGTTCTGGTTGCGGCTGACAGGGCGGGCGGAAACGCCTGTTCTGCATACTGCAGATCTGCGCCATCGCCGCCTTGGCGGGCGCGCGGCGGTGTTCATCCCGGCATGGGAAGAATCCAGCGTGATCGCCGATACGCTGGTCCACATGCTGGGCGCATGGCCACAGGCCGATCTGCGCATCTATGTAGGTGTGTATCGCAACGATGCCGCCACGCTGGCAGCGGCAGCCACAGGCGCGGCAGACGATGCGCGGGTGCGGATCGTGATCGTCGATGAAGACGGGCCCACGACCAAGGCCGACTGCCTCAATACGCTGTACCGCGCGCTGGAGCGCGATGAGCTTCGCGAAAGGTTTCGCGCGCATATGGTGCTGTTGCACGATGCGGAAGACATGGTCGATCCCGCCGCGCTCGCTTTGCTAGATCGCGCGGTAGAGCGTTCGCAATTCGTGCAATTGCCCGTGCTGCCCATGCCGCAAACCGGCCGCCGCTGGTTGGGCAGCCATTATTGCGAGGAATTTGCGGAGGCGCATGGCAAGGCGATGGTCGTTCGCGGCGCTCTGGCGCGTTCGATTCCGGCGGCAGGCGTCGGCTGCGCGTTCGATCGTGACATGCTGGCGCGTCTGGCCAAAGCTGCCGGTCGCGATGTGCCGTTCGACGAGGATTCGCTGACCGAGGATTACGAGCTGGGCCTGAAGATTGCGGAGCTTGGCGGCAAAACGCAATTCCTGCGCGTGCGCAGCGATGACGGGCGCCTGATTGCCACGCGATCCTACTTCCCCGGCCAGCTGCGGCGGTCCGTGCGCCAAAAGGCGCGCTGGATGCATGGCATCGCGCTGCAAGGCTGGGACCGGATGGGCTGGAGCGGAGGCTGGGCGGAACGCTGGATGCGCCTTCGCGACAGGCGCGGTCCACTTGCGGCCATCGTATTGCTGACAGGCTATACGCTGCTGTTCCTGAGCACGGTGCTGGCAGGGCTTGGCCTCGCCGGGTTCGACCGCCCGTGGGAACCGAGCACCTTCCTGCTCGTGCTGATCGCGATCAACCTCGCCAGTTTCGTCTGGCGCGCTTTCATGCGCTTTACCTTCACCCGCGCCGAATATGGCTGGCGGCAAGGCTTGCTGGCGATGGTGCGCATCCCCGTGACCAATGTCATCAACATCATGGCAGGCATGCGCGCGCTGGCCGCCTATGGCCGCACTCTGCGCGGGGCGGCGCCTGTCTGGGAGAAGACATCGCGCGAAGGCGATCCCGTGCGTCCGCTGGCGCTGGAAGGCGGGCGATGACGGATACGGCACGGCAACGCGGCTGGCCGCTTTTCTCGCTGGCGCTGCTGCTGGGCGGATGGATATTGCTGCGCGCGGCTTTGTGGGAAGCGCCGTTCGACCGGCCCCTGCCATTGGCCTTCGCCGACCTGACCGTGCAGGCGCCTGCGCAGCCAGTGCCTCGACTGGCGAACATCGCGGCAGGACAAGCCGAAACACCAATCGAAGCGCAGCCCCCCGCTTCCATCGTGCCCGGCATCTATCCGCATACACCCTTGGAACGCCCCGATTTCGAGCGGCGCTTCGATCTCAGCGTGCCTGCGCAAACGGCACCTGCACGCGGCGGGATGCGGCAGGCGCGCATGATGCTGGCCCATGCCGCGTTGCTGCAACGCGGTTACCGGGAAGGGGCGCAACCCGTCCCTTATCGGCAGGATGCAAGGCCGATTGCCGGGAATGTCGCTTTCGCGCCCGCTGCCGCAGAGCGGTTTGCCAATGAAACGCGAGAGAAGCGCTGGGGCTTCGATGCCTGGGCACTGTGGCGCGACGATACCACCACGCCAGTTACATCGGGCAGGCCGAGCTATGGCCGCAGCCAGGCGGGGGCGGTGCTGCGCTATCATCTTGCCCCGGGCAGCGGCCATGCACCGCTGGCCTATGCCCGCTTCACCCGCGCATTGCAGGGCGGCTCCGAAACCGAAGGTGCGCTGGGCCTCTCTGCGCGGCCATTACCATCGGTGCCCGTGCGCCTCGCCGCCGAAGCGCGGGTGAGCGAAACCGATGCCGGCACCGAACTGCGCGGTGCGGCCTATGCCGTGACCGAGCTTCCGCGCGTCACACTCCCGGCCGGTTTCGAAGGCGAAGCCTATCTGCAAGGCGGCTATGTCAGCGGCGCTTTCGCCACCGCTTTCGCGGACGGGCAGGCGCGCATCACAAGGCCCGTGGCGATCTCCGACGATTTCCGGCTCGAAGCAGGGGCCGGCGCATGGGGCGGGGCGCAGGAGGATGCCTACCGCGTCGATGTCGGGCCGACGGCAGGTGCCACGATCTCCATCGGCCAGGCCCGCGCGCGCATTTCCGCCGATTACCGTTTCCGCGTTGCAGGCGATGCGGAGCCTGCGAGTGGCCCCACGCTCACAGTCTCGGCAGGTTTTTAGCCGCGACGCGCCATTCAGCTTCAATCCAGCGGCGCTCTGCGTTAGGCGCTCTACATGGACGTATACCTCCCCATCGCCAATCTTGCGGTCGACGGGTTGCTGATCATCGCGCTGGGCGCGGCGACCGGCATCCTTTCGGGCGTGTTCGGCGTGGGCGGCGGATTTCTCACGACGCCGCTGCTGATCTTCAGCGGCATCCCGCCGACCGTCGCGGCTGCCTCGGCAGCCACACAGGTGACGGGTGCCAGCGTATCGGGTGTGTTCGCGCATAGCCGCAATAACGGCGTCGACTATCAGATGGGCGGTGTGACGGTGGCAGGCGGCATGATCGGCGCGCTACTGGGAGCGGGACTGTTCAACCTGCTGCGCGACCTCGGCCAGATCGATGTCGTCATCAATGTGCTTTACGTCATCCTGCTGGGCACGATCGGCGGGCTGATGGGGCGCGAGGCGCTGGAAACGCTGTGGCCGGATCGCTTCGCGCGTAGCGGCAAGCGCGCCGCCAAGCGCCGCCACCATCCCATGATTGCAAGCCTGCCCTATCGCTGGCGCTTCTATCGTTCCGCCCTCTACATCTCCCCGCTAGGCCCGCTGATCCTCGGCGTGATCGTGGGCATTCTCACCATGCTGATGGGGGTGGGCGGCGGCTTCCTGATGGTGCCTGCCATGCTCTATATTTTGGGCATGAGCGCCAAGGTCGTGGTCGGCACCAGCCTGTTTAACATCCTTTTCATCACCATCGTCGTGACCATGGTGCATGCCTTCACCACGCGCGCGGTCGATATCGTGCTGGCGGGCCTGCTCCTGATCGGCTCGGTCACCGGCGCGCAATTCGGCACGAGAATCGCGCAATTCGCAAAGCCCGAACATTTGCGCCTGGTGCTGGCCATGGTGGTGCTCGCTATCGCCTTGCGCATGGCCTATTCGCTCGGTGTGCGGCCGGACGAGGTCTATACGGTGGTGCCGTTATGAGGTGGCTGCTCGCTTTCCTAATGGTCCTTCTGGCTCTGCCCGCCGCCGCGCAGCAGCGCGAGCCAATCCTCGTGCCCGATGTCTCCCAGCACGATATCGTGCTGCGGCAGGGCTTCACCGGAGAGACCCTGCTTCTTTACGGTGCGCTGCTCGATGCGGCGAATAGCGATGCGACTTATGACATCGTCGTGGTGCTGAAAGGCCCGACCGAACCGATCCGCATTCGTGAAAAGGCACGGTTGCTCGGCCTGATCTGGATCAATGCCGATACGACGGAATATCGCTCCGTCCCCAGCTTCTACGCGCTCGCCAGTTCGCGGCCCGTGGCCGATATCGTCGATGAGCGCGAAGCGGCGATTTACGAGCTTGGCCTGCCTTATCTGCAGCTCTCGCCATCGGGCCAGATCGATCCGGAAGAGCAGGCGCGCTTTTCTGCAGGACTGGTCGACCTGCGCCAGCGGCAAGGCCTCTATTCGCAAGACGAGGCGGGGGTGACCATTTCCGAAGGTGTGCTGTATCGCGCGGACATTCCTATTCCCAGCAATGTGGTTGCAGGGCGCTATGTCGCGGAGACGTTCGCCATCAGCAATGGCCGGGTGATTGCCTCGGCCACCTCGGAAGTCGAGGTCTTTAAGGAAGGGTTCGAGCTGGGCGTGGAGGAAGCGGCGAACGACATACCTTTCTGGTATGGCCTCTTCGCTGTCGGCCTTTCCATCATGATGGGCTGGGCGGCGGGACGCCTGTTCGCGCTCGTCTGATTGCGGCACCGGGGCTCGGCACCCGCACCGGGCCTGGCGTGATTTATGCGATCTTAACTCCGTTCGGGTTACGCCGACAGAGTCTGTAATGGCTCTGGAAGCGATGAATTCATGAACGAGATGTCCGGCAAGCAGTTTGGCAATTTCAACTCCGTGCCCGAGAGCGGCGCGCCGCCGCGTCCATCCGAGATCGCTGCATCGCAGGCTGCGCCCAGCCAGGCTCCGGCGCAAGCTGCCACGCAGCCTCCGGCCCGCACGTCTGCACCCGCGCCTGCCGCGCTGCCCGCTTCCGCGCCCGAACCCACCGAAGCCGATACCGAATGCGCGCGCCAGCCCATCGGCGTCGTGCTCGACATTGCCGGCTCCGGCTCGCAAATCGCGCTCGATCTGGAGCGGCTGAACGAATGCATGGACCACCCCGATCCTTCCATCGCCTTGGCCGGGCAAGTCGGCAGCCAGATCAAGATCCGCACGCGTGACGGCTGGCTGCTGGCGTCTGTCCGCAACCAGAAGCAGGATCGCCGCGGCGCGGGCAATTCGGTCGTCGCCAACATCGATTTCATGGGTGAGGGCAAGGAAGAGAAGCTCACCGGCAAGATCCACGGCTTCCGCCGCGGTGTGACGCGCTATCCCATCCCCGGCGCCATGGTCTTCCCCGCCACGACCGAGGATTTGCGCCAGATCTACGCCAGCGACGGGCGCAGCGCGATCCAGATCGGCACGGTCTATCCCACCAGCGACATTCGCGCCGGCATGTATATCGATGCCATGCTGGGCAAGCACTTCGCCCTGCTCGGCTCCACCGGTACGGGTAAATCCACCAGCGCCGCGCTGATCCTGCACCGCATTTGCGAGGCCGCGCCGCAGGGCCACATCCTGATGATCGACCCGCACGGCGAATATTCCGCCGCGTTCAAGAATTACGGGATGATCTTCGATGTCTCCAACCTGCAAATGCCCTACTGGCTGATGAATTTCGAGGAGCACTGCGAGGTCCTGCTCAACTCCAGCGGAAACGATCTGCAGAGCGACCGCGACATTCTCGGCAAGTGCCTGCTGGCCGCGCGGAAGAAGAATCGCCTGGCCGAAAGCATGGGCAAAATCACCGTGGATTCGCCCATTCCGTATCTCTTGTCGGACCTGTCGAACCTCATTCAGGACGAGATGGGCAAGCTGGACAAGGCAACCAACACCGCGCCCTATATGCGGATCAAGACCAAGATCGAGGAGATCAAGGCCGATCCGCGCTACCAATTCATGTTCTCCGGCATGCTGGTGGGCGATACGATGGGCGATTTCCTCGCCAAGATTTTCCGCATGCCGGGCAGCGGCAAACCGATTTCCATCATCGACGTGTCCGGCGTGCCGTCCGACATTACCAGCACCGTTGTGGCGGTTCTCAGCCGCCTTGTTTTCGACTTCGCCATCTGGGGCCGCAACGAGAAGACCAGCCCGATCCTGCTCGTTTGCGAAGAGGCGCACCGCTATGTGCCCAACGAGAAGAATGCTGATGGCAATTCGGTCGGCACCGTGCTCAGCCGCATCGCCAAGGAGGGCCGTAAATACGGCATCTCGCTTGGCCTCATCACGCAGCGCCCGTCCGACCTTGCCGAAGGCGTGTTGTCGCAATGCGGCACGATCATCTCGATGCGCCTCAACAATGACCGCGACCAGGCTTTCGTGAAAGCTGCCATGCCGGAAGGCGCGCGTGGCTTCCTCGATTCCATTCCAGCCCTGCGCAACCGCGAATGCATCGTTTGCGGCGAGGGCGTATCCATCCCGATCCGCGTGTCCTTCGACAATCTCGAGGAAAGCAAGCGTCCCGCATCCGAAGACCCGAGCTTCACCGAGCTATGGAACACAGGCGGCGGCGAAGAGGATATGGTGCATCGCACCGTCCAACGCTGGCGCGCTCAGGGAACTTGATTGGGTTGCGATCCGGCATCCGCCGGATCGTCCTCGCTATACGCGCAGCAAGCTGCGCCCGCTGCGGGCGGCCGTTCGGCCTTGCCCTCGCTTCGCTCGCGATTCGGTCCGGTTATCTACGGTTTTGCCTTCGCCCCACTCCCTCGTCACCCCGGACTTGATCCGGGGTCCAGCTTCTTCTTCTTCCTCACGTTCCGCGCGTATCTCCGAACAGATGGATATGCGCCCGGTCACTCAGCCGGAAACCGTGCTTCAGGCATAGCGGCACCAGCCATTCCATTCGTTCGCGCAAGGTGGCGCTGTCCGTCCCTTCCGGCATCAGGAACACACGGTCGCGCGGTATGGCGTGGCGTTCGACCAGCGACAGTACCTCGTCCACATCGCCGGGCGCGGCTATTACGAACTTGAACCACGCGCGCGGTTCGCTGGCCCAGTGGTCCAGCATGTCGGGCTTAAGCGCCAGCTCCGCCGGATTGCCGCTATGCGCCAGCTTCGGGCTGACATTGTACTGGTCCACCCGTACATCGAGCCGCGCGGGCGGTTTCACCGTGCCGTTCGTCTCGATCTCGACCCGCATGTCCGGCAAATGCTCCAGCATCTCGGCGAGCTTGCCCGCCTGCATGGTGGGCTCTCCGCCGGTGATGACCAGACGGTTTTGCCCCAGCGCCGCGATGCGCTGCGCGGCATCGGCGGCTTGCAGCGTCACCTGATTGGCCTTGCGGTCGAAGGTCTCGCCGGAGCGATGCGGGCGCTCGTCGCCATCGAAATGCCAGGTATAGGCGGTATCGCACCACACGCAGGCGAGGTTGCAGCGTGACAGGCGGATGAATGCCACCGGCATTCCCGCGCTCGGCCCTTCGCCTTGCACGCTGGCGAAGATTTCCGGTCCGCCGGTCTCATCGGTGGCGAGGACGAGGGTCATGGCATGGCTGCCGAAGTTAACACAGTTGACACAAGGGTGACGGCGTTTTTGACGAAATTTGAATTATTGAACATGCATTTACGTCGAAGAAACGAAGTTGACACTTCTCCGGAGATTTTTGGAAAGGCGGGGCTGATCGTCATTCAGCGAGCCATGCCACGGTTCGGTGCTGTAGGAAATAAGGGCCGCGCAAAGCCCACTCCTCTTCAAAGGAGGGGGTTGGGGGGGTGGTGCTTGCTGCAAACGACGCTTGCGCGTCGCAACCACCCCTCAATCCCCTCCTTTGAAAAGGAGGGGAGGCCGGTCACCCCAATCGCGCAAGCGCCGCTTCCAGCCGTGCGGCCTCCGCTTGATGATGCGCCAGGTCGTCCCGCGCTTTCTCGACCGCTTCGGGCTTGGCGCGTTCGACGAAATTGGCATTCCCGAGGCGGCCCTGCAGCGATCCCGCTTCCTTCTGCGAAGCGGCGAGCGCCTTCTGCAAACGCGCGCGTTCGGCTTCGATATCGATCACCCCTTCCAGCGGCACCACGAACACGTCGTCGCCAGCGGTCACCTGCATTGCTGCCCCGGCAGGCGCTTCGCTCACGGTGACCGGAGACAGGCGCGCAAGGCGCTCGATTGCGGCGGCGCTGCGATCCAGCACGCGCTGCGCCACGTCCGACGGGTTTGCGACATATGCCGCCAGTTTCTCGCCGGGAGAAATGCCCAGTTCGTTGCGCGCGCCGCGCGTTGCGGTGGTGAGCGCGATGGTCCAGTCGATGGCGTCGGTCGCGTCCTTGCTAACTTCGGCCCGCGGGTCGGGCCATTTGGCGAGGATCAGGTCGTAGCTGCGGTTCCCTTGCGCGTGCCACAGTTCTTCAGTGATGAAGGGCATGAAGGGGTGCAGCATCACCAGGATTTGGTCGAGCGCCCATCCGGCAACCGCCTTTGTTTCATCCTGCGCCGGGATGGCTTCGTCAGACTGCAAGACCGGCTTGATCAGTTCCAGATACCAGTCGCAGAAGCGGTCCCACGTGAAGTGGTAGATCGTGCTGGCGGCGGTATCGAACCGCAGGTCTGCCATGGCGGCATCGAGCGCCGCCACCGTCTGCTGCACTTCGCCGATGATCCACTGGTTGGCGGCGAGGCGGGCGGGCGGAGCCTTGATCGTGTCTGACGCGCCGATGCCGTAGGACTGGCAGAAGCGCGTGGCGTTCCACAGCTTGGTTGCGAAATTGCGATAGCCCTCGACCCGCTTGTTATCCATCTTGATGTCGCGGCCCTGGCTTTCCATGGCGGCCATGAAAAAGCGCAGCGCATCCGCGCCATACTGGTCGATCAGGCCCAGCGGGTCGACGACATTGCCCTTGGACTTGGACATTTTCTGCCCGTCCGCCGCGCGCACGAGGCCATGCAGGTACAGCTTGGGCCACGGGGCCTGTCCGGTATTGTAATACCCCGCCATCATCATGCGCGCATCCCAGAAGAACAGGATGTCGAACCCGCTGATGAGCAGGTTATTGGGATAGTGTTTTTCATAGAGCGAGACCGCTCGCCCTGAGCTTGTCGAAGGGCTGCCTTTTTCTTCTGATGCTGCGCTCGAAGTGAAGGACGATCCTTCGACAGGCTCAGGATGAGCGGAGGGGGGTGTATTTGCCTCCCCTTCCGGCCAACCGAGCGTGGCGAAGGGCCACAGCGCGCTGGAGAACCATGTGTCGAGCACGTCCTCGTCGCGCCGAAGCGCCACGCCATTGCCGGCCTGCGCCTGCGCTTCGTCCTCAGTCATGGCGACATAGGCCTTGCCGCTTTCGTCATACCAAGCCGGAATCCGGTGCCCCCACCATAGCTGGCGGCTGACACACCAAGGCTGGATGTTCTCCATCCAGTTGAAGAAGGTTTTTTCCCAACTGGAGGGCACGATGTCGATCTCGCCCGATTTCACCGCCGCGATCGGCTTTTTCGCCAGTTCCGCCGCATCGACATACCATTGGTCGGTCAGCCACGGTTCGATGGGCACGCCGCCGCGGTCGCCGAAGGGAGTGGGGATGGTGCGCGGCTCAGCGTCCAGCTCCTGCTCCTCGCCCTTCTTCGTCTTGGCGACGTGGGGGACGAGGTGGCCGCTTTCCTTCAGCATTTCGACCACGCGCTTGCGGGCATCGAAACGGTCGAGGCCGATGAGCTCATCCGGCACCAGCCCGTCTGCCGTTTGGCACACACGCGCCTCCGCATCGAGCATATTGAGCATCTCGCTCGCCGCGATCCCGGCGCGCTTGCCGACGTCGAAATCGTTGAAATCATGGCCGGGCGTGATCTTCACCGCGCCAGAACCAAGCTCGGGATCGGCGTGCTCGTCCGCCACGATGGGAATTTCACGGCCCGTAATGGGCAGCTTTACCTTCGCGCCGCGCGCAATCAGGTCTTTGTAGCGATCATCTTCCGGATGAACCGCCACGGCCATATCGGCCAGCATGGTTTCGGGGCGCGTGGTGGACACGCGAATATCGCCAGACCCATCCGCCAGCGGATAGATGAAGGTCCAGAAGCCGCCCTTTACATCCTGCGTCTCGACTTCAAGGTCGGAGATCGCGGTTTTCAGCTTCGGGTCCCAGTTCACCAGCCGCTTGTCGCGGTAGAGCAGGCCGTCATTGTAAAGGTCGACGAACACCTTGAGCACCGCCTTGGTGAAGTGCTCGTCCATGGTGAACTGCTCGCGGCTCCAATCCATGGAGCAGCCCAGGCGGCGCAGCTGGCGGGTGATGGTGCCGCCGCTTTCTTCCTTCCATTCCCAGACCTTGTCGACGAACTCCTCGCGGCTGTAATTGGTGCGCTTGTCCTGCCGCGCTTCCATCTGCCGCTCGACCACCATCTGCGTGGCGATGCCCGCATGGTCGGTGCCGACGACCCATAGCGCATCCTTGCCGCGCAACCGCTCATACCGGATCACGATGTCCTGCAGCGTATTGTCCAGCGCGTGGCCGATATGCAGCGATCCGGTGACATTGGGCGGCGGGTTGACGATGGTATAGGGTTCGGCATCCGGGCGCTCGGGCCGGAAAGCGCCGGTTTCCTCCCAATGCGCATACCATTTCGCCTCGATTGCGGCGGGATCGAAAGTCGTGTCTAGCTCGCTGCTCATGACCGGCGCTTTGCCAGCCTGTTGTGCACTGCGCAACACGCGAAAATCTTGCGGGCGCGGCCATTTGTCCGCATAGCGGCAAGCGATGAGGGAATGGGCCGACTACACCGTTGAGGAGCATGGCGGCCGCGCCACGGTGGCGATCACCGGCCCGCTGGTCGTGTCCGGCATCGGCATGATCGACCCGGCCCTGCGCAATCATACCGAATCCGTGCAGACGATAGACCTTGCCGGCGTTACCCGTATCGACACGGTGGGCGCATGGATCGTGTATCGCTTTGCAGAGCGGACCGGGGCCGACATTACCGGCGCCAGCGAGCAGGCCGAGGTTCTGCTCGATGCGGTGGAGGACTGCCGGAGCGAGGCCGATATCGCCCCGCCCAAGCAGCGCAGTGTCGGCTTTATCTCCGAACAGGTGGGCATCAAGGTTTTCGAATTTGCCGCCGGCGTGCGCGATTCCATCGGCTTCATGGGTGCGGTGCTGGTCGCCATGGCGCGGCTGGTGCGCCATCCGCGCCGCTTCCGCATGAAGGCGCTGGTGCGGCAGATGGAGCTGGTGGGCGTCTCCAGCCTGCCGATCATCGGGCTGATGAGCTTCCTGATCGGTATCGTGATCGCCCAGCAGGGCGCGGTGCAATTGCAGCAATTCGGCGCCGAAACGCTGACGGTGAACCTCGTCGGTCGCATCACCTTGCGGGAACTGGGCGTGCTGATGACCGCGATCATGGTGGCAGGCCGATCAGGCAGCGCCTTTGCTGCGCAGATCGGCACGATGCAACTGACAGAGGAAGTGGACGCGATGCGCACCATCGGCGTCTCTCCCATGGAAGCACTGGTCATCCCGCGCATCATGGCTGCGGTCTTGATGATGCCGCTGCTGGGCTTTTACGCGAGCGTCGTCACAATTATCGGCGGCGCCGTGGTGGCGGACGTGATGCTGGGCATCCCGTTCCTCACTTTCCTTGCACGCGTGCAGGAAGTGGTCCCGTTATACGATTTCTGGGTCGGTATGATCAAAGCGCCGGTCTTCGGCCTGATCATCGCCATGGCGGGCTGCTATCAGGGCATGCAGGTGCGCGGCAATGCGGAGGAAGTGGGCCTGCGCACCACGATGGCGGTGGTGCAGGCGATCTTCCTCGTCATCGTGCTGGACGCGTTCTTCGCCGTCTTCTTTTCCAATGTGGGCTGGGCATGAGCGAGACCGAAGACCACCGCGAGGACGTGCTCGACGATGCGCTGGATACCGCGCCCGAGGAATGGCACGGCGAGCACCCGATCAAGATCGAGGGGCTGGTCAACCGCTTCGGCGATTTCGCCGTGCACGAGAACCTCGACCTCAAAGTCAAACGCGGCGAGATTCTGGGCGTGGTCGGAGGATCGGGCACGGGCAAGAGCGTGCTGATGCGCTCCATCATCGGCCTGCAAATTCCTGATGAAGGCTGCATCGAGGTGTTCGGCAAGGACATCACCGCTGCCGAACCGGACGAGGAAATCGGCGTGCGCAATCGCTGGGGCGTCCTGTTCCAGGGCGGGGCGCTGTTCTCCACGCTGACCGTCGCAGAAAATGTGCAGGTGCCGCTCAAGCAGTTCTATCCCGAGCTGGACCAGCAATTGCTGGACGAGATCGCGCGCTACAAGGTCGTGCTGACCGGCCTGCCCGAAGATGCCGCGCCCAAATACCCGTCCGAGCTATCGGGCGGGATGAAGAAGCGCGCCGGCCTTGCCCGTGCGCTGGCGCTGGATCCGGAGCTGCTGTTTCTCGACGAACCGACGGCGGGCCTCGACCCCATCGGCGCTGCCAAGTTCGACGCCTTGCTGCGCGAATTGACCGATACGCTGGGCCTCACCGTGTTCCTCATCACCCACGATCTCGACACGCTCTACGCCATTTGCGACCGCGTGGCCGTGCTGGCGGACAAGCAGGTGATCGCCGTGGGCACCATCCCCGAATTGCTGCAGACCGACCATCCGTGGATACAGGAATATTTTAACGGCCCGCGCAGCCGCGCCGCAGCCACCACCCATGAAGCGGGGAAAGCGATGGACAAGCCTCGGACAGGAAAGGCATAAGGCGACGCAATGGAAACGAGGGCAAACCATATCTGGGTGGGGGCAGTCACACTCCTTCTGCTGGCGGGCGCCGCGATCTTTTTCATCTGGCTGGCGCGGCTGAGCGACCGCGACAACAAGGAATACGATATCTTCTTCGAACAATCCGTGGGCGGCGTCGCCAACGGGTCGGTCGTCACCTATTCGGGTGTGCCCGTGGGGCAGGTGAGCGATATTTCGATCTGGGAGCGTGACCCCGAATTCGTGAAGGTGCGCATCACCATCGATGGCGACACGCCCATTCTCGTCGGGACCGAAGCAAGCGTTTCCGCCAGCTTCACCGGCGTTTCCAATATCAGCCTGTCGGGCGGCCAATCGGACCAGCCGCCAATCTCCTGCGACACCACCACCTGCGTGGAAGGCGTCCCCGTCATCCCGCCTGCGCCCGGTGCGATCGGCGAAATCCTTGCCAGTGCGCCGCTGCTGCTGGAGCGGCTGGCTACGCTGACCGACCGCCTCACCCGCGTGCTGGACGACGAGAACCAGGATTCGATAAGCGGCATATTGCGCAACACCGATGCCATCAGCCAGGAACTGGCGGCGACATCGCCCGAAATCCAGCGGACCTTGCAGGAATTGCAGGGCACGCTGGCGCAATCGACCGAGACGCTGGCGGCTTTCGAAGGCACGCTGGAGACGACCGATACTTTGCTGGAAAGCGAAGGGCGGCAGATTTCGGCAGAGCTTCGCGCCACTTTGGCTTCCGCCAGTTCGGCGGCAGAAGCGCTGGAAGCGAGCCTTGCCAATGTGGAGCCGCTGACCCAGCAACTCAACCAGGACACGCTGCCAGCCGCAACCGCAACCCTGCGCGACCTGCGCGAGACGAGCGCCAATCTGCGCGCCATGACAGAGCGGCTGGAAACCGAGGGTGCCGGATCGCTGCTGGGCGGACCAGAATTGCCGGATTACGAACCATGAGCGGGAAAATCGCCACTATGACCACAAAACCCGTTCTCGCCGCGCTTGCCTCGCTGGCCCTGCTCCCCGGCTGCATCAGCATTGGCGGGGGCGAGCCGCCCGAGCGCCTGCTGACCCTCACGCCGACCGCTACCATCCCCGCGGGGGCAGGGGCCGAAGGCGAAGTGGCAGCCGCGCTTTCCGTTCAGGTGCCCAGCGTCACGCAGCGCCTCAATGTCACCCGCGTGCCGGTGACCACCAGCGACAGCTCGCTTGCGTATCTTGCCGATGCCGTGTGGGTGGAAAAGCCCGCGCAACTGTTCCGCAATGTGCTCGCCGAAACCATCCGCGCCAAGGGCAACCGGCTGGTGGTGAATGGCGGAGAGCTGGAATACGCCGCGCGCACCCAGCTGTCGGGGCAATTGGTCGAATTCGGCTATGACGCCGTGAATTCCAGTGTGGTGGTCCGCTACGACGCGGTGATGGAAATGCCCGATGCGACCGTGCGCACCCAGCGTTTCGAGCATGTGGTGCCCGGCGTGCTGCCTGAGGCTTTGGCTGTTGGCGCGGCGCTCAACGAGGCGGCGAATGTCGTGGCCGACGACGTGGCCGAGTGGGTGGGGTAATCTATTTTTCCGCTCATCCTGAGCTTGTCGAAGGATCGCTTTTTCTTTGGGCGCTATGCTTGAAGTGAAGAACGACCCTTCGACAAGCTCAGGGTGAGCGGATTTTCTTAGCGCGGTTTGCGAGACGCCGCCACAAACGCCGCCGCCCGCTTGAATGCCTCCAGCCGTGCTGCCCGAACCTCTTCGGCGGCGTGATCCCAGCCCCATAATTCTGCCTGCCAGTCTTCCTCCGCATTGGCGGCAGCGAACAGCGCCTCGGCATTCGCGCCATCCTCCAGCATGGCGAGGCCCACCACCAGCGATGCGGCGAGCGAGGTCAGCGTCAGCAGCCCGGCCAGCGCAAAATTGTCCTCGCTCTCCAGCCGCTCGCGCAGGGCGATAATCGCCCCATCCGCCTGCTTCTGGTGGATGACGCCGGTGATGCGTTCCAGCCGCATGCCATGGCGCGCTTCGCAAGCACGTACCAGCGGCTCCCAGATCTCTTCCTGCCGGTCGAACAGCGGCTCGCCCGGCGCGGCGCGGTAGCACAGCGTATCTGTCTCGGCATAGCTGAGCAGCTTGCCAATCGTGTCGCCGCGATCCTTGGCGACCACATCGAGCGCGAAATCGGCCATGTCGCGATAGACGAAGCTCTTTGGGTCGATCTCCTCGCCCTGCGCGCGCCATTCCGCCGCCAGCATCTGAGCCAGCGCCTGCGTGGGCACGATCTGCCGGCCCCCCGATTGCGTGCGGATCGCGCGGCCATCGAGTTCCACCTGCCAGCCGCCTTCGGCTTCGGCGACGCTCACATCCTTGTAGAAACGCTTCATTTGCGGTTCTTGCTGCTCCATTTGCGGGCAAGGGCCTGCGGCACCAGCAGCGCCTCGGTCACGCCCAGCGCGACCAGCACCCAACCCAGCCAGTTCGGCAGCGGCGTGGTGTCCGTGGTGATAATCAGGCCCAGCAGCACCATGACCACGCCGGCCACGCGCATCAGGCTGATAAAGAGGAAGCGCTGCTTCGCTTTCGATTCATCGGGCCGGCCCTCATCCATGGATCATCGCCTCCAGCTCGCGCATATCCTTCGCCACGCCGACAGCGCCCGCCGCCAGCAATTCGCGCGGCTCGTGATAGCCCCATGCGACCCCTATTGCGCGCACCCCGGCGGCCTGCGCCATTTCGATATCGAACACCGTATCGCCGATCATCACGCTGTGTTCGGGCGCGGCGAGCGTCTCGTCCATCGCGGCATGCAGCATGGCCGGATGCGGCTTGGACGGATGGCGATCCGCCGTGTGCGTGGTGGCGAAGAGGTCGCCGATGCCATGTACGGCCAGTGTGCTGGAAAGGCCGCGATCGGACTTGCCGGTGGCAATGCCGAGCGTCCAGTCGTGCCCGCGCAAGCGGCGCAGCAGATCGGCCATGCCATCGAAAAGCGGCTCCCGCAGCGATCCGTCCTCGCGCGATTGGCGGAATGCGGTTTTGTAGGCATCGACGATGTGATGGCGGGTTGTGTCGTCAAGCTCCGGAGCGAGTTGCCGGATTGCCTGCGGCAGGCTGAGCCCGACGATCCGCCGCACCTGGCCATGCGGCGGGGCGGGGTGGCCGACCTGCGCGAACGCCGCATCCATCGCTGCGACGACGCCCGCCTGCCCGTCGCTCAGCGTGCCGTCGCAATCGAACACGGCGAGCTTCACTTCACTCACTTGCGGCGGCCCTTCGGTTTGGGTGCTCCGCGCTTCTTTCCGTCCGGCGCGCCGCGGCTCTTGCGTTCGCCGCGGCGGTTCTTGCGGTATTGCTTGGCGTGGGCCTTGGCAGCCTGCTTCTTCTCAGCCTTGCCGCGCTCGGGCGGCGGGGTGAGGACGGGGCCTGCATTGCTGAGCGCCTCGTCAAAGCCAAGCTGTTCCATGCTCTGCGCGAAATGTTCGGGCAATTCGGCGGTGACATCCAGCTTCTCGCCCTTGGGAGCCTCGATGATGAGGCGACGGGCATGAAGGTGCATCTTGCGGCTGACGCTACCGGTCAGGAAGGCGTCCTGCCCGCCATATTTACCGTCGCCCACGATGGGATGGCCGATAGCCGCGAGGTGGACGCGCAGCTGGTGCGTGCGCCCGGTGAAGGGCTGCAATTCGACCCAAGCCGCCTTGTGTCCGGCCCGGTCCACCACGCGGTAGGCCGTCTTGGCGGGCTGGCCGTTCTCCACATCGACATGCATTTTCTCGCCGCCCGTGCCCGGCTGCTTGGCGAGCGGCGCGTCGATCGTGCCCTCGGCAACATCGGGCACACCCACGACCAGCGCCCAGTAAATTTTCTTGGCGCTGCGCCCGGAAAAGCGTTTGGAGAAGAACGCCGCGCTGCCCGGTGTGCGCGCGACCAGCAATACGCCGGACGTATCTTTGTCCAACCTGTGGACCAGCCGCGGGCGCGGTTCATCCTCGCCGGCATAGGCATCGAGCAGGCCATCCACGTGGCGCGTCGTCTTGGTGCCGCCTTGCGTGGCGAGGCCCGGCGGTTTGTTGATGACGAGCGCGGATTTATCGCGGTGGATCAGCATGGCTTCGGCCTGTGCTTCATCTTCCGCCGTCAGCTCGCGGCGCTTTCGCTGGGTGCGCCCGCCATCCTCGCCGCCGGGCGGCACGCGCAGCTGCTGGCCTTCGCTCAGGCGGTCGTCCACCTTGGCGCGCTTGCCGTCGACGCGGATCTGGCCGGTGCGCGCCCAGCGGCTGACCGTGCCGAAACCGATCTTCGGCAGATGCCGCTTGAACCACCGGTCCAGCCGCACGCCGTCATCGTCGGCTTCGACGGTGAATTGCCGCACTTCGTCTGCGCCCGCCGCCATCAGGAAAACAGCCTCGTCATGGTGATGCCGAAGATGAAGCCGGTGATGCCGAGCCCGATGCTCAGCATGATGTAGATCCCGGCAATGCCCAGCTGCCCGCGCTGGATCAGCGTTGCAAGTTCCAGGCTGAAGGCGCTGAACGTGGTGAAACCGCCCAGCAGGCCGACGCCCAGCAGCAGCCGCCATTGGTCCACATTCTCGCCGCCAGAGCGCACCAGCCATCCGGCCAGAAGGCCCATCATCAGGCTGCCGATCGTGTTGACTGCCAGCGTCGCCCAAGGGAACACGCCCATGGCCGGCGCGCCGAGCCATACTGTCATCGCGCGCCCCAGATGATAGCGGGCAAGCGCGCCCACGCCGCCGCCAAGGGCGACCGAGAGCGAGGCGGCAATGGGGGTGCTGCTGGTGGACATGCCCGCCGCCTTAGACACAGGCACGCCGCAGCGGAACCCAAAAGCGCAGCGGGCGCCTTGCTTTTTACCCGCGATTCGCCTATCTGCGCCCCTGTGAAGTCGATCCCGTCAGGGAATCGGCGCATTTTTCGTTTGAATTTCATGGTGCACCCCGCGCCTGACTGCCGCGGGCTCTCACCATTTTTGACTTAGACAAGGTGGCTTGAATTTATGCAGATCATGGTTCGCGATAACAATGTGGAACAGGCTCTCCGCGCGCTCAAGAAGAAGCTGCAGCGCGAAGGCGTGTATCGCGAGATGAAGCTGCGTCGCCACTACGAAAAGCCCAGCGAGAAGCGCGCCCGTGAAAAGGCCGCTGCCGTGCGCCGCGCTCGCAAGCTGGAGCGCAAGCGTATGGAACGCGACGGCGTTCGCTGAGCGGTTTTTCGGGCAAGGGCGGCAAGCCCGCGCTTGAAAGCCCATCGCAGACAAGCCAAAGGGGCGTGGAACAGTTTTCCGCGCCCCTTTTGTCTGGGCGTTGCCATTTACGGGATTGCACACATGGCCGAAGTTACCCGCGTTCCTCTCCAGCCGATCGCCAAGGGATCGCTCGCCAAATTGTGGCTGGGCGTGCTGGCTGCCGTGGTGCTGGCCGCGCTGATCGCGTGGGTTGCCATGCCCAAGGGTTTGTCGGTCGAGACGATCACGGCAGGCGAAGGCCCCGCGCCGACCGAGGACAGCGTGGTATTCGTCGAATATGTCGGCACGCTGGACGATGGCACCGAATTCGACCGTTCTCCGCCCACGCTGCAATTGCCGCCGCAGATCGCCGACCTGGTGCCCGAAGGCGTGCCGATGGAACTGGGCAGCGTGGTAGACGGCTTCCGCGATGGCCTGTTGCAGACCCGCGAAGGCGGCGAATACGAAATCTACATTCCGGCCGATCTCGCTTACGGCGATTCGCCGCCGCCGGGATCGGATATCGGCCCTGGTGCGGACCTGACCTTCAACGTCACCGTGCACGATGTGCTGACGCAGGAAGAATTCCAGCAGCTGAGCATGCAGATCCAGATGCTGATGATGCAGGAGCAGATGGAGGCCGGTCCGGCGGATCCTGCCGCGCCGCAATAAGCCCCCGTTTTGCAGGCTGGGAGGCCGAGTTCCGCTTGAAGCTGCGCCCCGGCGCGGCTAGTGCGCTTGGCATGTCAGTGACCCGCGAAGAAGTCGCCAAGATCGCCAGTCTGGCGCGCATCCGCATGGATGATGCCGCGCTCGACCGCATGGTGCCCGAACTCAACAATATCCTCGACTGGGTGGAGCAGCTGGGCGAGGTGGATACCTCCACCGTCGCACCGATGACCGCCGTGATCCCGCAAGCCCAGCGTCTGCGCGACGATGTGGTCGATGCCGATCCCAAGACAGGCGGCGGACGACGCGAGGATGTGCTGGCCAATGCGCCTGCGGCAGAGCACGGCTTTTATGGCGTGCCCAAGGTGATCGAGTGATCCGCCTTCGCGCTTACTACCCCACCCGTCGTGCTGAACTCTTTTCAGCATCCATCCTTCCTCACGAACGGATGGCGCAATCGGAGACATGGGCCCTGAAACAAGTTCAGGGTGACGAAATATGACCGACCTCACAAACCTTGGCGTCAAACAAATCCGCGATGGCGTAGCCTCTGGCGACTTCACCGCGCGCGAAGTGGCGGAAAGCTTCAACGCTGCCGTCGAAGCCGCAGCTTCGCTCAACGCCTTCATCGTCACGACTCCCGACCACGCGCTGGATGCTGCCGACAAGGCCGATGCAGACCGCGCGGCGGGCAAGGACCTTGGCAAAATGGCGGGCGTGCCCATCGGCATGAAGGATCTGTTCGCCACAAACGGCACGCAGACCACCGCCGCCAGCCACATCCTCGAAGGCTTCGTGCCGCCCTATGAAAGCACCGTCTCGCAGAACCTGTGGGACGCAGGCGCGGGGATGCTGGGCAAGCTCAATCTAGACCAGTTCGCCATGGGCTCTTCCAACGAGACGAGCTATTTCGGCAATGTCGCCTCGCCGTGGCGCAAGGAGGGCAGCAATGCCGCGATGAGCCCGGGCGGATCGTCGGGCGGGTCGTCTGCCGCCGTCGCCGCGCGCATCGCGCCCGCCGCCACCGGCACCGATACGGGCGGCTCCATCCGCCAGCCCGCTGCTTTTACCGGCATTTGCGGCATCAAGCCGACCTATGGCCGCTGCTCGCGCTGGGGCGTCGTCGCCTTTGCCAGCAGTCTCGACCAGGCAGGCCCGATGGCCCGCTCGGTTGAAGATTGCGCCATCATGCTGGAAGCCATGGCCGGGTTCGACCCGAAGGATTCCACCTCGCTCGACATGCCCGTGCCCGATTGGAGCGCGGCGCTGGATGCCGATCTTTCGGGCAAGCGCGTGGGCATTCCCAACGAATACCGCATGGATGGCACCGACCAGGCGATCCTCGACGTGTGGGAGCAGGGCAAGGAAATGCTGCGCGATGCGGGCGCGGAGATTGTCGATGTCGGCCTGCCGCACACCAAATACGCGTTGCCCGCCTACTACATCATCGCGCCTGCGGAAGCCTCCTCCAACCTCGCCCGCTATGATGGCGTGCGCTACGGCCTGCGCGACCTGCCCGACCCCGGATCGGCGTCCGGGGCAGGGGGCCTGCAGGACATGTACGCCGCCACACGCGAAGTCGGGTTCGGTGACGAGGTGAAGCGCCGCATCCTGATCGGCACCTATGTGCTGAGCGCAGGCTTCTACGATGCCTATTACACGCAGGCGCAGAAAATCCGCACGCTGGTGCAGCGCGATTTCAACGACGCCTTTGCCAAATGCGATGTGATCCTCGCGCCGACGACGCCCACGGCCAGCTTCCCGCTCGGTTCGCTGAACGACGATCCGCTGACCATGTACCTGAACGACGTCTTCGCCGTGCCCGCCTCGCTGGCAGGCCTGCCCGCCATGAGCGTGCCCGCCACGGTGAACGAAGACGGCTTGCCGCTGGGCCTGCAACTGGTCGGCCCGGCTTTCGATGAGCAGGTGGTGCTGAATGCAGGCCTCGCGATAGAACAGCGCGCTGGATTCACTGCGCAGCCGGAGAAGTGGTGGTGAGATTCGCCAGGCGGCTCGTCGATATCATTGCCGCTATCGTCGTAACGCTTGGCGCGCCGCTGTTTCGCGCGGTTGGCAACTGGCCGGGCAATTTCCCGCTATACCGCCGACAGGCCGACCGGGCGGGCATGCACTGGCGTTCGACACATTATTACCACCCGACCTATCGCGATGCGGACCTGCCCGCAGACGTTACGAGCGAACGGGAACTTCCGGGGCTCGATCTGAACGAAGCGGGTCAGCTTGCCTTGCTAGATGCCTTCGAATGCCAGAGCGAGCTTGCCGCGCTGACGGAGCATGCCGAGCCGGAGCTCGCCTACGCCTACGACAATCTGCAGTTCAACGCAGGCGATGCCGATGCGCTTTATGCGATGATTCGGCACGCTCGCCCGAACATGCTGATCGAGATCGGATCCGGCCATTCGACCCGCGTCGCCGCGAAGGCCATCGCCCGCAATCGCGAAACCGGAGCTCTTGGCGAATGTCGCCACGTGTGCACGGAGCCTTACGAAATGCCATGGTTGGAGACGCTCGGGCCGGAGATCCTGCGCCAGAAGGTCGAGGACGTGCCGCGCGAGTTATTCGATGCGCTGGGCGAGGGTGATATCCTCTTCATCGACAGCTCTCACGTCATCCGCCCCTTCGGCGATGTGACGACCGAGCTGCTGCAGATCGTGCCGCGCTTGGCGAAAGGCGTGCTCGTGCATGTCCACGACATCTTTACGCCGCGTGATTACCCGGAACGCTGGCTGCGCCGCGACCGCCGGCTCTGGAACGAGCAGTACTTGCTCGAAGCCATGCTGGCGCACTCGCCGCGATACCGGGTGTGCCTGGCACTCAACTGGCTGAAACACAATCATGGCGACGCGCTGGAGCGTGCCTTTCCGATCCTCGAAAAATATCCGGACGCGCAGCCCGGATCGTTCTGGTTCGAGGTGGCTCAATGACCCCCGCGACACGCGCCGCAGCAGGCTGTAAGGACTTGGTATGAGCAATTATCGTATTCAGGGCGCAACCGGCGAATGGGAGGTCGTGATCGGCCTCGAAGTCCATGCGCAGGTCACATCCAACGCCAAGCTGTTCTCCGGCGCGTCCACCGCTTTCGGGGCGGAGCCGAACAGCCAGGTCTCGCTGGTCGATGCAGCCATGCCCGGCATGCTGCCGGTGCCCAATCGCGAGTGCATCCGGCAGGCCGTGCGCACCGGTATGGCGATCGAGGCGCAGATCAATGCGTGGAGCCGGTTCGACCGCAAGAACTACTTCTATGCCGACCTGCCGCAGGGCTACCAGATCAGCCAGCTCTACCACCCCATTGTGGGCGAGGGGCAGCTGACCATCGAGGCGGACGAGAAGGCGGGCATCCCCGAAGACAAGGTCATCCGCATCGAGCGCATCCATGTCGAGCAGGATGCCGGCAAGCTGATGCACGACCAGCATCCGACAATGTCCTATGTCGATCTCAATCGCACCGGCGTGGCGCTGATGGAAATCGTCAGCCGCCCGGACATGACCTCGCCTGCCGAGGCGGGCGCCTATATCCGCAAGCTGCGCGCCATATTGCGCTATGTCGGCAGCTGCGATGGGAATATGGAGGAAGGCTCCATGCGCGCGGACGTGAATGTAAGCGTGCGAAAGGTGGGCGATACCGAGCTTGGCACGCGCACGGAGACGAAGAACGTCAATTCCGTGCGCTTCGTGATGCAGGCTATCGAGCACGAGGTGCAGCGCCAGATCGACGTGATCGAGGATGGCGGCACAATCGTGCAGGAAACGCGCCTATTCGATCCGGGCACCGGCACCACGCGGTCCATGCGCAGCAAGGAAGACGCGCATGATTATCGCTACTTCCCCGATCCGGACCTGCTGCCGCTGGAACTGGACGATGCGTTTCTGGCAGAATGCCGCGCGTCCCTGCCCGAACTGCCCGATGCCAAGCGCCAGCGTTACGAAAACGAGCTGGGCCTGACGCCTTACAACGCCCGCGAACTCACTGCCGAGGTGGAAACCTTCGCCCGCTTCGAAACGCTGCTGGGCGTCGCGGCTTCTGCCATCGGCAAGCCTGAAAACAAGGTGGCGACGCAGGTGGCCAACTGGTCGCTTTCCGTCGCTCCTGGTGTGGTGAAATCCTTGGGCGACGAGGCCGACATGGCAAATTCCACGGCAGAGCGGCAGGCCGCCATCCTCGCCATGCAGGACAAGGGCGAAATCAGCGGCGGTCAGGCCAAGGAAATCTACGAGATCGTCCTGAAAGAGGGCCGCGAACCGGACGAGATCGCCGAGACCGAAGGCCTCAAGCAAGTGAGCGACACGGGCGCCATCGAGGCGGCGATCGATGACATCCTTGCGAACAACCAAGACAAGGTAGAGCAATATCGTGGCGGCAAGGACAAGCTCTTCGGCTTTTTCGTCGGCCAGACGATGAAGGCGATGCAGGGCAAGGCCAATCCGGCGGTGGTGAACCAGATCCTGATGGACAAGCTGGGCTAGGCTTGCGATTTAGGTTCGCCTTTGCGCTTGCGGCGCTTTTCTTAGTGTCCGCTTGCTTTAATGAAAGCGAGCGCAGGCTTCTGACGGATGCGGCCGTGCAGAGCGCACCGGGGCAGGTATTTCCGGACGCGCTACAATCAGCGCAGTACAATTGCTCCTTCGGCCTTCAGCAAGAGCCGGTTATGGATGACTTCACGCGCGAATGGTATTCGGAACACCTAGCCGCCGCATCCGAAAATGCGTTGTCTGAGTATGTTCGAGAAGCTCAAATAGACAAGCAAGAGCAAATTCGATTCATCTGGCTGCGCAGCTTCGATAATCCAGTGATCGTCAGGTTTGATCGCGACGGAGACAGCGGCTGGTCTTTTGTGGCGAAACGGCTTTCTGGCAATGGTGGGTATAGCCCTGGCGAGATTGCAGAAGAGCTGGAGCGCACTCTAACGGAAGCAGAAGCCGTGGAGTTGGAACGCCTTGTCCACGATCGCAGGCTGATGCGAATGCGTGCAGGGGAGTGCATTACAGGCGGCGATGGCGCGATGTGGATCGCCGAACGATTGGACAATTATGGATATGATTATGTTGAGCGCTGGAGCCCAACAGACGGCAAGATGCGCGACTTTGGCGAATTTGTCATCGAATTGACCGGTTGGCAGATCGGCGAAATCTACTAGCCCATGCCCACCATCGTCCTCGTCCATCCGGAAATACCGCACAATACCGGCGCGATTGGGCGCACCTGCGTGGCGCTGGATATGGAGCTGGTGCTGATCCGGCCTTACGGGTTCACCCTGTCGGACAGGCAGTTGAAACGCGCCGGGCTGGATTACTGGCAGCATGTCCGGCTGGCGGAAATCTTGGATTGGGATGCGTTTCTGGACGAACGCGCGCCGCGTGATGACCAGCTATTCCTGTTCGAGGATGACGCGCCCACCAGTTTTTACGAGCCGGATTACCCGGACGATGCCTATCTGGTGTTCGGCAGCGAGACGGCGGGTTTGCCCGATGCGATCCGGCAGCGTCACGCGGACAGGCAGTTTTGCTTGCCGATGCGGTCGAAGCATATCCGCTCGCTCAATCTGGCGAATACGGTGACGGCGGCGGCGTATCAGGCGCTGCGGGGCCGCTTCTAGATTCCGCTCGTCCTGAGCCAGTGGCGCTACGCGCCGTCTTCGACTCCGAAGGACCGCTTTTTTCTTCACACTCGCGCTAGAAGAAAGGACGACCCTTCGACAAGCTCAGGGTGAGCGGGAAGGGTCTGGTTCGCGATGACGACAGTTTACTCCACCCATTCGCGCGCCATTTCGCGCACATCCACTTTCGCTTTCAGCCGCGCGCCGAGCAGTGCCGTGCCGCTGATCTTGCGTTGCACGAACAGCATGTCGACCGGCGGGATGTGCCATGTCGCCTTGTCCTGTGCCATCGCCATGCCTTCATCGCGCAAGCCTTCCACGAAAGCGCGGTCGCCAAAATCGAACGGGCCTTCGCGGTGCATTTCGGCAAGGATAATGTCGATCATGCGATCGAACTTGTCGGCATGGCCATCGACCACGCCTTGGCCGACAAAGCCTGCTTCCAGCGCGGCTTCGCGCACTGCGGCGCGGTCCTTTGCGAGACCGGCGGCGAGCAGCTTGCGGTAATTCTCGGCAATCGCGGGATCGACCGCGCGGGTCGCCCCGAAATCGAGCAGCACCAGCTTTCCGCTATCGGCCTGGTAGCGGTAATTGGCGAAGTTGGGATCGGTCTGCATCACGCCGAATTCGAACAGCTCGCGCAGCACCAGCGCGATGATGCGCCGGGTGACGGCGTTGCGCTCATCCTGCGGGGCATCGACCAGCGCCTCTATCGGCGTGCCGGCGATGAAGTCCATGGCCAGAACGCGACCGGTCGAGAATTCCGGCACCATTTCGGGCACGATGAAATCGTCCTCGCCGGCCAGCATCTGGCGATAGGCCATCATCTGCGCGGCTTCGCGCTCGTAATCCGCTTCTTCATGCAGTTGGCGCTTCGCCTCTTCCAGCAGGCCGTCGATTGCCAGCTCCTTCGGCAGCAGGCCGGAGACGCGCAGCAGGGTTGCGACGTTGTCGACATCGGCGTCGATGCTTTCCTTCACGCCCGGATATTGCACCTTGATCGCGATCTCGCGCCCGTCCTTCATGGTGGCGCGGTGGACTTGGCCGATACTGGCGGCCGCGATGGGGCGGGGATTGAAATTGGCGAAGCGGCCCAGCCAGCCTTTGCCCCATTCCTTGTCCAGAACGTCGCGTAGCTGCGCAGGCGGCATGCGGTCGGCGTTCTCGCGCAGGCGTGCGAGGATATCGGCAAGCTCGGGTGGCAGCATGTCGCCTGCATCCATGCTGATCATCTGGCCTAGCTTCATCGCTGCGCCGCGCAGGTGGGAGAGGCGGTCTGCCAGCCGCATCGCGTTGCCGGGGGTGAGGAGCATATCCTGCATGCGCGGACGCTCTCCGCGCGCCAGCCGACGCGCGCCCTCGGCCAACACGCCACCCGCGACACCGCCTGCCAGCCTGCCGAATGCGCCGAGCCGCGCCGTGCGACTGCTGGGCACGCGTCGGACGCGTTTTTCATCATCATCGGCCATGCGAGTGCTCCACTGCGTGTCGTCCAGCAGCTATGTGGTGATTATCGGCTGGCAACCCAATGCGGGCTTTCGGGCGTGCCCGCCGTTGCGGTAATCAGGCGACAGCGCGTAGCACGTGGAAGCCTTTGTCGTTCATTACGCCGACCACGCGGTTGCGCCCGTCGGTCTTGGCGCAATAGACGGCCTGGTCGGCGCGCCGGATGGCATTGCCGATTTCCTCGTCTTCGCCACGCTCGTGAAAGCCGACACTGGCTGTGACAGTGACAGCGGATAGCACGCCGTCGAAGCGCAGGCCGGCGATGGCAACGCGTGCGGCGCTCGATAATTGCGAGATGGCGGCCACGTGGTCGCGGTCCAGCAGAATGACGAATTCCTCCCCGCCCGTGCGGCAGACCGTGCCAAGCTCTCCGAACAATTTGTTCAACTTGCTGCCGACCTTGCGCAGCACCTCGTCGCCCGCATCGTGGCCGAAACTGTCATTCACGCGCTTGAAGTGGTCGAGGTCTACGGCAATCACGCCGCCAACGGACAATTTGCCGGCCGCATCCTGCGCATTCACGCGTTCCAGCCGTCGGCGATTGGCGAGGCCGGTCAGCGGGTCGATCTCGCTTTCCTCCATGCGCAGGCGCACGATGTCGGAGCCAATGGTCATCATCAGCACGATGCCCACCGTCATACCCATCAGCGCGCTGGCGGAATGGAAGGCGATATTGAGGCCGTTGTAGAATTGCTGGATGGCCTCGGCGCTCTCGCCGATTGGCGTGATGTAGATCACCACGCTGCGACCGACATAGGACAGGCAGGCGAGCGCGATGGCGGCAAACGCGATAAGGTCCACCACGGACTGGCGACGGTAGCGCCACAGCGGCAACAGGCCGGACGCGATGATGGTGGCGCAGGTGGCCTGTACCAGCACGCCGCGCAGCCAATTGGGCGGCGCCCATGGCATGTTCGGCATCACGTAAATGGACGCCAGCACGAATAGCGCACACGCCCAGGCGGGCGCGTTTTTGCCGTGACGAGAGAGAAATGCCTGCACCATGATCAGTAGCGGCAGGAAATGGGTGGCGACGGTGAACCACGACACCCAGCGATCCCCGCCCGGGTCGCGAAGGCCGTCCACCAGAATGCTGACGAAAGCGACGAAAAACCCGAGCGCCGCCCAGCGAGCCGCGATCAGGCGGCGATCCACGAACGCGATCACGATCAGCGCTGTCGTAAACAGCGCGTACATCGCGGGAATCAATATAAAAAAGGCGCTCGCACCGGACATCGCGCAAACCTAGCGCGATATCCTTGCCAACCGCCTAAGGAATGGGCCGTATTGGCGGCTTCAATCCTGCCGCTGGGCGGTGAAGGGCATGGTGCCCATCATGCCGGCCTTGATCGTGCCCGTAACCGCATCGCCATCTACGGTGGCTTCGCAATCCAGCGTCATCGGCATCGGCATGCCCATTTTCATCTGCCAGGTCAGCGTATCGCCTGTGATGACGCCGTTCTGCACATCCATCGTGCCCATGCCGCCCGAAAGCTGCCCGGTGAAGGTATTGCCGCTTTCGTCGGGGACGACCGTAAAGGTGCCGGTCTGCTCGCCCATCGGGCTATTGGCGACGAAATCGTAGGTTCCACCCACATTGCTCATAGTCGTTATCTCCTTATGTGGGCGATGCCTTACAGGCTGTCGGCGTCGATATAGGTGACCGGCATGCCCAGCGCTTCAAGCTGCGGTTCGACAACGCTGCGGTCTCCGATCACAACGACGGTGAAGCCGTCGGGTTGCAGGTAGCGTGCAGCCGCGGCATTGATGTCGCCTGCATCCACCGCTCCGTAGAGCGCAGGCAGTTGCATTTGGTAGCGGATGTCGCGGCCTGCATTCTGGTTGCCCAGCAATGCGCCCAGCACCTGTCCGTTCGTTTCGTAACGGTTGGGCAGGTTGCGGATATTGCCATCGGTCACGCGCTGCAATTCCACATCATCGACCGGATCGGTGGCCGGGAAGGCTTCCATCTGGTCGAGCACGACGCGGATCGAATCGGCCGTGCGATCGGCCTGCACCTGCGTTTGCACAACGATGTTGCGCGGGCCGTTTCGCATCGGAATTGACGAGCCGATGCCATAGGTCCAGCCGCGCGTTTCGCGCAGATCCTGGTTGAGGCGCGAGAGGAAGCCCGAGCCGATCACTTCATTGGCCAGTTCCAGCGCTTCCTGTCCCGGCTCCCAGCCCGAAAGCGGGGTTATCCGGCCCATCATCAAATAGCTGGACGGCGAATTGGGCCGGTCGACAACCACGATCTGCGTCTGTGGGGCGGGGGTCGCCTGATCCACGGTCTTGGCGGGAACGGCGGTGCCATCCGATTGCCAATCGCCGAAGCTGGCTTCGAGCGCCGCGACCAGCTCCTCCATCGTCACATCGCCGACCACGGTGATGCGCGCGGTTTCTGGGCGGATCCACTCGGCATGTTCAGCGGCGAGGTCTGCCGCGCTCAGGGCTTCGACAGCGGCCGCGTCACCGGCGGTGGAGGCGTAGGCGTAAGGGTGAGCCTCGCCGAAGATCAGTGGGCCGAATGCGCGGCTGGCCATGCTTCCCGGGCTGGAGGTTTCCTGCGCGATGGCGGCAAGGCGCTGGCTGCGTACACGCTCCAGCGCGTCGGCCTCGAAAGCGGGATTGCGCACGATATCGGCCATCAGGTCCAGCGACGCGCCAAGGTTCGGGCTGAGCGTGGTGAGGCTGGCCGTGCTGCTTTCGGCGCCGGCATTGACGCTGATCGACGCGCCGAGCGTTTCGGACTCTATGGCAATATCGAGCGCACTGCGCGTTTCGGTGCCTTCACTCAGCATGTCGATCATCGTTTCATGCGTGCCATAGGCGCCAGCCGGATCGACGACCGACCCTGCATCGAACACCATGGCGAGCGAGACCTTGGGCACCGAAGTCCGGCGCGCAAGGAAGACGGGGATGCCGTTGGAGAGCTCCGCCCGCTCGACTTCGGGGAAGGTAAGTTCTCCGACAGGCGCAGGTGTGGGCAGGGCGATTTCGGGCCCGGTGCGCGTCACCTCGAAGTCGCTGCCGGTATCGGGTTCGGGCGCGGGATTGAG
This sequence comes from Aurantiacibacter gangjinensis, assembly GCF_001886695.1. Lineage (GTDB taxonomy): Bacteria > Pseudomonadota > Alphaproteobacteria > Sphingomonadales > Sphingomonadaceae > Alteraurantiacibacter > Alteraurantiacibacter gangjinensis. The sequence continues at coordinate 261,651 of NZ_CP018097.1, read as the reverse complement.
ATGTTCATCGCCCCAGCCGCCCATCATCGCGCCGTCCAGCGTGCGTTCTCCGGGCACGATGGTCAGCGTGTAGGCCGGGCGCGAGAGCCAGCGTTGCATCGCGGCGCGCACATCTTCGGGCGTCAGCTCGGCCATCCGCTCCAGCTCGGTGCGGTAGAAACCGGGATTGCCCGTGTAGAGCATGCCTTCTGCCAGAATCGAACCCTTGCCGCCAAAGCCGCCGATCCGCTCCAGCCCGCCGATCAGGCTGCTGGCGATCTGCGTCGTCGCGCGGGTCAGCTCGTCCTGCGTGGGTCCTTCGGTCAGCATGCGATCATATTCGGCATCCATCAGCGCCATCGCTTCTTCGCGGGTCGCGTCCGGTCGTACCTGCACGAAACTCTGAGCAAAGCCGATCTGCTCGTAAGCCTGGTAGCCTGCGCTCACGCTGGTCGCGACTTCCTCTCCGCGCACCAGCGCATTGTCGAGGCGCGAGGAATTGAGCCCGCCGAGAATGTACATGCCCACTTGCAGCGGCACGGCGTCGGGATGCTGCATGTCCGGCCCCGTCCATGCGCGCACGATCAGTTCCTGCGGCACCTGGTCGGTCATTTCGTCGTAGATCGGCTCCGCCAGCGTCACCGGCTGGGCATCGAACTGCACCACTTCGCGGCCTTCGGGAATGGCGCCAAACCAGCGTTCGACCATCGGGCGCGCCGTCTCGGCATCGATATCGCCCGTAAGGGCGAGCACGACATTGTTCGGCCCGTAATTGTCGATGAACCATTGGCGCACATCTTCGAGGCTGGCAGCCGAAAGGTCGGCCATCGAACCGATCACCGAGTGGCGGTAGGGGTGGCCGACAGGCAGCAGGCCTTCATTGATGCGATAGCTGAGCAGGCCATAGGGCGAATTGTCACCCTGCCGCTTCTCGTTCTGGACCACGCCGCGCTGGTTATCGAGCCGCTCCTGCGTGACCGCGCCGAGCAGATAGCCCATTCGGTCCGCTTCCATCATCAGCGCGAGGTCGAGCGCGCCGGTCGGCACCGTCTCGACGTAATTGGTGCGGTCGTAGCTGGTGGAACCGTTCGTGCTGGTCGAGCCGGCGGCTTCCAGCGGAATGTCGAAATTCTCCACATTCTCGCTGCCCGTAAACATGATGTGTTCGAAGAGGTGGGCAAAACCGGTGCTGCCGCGCGGTTCGTGCTTGGAGCCGACGCGGTAATAGACCGTCACGCCGACCAGCGGGCTCTTGCGATCGGTGTGGACGATGGTGGTGAGGCCATTGTCCAGCGTGAAGGTCTCATAGGGAATGTCGACCGCTGCGATCAGCTCGTCTAGCGATGCGGCGCCTGCCTGGTCCGGCTCTTCCGCCGCCATGGTGGCGACGTGTGTTCCGGTATCCATGACCGGTGCGGGAGCGGTGGTGGCGCAGCCGGCCAGAGCGATGGCGGCAGCAGGAGCGAGCGTGCGAAGCGCGAGAGTCCATTTCATGGCGCGCAGGCTTAGCATGGCGCGCCCAAGAAGGAAGCCTGTTTGCGCGGCGCTCAGTCAGGGTGCCTATTGCGCTGCGGATCGCACCGAATAGCGGCGGCTGGCATTGGCGAGCACGTCCTCTCGCCAAAACCACACCGGCTTCAGTTCGTGATCGACAAAAAGCTGCATCTGGTCGGTATAGTGCGGGCTTTCCGGGCGGGTGGTTGCCGCGCCGAATGGCTGGATGGATTGCGAGCGCACCCGCTCTCCCGGCGCCCATTCCACGAACTGGATGAAGCTGTCGCCATGGCGCAGCGACAGGCGGCCATCCTCGTCGATATCCCACAGGGTCGAGGCGCGCAGCGTGTCGGAGCCGCCATCCAGCGGCAGGTCGACATCGCCCTGGCGCAGGCGCAGCACATCGCCCAGCGGCGGGTCGAGGCGGCCGAAATGCTCCATCAGGTGCTCGGCAGAGCGTTCCAGCTCTTCGCGCGCGTCGGGTATCTCTCCGCTCTGATAATCGGCGCGCATGAACGGGCGGATCATCAGCAACGCCAGCGCGTCCGCGCCGCCATCGCCGTCTGCATCGAGATCCCATCCGCCCAGCAGGCCCTGCGCGCGGTGCAGCAGCGTGCCGTCTTCCAGCTCCAGCGCTGCCACGCTGTCGAGCATGGCAGCGACATAGCCTTCGCGATCATAGGCGGTATCGTATTTGATTTCTTCCAGCCGCCCTCGGTCGATCACGCCGGGCAGGCTCATCAGCCGCGCCGCGCGGCGGGCGCGGTTGGTGGAGCGGGTTTCGATGCCGAGGACGGGGCTGTATTCCGCCGGGTCCAGATCGCTGCCTTCGCCTGCCGCGCTGAAGGGCGTGTTGTTCGCATTGAACAGCCAGCCGCTTTCGGGATTGACGATCTGCGGCAGCTCCTCGAACGCGACGGGCCCCTGCCAGATCAGATCGCTACGGTCTCCGGGAAGCACGCCGCGCCAGTCCGGACCTTCGACACGGTCGGGGATGGCGGCATTGTAGAAATAGCCGATATTGCCCTCGGCATCGGCATAGACGAAATTGGTGGAGGGGATGTCCATCCGCGCCAGGATTGCGCGGAATTCCTCCAGCGAGCCGGCTTTGTTGAGGCGGTAATAGGCATCGAGATTATCCAGATTGTCGATCCCGCCATAGCGGATAGCGAAATAGCCGTCGTCATTCTTCACCACCGGACCGTGCACGCTGCGATAGACGGTTTGCGGCACGGGCAGGTCGAACGGCCCCATGGCGACACCGAGCCAGACCCTGCGGCTTTCCAGCGGCAGCCATTCCCCGTCGAGCAGGTAATTCTCGCCAGCTTCGTCCACGGTCAACTCGTACACATCGACCATGTCCGGCACGTTCACCGTGTTCGTCCAGCCAAGGTCGGGATTGTGGCCGAGGAAGGGAAAGGGGCTGCCGGGAAAATTCGCGCCCGCGAAATGCCAGCCTTCCTCGCTTTGCACGACCAGTTCATACCACGCGACGCCGCCGCGCAGCGGCTGGTGGCTGTTGGAGACGAGCCGCGTGACATCATCGCCCGATTTCTCCGGCGCGATGGCAAAGGCATTTGAGCCTGCGTGCTCGCCATCCTCCCCCATATGCAGGGGTAGGGCGGCGAGCGGCGGGCCGGGCTCGGGATTGCGATCCTCGCTATCGACCAGCGGACCGATCGTATTATTCAGGCCGAAGAAGAATGGCTGGCGCAATGCAAAACCGGCCGCGACATCCTCTCCATTCACCGGGAACAGGTTGCGCAGCTTCACCTCGCCTGCATTCTCTTCTGCAAACTGGTTGAGGCCGACGGCATAGGCGTTGAACAGCTCTTGTGTGTCTTCGGGTAGCCGGGTGAATTGCCGCTCTGCCGTGCCCCGCGCATCGAGCAGGTGATAGGCGTAATCCACCTGTGCGCCTTCCTCGCCCGCAATCGCACCATAGCGCCCGCGGGCCATGGCGATCACATCCTGCAGCGTTGAGAAATCGTCCTCGGCATGGGCGATGGCGACCCCGAAAGCGACATCGGCATCGGTCGCGCCGTAGATATGCGGCACGCCGAAATCGTCGCGCACGATCTCTGCCTCGTAAATGCGGCCGGCGGTCGGCGCTTCGCCTGGCCGCGCGGCCAGCGGCTCCCATACCATCAAGGCAATGGCGACCAGCACAAGCAGCACGACAAGGCCGATGCCGATGCGTTTGAAAGTTCTTTGCATACTCTGGGTGGGCCCTCACTCTTCCTGCCCGGCCTCTCATACAAAGTCGGGGGAGCTGGGCAAGGCGGCGGTATGTTAACGGAAGGTCCGGCGCGAGAGGGCTATGACCGCAATAACAGCCAGCAACAGGCCGGTGCCAAGTCCAATCTACGCATCTTGTGGATCGCCCTGCGCGCCTACGCTCCGCAGCGTTATCACCCATGGGACCCATGCGGCCTTATCCGTGCCTGTCATGAGCACTGCCAAACCCACTAGGGTGCCCGCTATGCCCACCGCGAGTGGTACGACGAAATTGGCAAACCGCATGGCGACCCAGAACTGGATTGCCACGATCGCACTGGCTGAGGCAAGCAAACGCATGGCAGTTCGCGCCACGTCGGCGAATTGCGGATCGCCCCTAGGTGCGATGCCCAGAATGGTCCCGCCAGCCCATGCCACGCCATAGGCGTACACGAAAACAAGCACCGTCATTCCGGCGACTGTTGCGGCGACAACGACTAGCTTCGCGAGGAAAATCCGCCATCGGGCGAAGGGCTGGGTCAGGACATGATCCCAACTCTTCGCGCGATGTTCCACCTGCGCAACCAGCGTGCAGAAAGTTGCTACTGCCATCGGCAAAAGAAACTTTGCCCATAGCGGCATGATGAATTGCCCGATCACCGATGCCCAGGACGGACTTGCGCGGTGGGCGATCAGGGCAAGCAGCACTAGAAGCGCCGTAAGCCCGGGCGTGACGAGAGCGAAGAGAAGGGCAAGGGAGCCTCGCAGCTTGGCAAGTTCCCAGCAGACAAGACGCATCACGCGGCGGTCCTCTCATTTTCCACGGCGTCAGCCGATTGCCGGTACAATTCTTCCAGCGTCAGCCGTTCGATCTTGATCGTGAAGACCGGGATCCCGGCTTGTACCAGCGCTCGATTGACGGCAGCACAAAGCGCGGCGGCGTCGTCGCGGGGGCGCAGCGCGATAAAGAGCGTGTCGGCATCGCCCCCTTGAACTCTGCGATCAAAACCGCCGGCGAGCGCCGCGGCCCTGGCTGGATCGCCCACCTCCAGCACAATCCGGCGTCCGGACCCTAGCAAATCGCGTAGCGGCCCTTGCATAACCAGTGTGCCGCGCCGAAGCAGACCGACTGTGTCGGCCACTTGCTCCACCTCTCCCAACAGGTGGCTGGAGACGAATATCGTGCAATCCATCCGGCTGGGAAGTTCGCGAATAAGGAGGCGGATGTCGGCAATGCCATCGGGATCGAGGCCGTTCGTCGGTTCGTCCAACAATAATAGTTTCGGCCTCCCCAAAAGGCTGCGTGCAAAGGCGATGCGCTGACGCATGCCGAGCGAGTAATCCCGCACCGGCCGATGGGCGTCCTGCCGCATGTCGACTAGCTCAAGCACGCGTTCTACCTCGCTGTCCGGCAAGCCGAGCAGGCGGCAAGCCATGGCTAGGTTCGCGCGACCGCTTCGATGGTCATACAGGGCCGGGCCTTCGATGAAGCTACCTACCTGTCGCAGCAGCTCAAGCCCGGCTGCGCCAAGCGAGCCGCCGAGCAGTCTGACCTCGCCGGCATCGGGCGCAAGCAGACCGAGTAGCAACCGCATTGCAGTTGTCTTGCCTGCGCCATTCGGCCCCAAAAAATCCGTACACACCCGATGGCGGCACATGCATATCCAGCGCCCGTATTACGGGCTTGCCTCCGAGCCGTTTTTCCAATCCTCGCGTTTCGATCGCCGCGTCCACTCGGCAGGCCTCCGCAATTTAAGTCTTGCTTAAATTAGCATGGACGATAGATTTAAGTCAAGCTTAAATTCCGGGAGAGTCATCAATGGAAGTTTTGCGAGGGTATGCGCGATTCGTCGCAGTGGCGGCGAGTGCCTGCGCGGCGCTTCTGGGGTTTTTTCTGATTGTCGAGGCGGTGTTAATCGTCGGCGGCTGGAATGCGCCTTCGTTTTGGACGATCCGTCGCCTTTCCATGATACCCTATACGCTGGCAGTTTGCGGGATAGCATGGGGCGCCTGGGCTGTTTCTCGCGGTATAACGCTGTGGGCTGCCCTGCCTCGTTTGCTGGGACTGGTAGGTGTCCTGCTAGCGGTCGGCGGCTTTCTCGATCTCACCGGCACATCGTTGATATCGCGCATACTCTGGCCGGAGACCTACCAGTCTATCGGCTATTTCGATCCGTCCTATTTCGCCGTCACCATCGTTGGCATGATGCTGTGGCTGGTCGGACGGCTCACTGCCCGCGCGTTTGCCAAGGCCCGAGAACTGGAGGAATTCGTCTGATGCCGGTAGCCGTCACGCTCGACAATATGCTCGAAGAGCGCGGGCTTACCGGAAAGGACCTGGCAGCCCGCATCGGAATAAGCGAAACGCAGCTCTCGCTGTTCCGCTCGGGGAAGGTGCGCGGTCTGCGTTTCTCGACATTGTCGAAAATGTGCTTCGTTCTTGAATGCACGCCAGGCGAGTTGCTCGATTACCATGCTGATGTGCGCGATATGGAGGCATGAGGCTGTATCATTCTACGGCGGTATGAAAATTGCCGTCCAACGCCCTTGTGTGGCGCAATGGCAACACTATCTGGCGTTAGAACCGATCTTTAGGGGCAAGGCATGAACCTCGACAAATTCACCGATCGCGCGCGAGGCTTCCTCCAAAGTGCGCAGACCGTCGCCATCCGTAATTCGCACCAGCGCATCAGTCCCGAGCATATCCTTACGGCTCTGCTCGAGGACGAGGAAGGCATGGCGGCCGGCCTGCTTCAGCGCGCAGGGGGCAACCCAGGTCGCGCGGTGCAGGAAGTGGATGCTCTGCTGGCGAAGATTCCGGCCGTCAGCGGCGGCGGGGCACAGCAGACGCCGGGTCTCGACAATGATGCCGTGCGCGTGCTCGACCAGGCCGAGCAAGTGGCGGAAAAGGCGGGCGACAGCTTCGTCACCGTAGAACGCCTGCTGCTGGCGATCGCGCTCGCCAAGTCGAGCAAGGCTGGACAGGCGCTGGCGGCCAGCGGCGTTACGGCAGAAGCGCTCAACACCGCGATCAACGAGCTGCGTAAGGGAAAGACGGCCGACAGCGCCAATGCCGAAGCGGCTTACGATGCGATGAAGAAATATGCGCAGGACCTGACGCAAAAGGCCAGGGACGGCAAGCTCGATCCGGTCATCGGGCGCGACGAGGAAATTCGCCGCGTCGTCCAGATCCTCGCGCGCCGCACCAAGAACAATCCTGTCGTGATCGGCGAGCCGGGCACCGGCAAGACCGCCATTGCCGAGGGCCTCGCCCTGCGCATCGCGAATGGCGACGTGCCCGACAGCCTGAAGGATCGCACGCTGATGGCGCTCGACATGGGCAGCCTGATTGCCGGTGCGAAATATCGCGGCGAGTTCGAGGAGCGGCTGAAGACCGTGCTCGACGAGGTGAAGGAGGCCGGTGGCCAGATCATCCTCTTTATCGACGAGATGCATACGCTGATCGGTGCGGGCGCGAGCGAAGGCAGCATGGATGCCTCCAACCTGCTGAAGCCGGCCCTGGCGCGCGGCGAACTGCACTGCATCGGCGCGACGACGCTGGATGAATACCAGAAATATGTCGAGAAGGACGCGGCCCTGCAGCGCCGCTTCCAGCCCGTCTTCGTCGACGAGCCGAGCGTGGAGGACACGATCTCCATACTGCGCGGCATCAAGGAGAAGTACGAGCTTCATCACGGCGTGCGCATCACCGATGGCGCCATCGTCGCCTCCGCGCAGCTGTCGGAACGCTATATCTCCGACCGCTTCCTACCGGACAAGGCGATCGACCTGATGGATGAGGCCGCCAGCCGCATTCGCATGGAAGTGGAGAGCAAGCCCGAGGAAATCGAGAACCTCGACCGGCGGATCATCCAGCTGAAGATCGAGGAGCAAGCACTCGGCAAGGAGAGCGATTCCGCTTCAAAGGACCGGCTTGCCGCTTTGCGCGAGGAGCTGGCCAATCTGGAGCAGCAATCCTCCGAACTGACCACGCGCTGGCAGAACGAGCGCGACAAGATCAACGCCGAGGCGAAGATCAAGGAAGATCTGGATTCCGCGCGCATCGAACTCGAGCAGGCGCAGCGCAGTGGCGATCTCGCCGCTGCGGGTGAACTGCAATATGGCACCATCCCGGCGCTCGAAAAGCAATTGGCCGAAGCGGGCGACATGACCGAAAATGCGCTGCTCAAGGAGGAGGTGACCGAAGACGATATCGCCTCCGTCGTCAGCCGGTGGACGGGCGTCCCCATCGAAAAGATGATGGAGGGCGAGCGCGACAAGCTGCTGCGCATGGAAGAAGAGATCGGCAAGCGCGTCATTGGTCAGGAAAAGGCCGTGGTGGCGGTGTCCAAGGCCGTGCGCCGCGCGCGCGCAGGCTTGCAGGACCCGAACCGTCCGCTCGGCAGCTTCCTTTTTCTCGGCCCCACCGGTGTCGGCAAGACCGAACTGACCAAGGCGCTGGCGGCATTCCTGTTCGATGACGACCAGGCCATGGTCCGCATCGACATGAGCGAGTTTATGGAAAAACACGCGGTCGCCCGTCTGATCGGCGCGCCTCCGGGCTATGTCGGCTATGAGGAAGGCGGTGTGCTGACCGAAGCCGTACGGCGTCGCCCCTATCAGGTGGTGCTGTTCGACGAGGTCGAGAAAGCGCATTCCGACGTCTTCAACGTGCTGCTGCAAGTGCTCGACGATGGCCGCCTGACCGACGGGCAGGGCAGGCAGGTCGATTTCTCGAACACGCTCATCATCCTCACCTCGAACCTTGGCAGCCAGTTCCTCTCCAGCCTCGAGGACGACCAGAAAGTCGAGGATGTGGAGGACCAGGTGATGGAAGTGGTGCGCAGCCACTTCCGGCCCGAATTCCTCAATCGCTTGGACGAGACGATCCTGTTCCACCGTCTGGCGCAAGAGCACATGGCGCCGATCGTCGATATACAGGTGGCGCGCGTGCAGAAGCTGCTGAAGGATCGCAAGATCATGCTCGACCTTACCGATGCCGCGCGCAAATGGCTCGGCCGCGTCGGTTACGATCCCGTCTACGGCGCGCGTCCGCTTAAACGCGCGGTGCAGCGCTACCTGCAGGATCCGCTCGCCGAAATGCTGCTGGCCGGGAAAATTTCCGATGGCGACACAGTGCATATCGAGGAGGGTGACGGAGAATTGCAAATGATGGTTGCGTGACCATACTCGCGCGAAATTAGCCGTTCGGTCACGGGCCTTGTTCAATCATTTCACGATTGCAGTTGCGATTGAAACCATCTGTCGCGACCTCGGCAAATCTGTGGGAATCCGGCCACAACTTTAACTATTTGCCCTGCGTGCGCGGACAAGTGCGATTGAGCCTTTGACAAGGTTACAGTTACGTTGCAGTCATTGCAGTCCGAAGGGGTCGGGTCTCCTTTTTTAATCGCTGCTGAATGATTCGTGTGCTGTGAAAGCGGCCATGCGGGGCGATTGATTTCAGGGATCTCGACTTCAGACTGAGGACTGGAGTCACAATGAAAAAACTGCACAAAACCTATCTGACCGGATTGGCCGCATCGGTTTCGATGGCTGCCATGCTGGCTGGCACCTCCGCCTACGCGCAGGACGCGGAAGATTGCGACCGAGACGAAGACGGTGAATGCGTTGCCGACGGCGTGTTCAACAACGATCCCGATGACGAAGTTACTGTTGACGATACTGGCGCCACCGGCACCGATACTGATCAACAGATCATTGTTACCGGTTCGCGTGTTCGCCGCGACACCTATTCCAGCATCTCACCGCTGCAGGTTACGACCACGGAGATTCAGCGCGACGTCGGTAACTTCGATGCGGCACAAATTCTTCAGCAGTCGGAATCCGCTGCCGGCCAGCAGATCGACGCGACCTTCCAGGGCTTCGTTCTCGATAACGGCCCGGGTTCGCAGACGCTGAACCTGCGCGGCCTTGGCCCAGAGCGTACGCTGCTGCTAATCAACGGCCGCCGCCTCGCGCCGGCCGGTGTGGAAGGCGCGCCTACCTCACCGTCCATCAACCTGCTGCCGACGTCGCTGATCCAGCGCTACGACCTGCTGCTGGACGGCGCATCCTCGGTTTACGGTTCTGACGCCGTGGCCGGTGTGGGTAACGTAGTCTTGCGCACGGATATCGACGGTTTCGAACTGTTCGCTTCGGGTAATATCAACCCCGATGGGGGCGGCGACGACTACACGATCTCGGGCGCATGGGGCACGACCTTCGACCGCGGCTTCTTCGGCATCGGCGTGGAATACGCAAAACGTGACGAAGTTCAGCTTCGCGACCGTCCTTTCCTCGCCGGATGCGACACCAACTATGAGATCGATCAGAACGGCAACATCCTGACTGTCGATGTGGCCGACAATGCAGCCGTTCTTGAAGCGTCCGGCGGTGCCGTTCAGGTTCGCGAAGACGCCTGTAAGATCGGCGGCATTTCCGGACGTATCTTCAATCCTTTCAACTTCTCGGGTTCGATCTATTTCCAAGCCGATGGACAGGGCAACTTCCCAGGCTTCCCGGATTTTCCGTTTGCTGACTCGACAGATGCTGCTGGTAATGAGCTCGACTTCAATAACGACGGTATTCGCGATGTCGATTTCCGCGATGTGAACACTAATGGCGCGAATCTCGACCAGACGTTCATTTCCGAACAGGACTTGTACAATGTCATGGCATTCGGCGAGTACAGCTTGGGCGGCGACGCCAATCTGACGCCGTTCTTCGAGGTACTGTACAGTCGTGCGGAAATCAGCTCGCCGAATACAGGTGTGCCGCAGCTTTTCCCGAGCGTGCCAGATCTCAATCCGTTCAACCCGTGTAATATCGATACCAACCCGGACGGAGTCGATTGTCGTCTGATCGATAATGCAATTAACAACACCATCATCTATAGTCCTACTGGCGGAAATAACGGTGCCCGGTTCTCCGGGTTCAGCCTTCCGGTCCAACCCATCACCGCGATCCGCGGTGACCGGAACAATTCCGAGGTTACGCAAGAACAGTATCGCGGCGTGCTTGGTCTCCGAGGCGACTTGCCGTTCATTGGCGATACATGGTCGTTCGAGGCTTCGGGCGTTTATTCGCGGTCCGAAGGTGTTTCTGTTCGCCGCGGTATTCGTGAAGACCGTCTGGCACTTTCACTCGGTCTCGACCCGACCGCCGATTACAATGGCGATGGCGTTGTCGATAATAATGGCGACGGAATAGCGGACGATTACGACAACGGTGTGAACGTGTTTGGCGCGTTTGGAGATCCGTTGTTTGTCGGTGTCTGTAACACGGGCGCTCTTGCAAACCCTGATCTCGCTGCACCCGATCTAACTCAGGGTTGTGTTCCGGTGAACCTTTTTGCGCCCAGCGCACTCACCGGCGCTATTGGAGACCTCGAGACGCAAGCAGAGCGGGATTATTTGTTTGATACCCGTCGGGTCGACACGACTTACGAGCAAATCGTCTTGTCCGCCTACGCAACCGGCGATCTCATCGAGTTGCCTGCAGGCCCTGTAGCACTCGTCCTCGGTGCCGAGTTCCGTGAAGACTCGATCAGCACCACGCCGAACTTCCAGGCAGTGAACGGTCTGTTCTTCGGCTTCTTCCGCGATCTTGGCACCAATGGCTCGAAGTACATCATCGAAGGCTTCGGCGAGCTCGACGTGCCGGTGTTCGACAATGATGAGTTCGGTCGCCTCGACTTGAACCTGTCGGGTCGTCTGTCCGAAGAGGAATTCTATGGCACTGCTTTCACTTACTCATTAAAGGGTGGCTACCGTCCCGTGCCGCAGGTGCTGTTCAAGGCATCCTACGGCACCTCCTTCCGCGCTCCAAACCTGCGTGAGAACTTCCTCGGTGGCATTACCGGCTTCACGACAGTGACCGATCCATGCGCGGTGCCGGGCGTTGCATTCCAGCCGTTGAACGGTGGCTATCAAGCGAACCTTGATCCTCGTGACCAGACCATTCTGGACATCTGCGTGCGAGAAGGCCGAGATCCTACGTCGGTCGGCATCAATGCCGGTGGTACGAATACGGCGACCGGATCGTCGATCGAAGTGGCGCAGACAGGTTCGTTGCTGCTGGAGCCGGAAACGTCGCGATCCTTCACCACCGGCGTTGCCATCTCCGAGGGGTTCGGCGCATTCGATCTGTCGTTCAACTTCAACTATTACTCGATCATCGTTGAAGATTCGATCGCAGGCGTGTCGGCGCAGTTCTCGGTCAACGAGTGTTATAATGCCGATCGTCCGATTGGTGATCGTAGCGTCTTCTGCGACCAATTGAGCTATTCGCCGGGAGAACGCCAGCTGATCAATCAGGCGTTCCCGTTCTTCATCAATCAGGACAAGGAAACGGTGCGTGGTATCGATCTGAACGCCAGCCTTGGTTGGGAAACGCCGCTTGCTGGTGATACACTCGATCTCGGTCTCACGCTGCAGGCGAACCACCTGATCGAGCGTAGCACGCTCTTCCTCATCGACCCGGATAACCCGGATTTCGAGGACAATACCGGCGAGTTCGGCTTCCCGCTATGGACCGGTCGTGCGATCTTCTCTGCCGCCCTCTCGGACTTCGTGTTCACCTGGCAGACCCGCTGGATCGGTGAAACCGAACAGGCCGCTGCCGGCATCGATCCGCTCTCCGATGCATTCGGCAACGGTCCGGACGGAAATCCGACGGGTTTCCTTGCCGACACCTGCACCGGTGGTGGTTCGCCGAGTGGTGTTGTCGAAGGTGACGGCGTGTTCTGCCGCGACGTCGGCTTTGCGGATGATTACTTCGTCCACACGCTGTCGCTGCGTTACGACTTCAACGATGATATCACGCTCCGCGCCGGTATCACCAACGTGTTCGACGAGGCTCCGCCGCTCATCGACACCAACGAAGTATTCGGCATCTCCAACACGCCGATCGGTAATGGTTACGACCTCAACGGCCGCGAGTTCTTCGGCTCGATCAGCGTTCGCTTCTAAAAAGCGGATCGCCTAGCGACACAAGAAGGCGGCCCCCTGGCTTCGGTCAGGGGGCCGCTTTCTTTTTGCGCCCTGCGCGCCGCGCTCGCTTGACGCCAGCGGTAACCGCCCTAGGACCGCGACAAAGCCTGTCGCAAAGGAGCTAATATGCAGATCGACACTTCCATCGCCGCTATCGTAACAGGCGGCGCATCGGGACTGGGCGAGGCGACTGCGCGAGCTCTGGCCGCCAAAGGCGCGAAGGTTGCGTTGTTCGACCTGAACGAAGAGCGCGGTGAAGCCGTCGCGGCAGAAATCGGCGGCGTGTTCTGCAAGGTCGATGTGTCTGACGAGGCCTCCATCGAAGCGGGCTTCGCCAGAGCGCGTGAAGCGCATGGGCAGGAGCGGGTGCTGGTCAATTGCGCCGGCATCGCCACGGTCGGCAAGACCACGAAGCGCGACCGGGAGACCGGCGCAATCAGCCATCTACCGCTCGCCGCCTTCGAGAAGACGATCCGCATTAACCTCATGGGCACGTTCAACTGCATGGCGAAGGCTGCCGCAGGTATGATCACGCTCGACACCGTGGGAGAGTATGGCGAGCGCGGCGTCATCATCAACACCGCATCCGTGGCGGCGGAAGACGGGCAGATCGGCCAGGTCGCCTATGCTACTTCAAAAGCGGGCGTCAAAGGCATGACCCTGCCTGCCGCGCGCGACCTGATGGGCGAGGGCATTCGCGTGAACGCGATTCTTCCCGGCATCTTCCACACCCCGATGATGGATGGCCTGCCGGAAAAGGCGCAGGTCGCACTTGCGGCGTCAGTGCCGTTCCCCAAACGTCTCGGCAGGCCGGAGGAATACGCCAAGCTCGCCTGCTTCATGGTGGAAACCGAATATATGAATGCGGAAACGGTGCGGCTCGATGGCGCCATCCGCATGCCTCCGAAATAGGCGCTGGCGGGAGGGATACACGGCATGGCTGAATGGCATATCGGCGTGATCGGCGGCTCCGGCCTGTATGAGCCGGGCAAGCTGGAAGACGTGCAGGAAATAGCAGTCAACAGCGCGTTTGGCGAACCCTCAAGCCCGGTGCTGACCGGCACGCTGCACGGGGTGAAGTTCACTTTCCTGGCACGCCACGGGGCAGGGCATACGCGCTCTCCCAGCCATGTGAATTACCGCGCCAATGTCGATGTGCTGAAGCGCTGCGGCGTGACCGATATCCTGGCGATTTCTGCCATCGGCAGCTTGCGCGAAGAATTTGCGCCGGGCGATTTCGTTGCCGTGGACCAGATCATCGACCGTACCGCCGGGCGCGAGCGCAGCTTCTTCGGCGAGGGCATCGTCGCGCATGTTCCGTTGGCCGATCCGGTCTGCCCGCGCCTGTCCGACCTTGCAGCGAAAGCTGGCAAGAAGGCGGGCGCGACAATGCATGATGACGGCATTTATGTCGCCATCGAAGGCCCGCAGTTTTCGACGCGCGCGGAAAGCCACCTCTATCGTGACTGGGGCGCGAATGTGATCGGCATGACGGCCATGCCCGAAGCGCGCCTCGCCCGCGAAGCGGAGCTGCCCTATGCTCTCATCGGCATGGTGACGGATTACGATTGCTGGCGCGACAGCGAGGAGGATGTCGATGTGACCGACATTCTCAAGGTGATGAAAGGCAATGGCGAAACGGCGCGAAAGATGCTGGGCGAGCTGGCGAAGGCGCTGCCCAAGTCGCGCAAGGCCAGCCCGATCGATACGATCCTCGACGTCGCCATCGTCACTCCGCGTGAGGAATGGGATATCGCGGCAGCAGCGAAGCTCGATGCCGTCGCATCCCGCCTGATCGATCTCTTCCCCGCTCCGCAAGGCTGAGCAAGCGCGCTTGCAAAAGCGGGCAAAGCGCAACAGGATGGTTGCGTATGCAACCGACCAGCACGCTTTCCCGCTTCCTGCCCTACCAACTCTCGCTCGCTTCCAATGCGGTAAGCGGACGGATCGCCATAGAGTACCGCCAGCGTTGGGGGCTCAGCATCCCGGAATGGCGGGTGATGGCGGTGATCGGCGATGCGGGCGGCATGACCCAGCGCGACCTGACGCGCCGCACGCTGATGGACAAGGTTGCCGTCAACCGCGCCTGCAAGGGTTTGGAGGAGCGCGCGCTGGCGGAGCGCACGCCCAACGAGGCCGATGGCCGTTCCCATCTGCTCGACCTGACCGATGCGGGCCGCGCAATGCATGCCGAGATCATGCCGCTGGCGCGCGAGATCGAGCGGCAATTGTTCGACGGGTTCTCGCAAGACGAGCTGGACCTGTTCCGCAGCCTGCTGGAGCGCGCACGCAGCCGCGCCGAGGATCTGGATGGTGACGATTTCGACCGGCAGTTCGGCCTGAAATAGCTGCCAACCTGCAGGCAGAAGAAAAACCCCGCGCGGATCGCTCCACGCGGGGTTTTTGTTTGTCGCCAGTTTGTCGGCTCTAGCCGCCCGGACCGTCGCCGGAGAAGGCATCGGCAATCGAGCAGGCCGCGGGGCCAAGGATCACGATGAACAGCACCGGCAGGATGAACATGATCAGCGGCACGGTCATGATGGCGGGCAGGCGGGCTGCCTTTTCTTCGGCGCGCATCATGCGTTCGTTGCGGAATTCCGCCGACAGCACGCGCAGGGCGGATGCCAGCGGCGTACCGTAGCGTTCGGTCTGTACCATCGTCGTCACCACGCCGCGCACGGCATCGAGATTGACGCGATAGGCGAGGTTTTCAAAGGCCTGCCGCCGCTCTGTCAGGAAGGACAGTTCGATTGCGGTCAGGGCGAATTCGTCACCCAGTTCCGGATAGGCACGGCCCAGTTCCTTGGCGACGCGGTTGAAAGCGGCGTCCACGGTCAGACCGGCTTCGGCGCAGATCACCAGCAGGTCGAGCGCGTCGGGCAGGCCTTTCTGGATGGCAAGCGTACGCTTCGATGCCGTGTTGGCCAGGTATATTTCCGGACCCTTGTAGCCCACGATGACGAGGGCGGCGAAAGCGAGGAAGCGCTTGGTCGGCCCCCAATCGGGGAAGGTGTCGGTCCAGTACAGCACGATCACACCGATCAGGCCCAGCACGACCGGCAAGATCATGCGTGCAAAGATGATGACGACGGCCATTTCCTTGTTGCGGAAACCGGCTTGCGCCAGCTTCTGCTGGATCATCTTGACCTGGCTCTCCTGCAGCACTTTCATGCCTTCGAGAGTGTCCTTCACCTTGTCGGTGGTGTCGGATCGGCGCGTCAGGCTCTGGCGCTTGCGCGTGGACTGCGTCAGCATACCGGTCTTCAACTCGGCACGGCGATCGTTCAGCGCTTTCACGCGCTTGGCCATCGGATCTTTCACTGTGACCGCAGCATAGATAGCCATGACGGTGGCTAGCGCAGCGATGCCCGCCAGAATCGAGCCGACGAGCAGGACGTCGACGCCGAGAAGCGTAGGGCCGGACGGGGGAGCGATGATGAACATGGTTTTTCTCTCTCCTCCCGATCAGATCTCGAAGCTGACCATCTTGGCCATGATGAATGCGCCGATGCTCATCCACACAAGGCCGCCAAGGCCGGTCACGATCAGGCGATCGTCGATGAAGAAGCCTTCGAGGTATGACGGGTTGACCCAGTAAACGAGGCCGAAAACGATGAAGGGCAGCGAGCCGACAATATAGGCCGAGGCTTTCGATTCAGAGCTCATGGCCTTGATCTTGAGCTTCATCTGCGAACGCTTGCGCAGCACTTCGGCAAGGTTGGACAGCGTCTCCGCCAGGTTACCACCCGTCTCGCGCTGGATGGCGAGCGTGATGACGAAGAACTGGAATTCTGCCGTGCCCAGCTTGTCGGCAGTTTCCTGGAGGGCTTCCTCCATGGTGCGGCCGATCTTGATGCGTTCGGTCACAGCGCGGAACTCCGATCCCACCGGGCCGGGCACTTCCTGCGCCACCACGCCCAGCGTTTCCGTGACCGGAAGGCCAGAGCGAAGACCGCGCACGAGCAGTTCGATACCGTCGGGAAATTTCGCGTTGAACTGATTGGTGCGGCGCTTGATGAAGAAGTTCACCACCATGTGCGGCAGGCCCAGGCCGATCACCATGCCCACGCCGAGCGCAAGCAGCGGGGAGCCGGACTTCAAATAGAGCAGCGCCGTAATCACGATGGAGAGGCCGAGCGAGGCGTAAATATATTGCGACACCGTCCAGCCCATGCCGGTGCGGTCCAGGCGAAGCATAAGCGCTTCGGTACGGCTGCTGGCCCCGGCGCGCGAGAACTGCTTAGGTTTGCGTGCAGCGATGGCCTTTTTCAGCTGGCTTTCGACCTTGTCGGTCGTGCTTTCCGAATGGCGGTGGCGCACGGCGGTGAGGCGGCGCTGGCTTTCCTTCGCGGGCGATGTCCCGGTGGTCAGCACATAGCCCAGGATCATCAGGCCCATCAGGCCGCCGGCAATCAGCAGGAGTTGAACGATGCTCATGGGCTTCCTTCTTTCACACGTCGGTTTACGATCGGGCGATCGGTGGTGCGACTACCCCGGCAGCCGCGAAATATTGTGGGATCGGCGGGCGACGCTGGGCCGCCCGCCATCTCCCGTGGCCGATTACTCGGCAGGTTCGGCTTCGGCCGGCTTCGACTTCTTCGCGCCGCCAAGCAGCGATTTGAAATCGAAATTGCCGAGCATCGAGCCCTTCTGGCCGGCTTCTTCCAGGCTGGCGCCGTCATCCTCGGCGACGCCTGCAATCATGCTGGCAATCTCGCGGATCGGGTTCACCGTCTTGGAGGATTTGTTGGCCTCGATGAAGGTCTGCCCCAGCTTCGCAGCATTGGCCGCAGCCTTCTGGTCGAAGGTAATCTGGTAGTTGATCTTGCGTTCGATCGAGGCTTCGAAATCGGCCTTGCTGATTTCTGCCGCGCCCGACTGCATCTTGTTGCACACGATCAGCGGATGCGCGGCGGGCGCATTCTGCTTCAGCCAGCTGAGCAGGCGGATCGTGTCGCGGGCCGATGCGAGCGTCAGCTCGGTCACCAGCGTCACGACATTTACATCGGTCAGCAAGTGCGGGAAGTTGATCAGCATGTTGCGCGGCAGGTCGACCACCGTGGTGTCGAAGGCCTGGGCGAACTCTTCCTGCAGCTGCAGGAACGCCGTGCCATCCGTCATCAGCGGCGAGTTGATCGGCGCTTCGGCGGACATGATGGCAAGGTTGTCGTTCGCACGGATCATGGCGCGTTCGATAAACAGGCCGTCGATACGGCTCGGGTTCTCGATCGCGTCGGTCAGGCCGCGACCCGGCTCCAGGTCCAGCGAGAGAGCGCCGGTACCGAAGTGGACATCGAGATCCAGAAGCGCGGTCGAGCGGTTGTGCTCGGCAGCAAACAGCCATGCGAGCGACGTGGCGAGGGTGGATGCACCCACACCGCCGCGCGTGCCAACCACTGCGGTGGACACGTGCTCGTGCTCGCCCTCTGCGCCATCGCCAC
Organism: Aurantiacibacter gangjinensis; assembly: GCF_001886695.1. Lineage (GTDB taxonomy): Bacteria > Pseudomonadota > Alphaproteobacteria > Sphingomonadales > Sphingomonadaceae > Alteraurantiacibacter > Alteraurantiacibacter gangjinensis. Next base: position 243,527 of record NZ_CP018097.1, on the reverse strand, counting down.
GCGGTGCGGCGAAGACCGACTGGGCCTGCGTAAGCGAGTCGCGCAGCTGGCTGGCCGAAAGCGGCTTCAGCAGGTAATCGTGAATGCCGCTGGCGAGCAGATCGCGATAGAGGCGCACATCGTTCACCTGGCCGACCGCGATCACCACCGTACCGGGTTCGCAAACCTCGGCCAGGGCATTGATATCGTTCAGCGGATCGCCGCTTTCCGACAGGTCGACCATCAGGATGGCCGGGCTTGCCGAGATGGAGAGCGACTGGATGGCGTTACGCAGGCCACCCTTGTTGCACTTCTCGGGCTGCCAGCCCATCTCGATCACTACGGGACGCAGCACATCGAGCGCAGCCTCGTCGCAGATGAAGGCGGAGAATGGCTCGCGACTGCCCAGCGAACCGGATTTGAATGGCGAGTTCATGCTCAGTTACCCCCTTCGGAAGAGACTTGCGGAAGACCACCTGCACCGGTCGGTTCGGTGTTGCGATAGGTATCGATGGCGCGGTTGGAGGTCATGACGACCGTCTCGCCCGTGCCTTCGGCACCGTCGAGCAGATGCTCGGGATCGGCGACCATGGCGGCAAGGTTGCTGTTCACGGCGCAGCCATAGCCATCCGAGGTGTAATTGCCCTGCTGAAAGCCGTAGCCTTCCGACCAGTCCGGGCAGCCCGGTACATGGGCGGTGGAGCGGGTCACCACCACGCGGACCATGCCGGCTTCGACATAGCCCTGCGTGACGGGCGCACCCTCACTCAGCAGGATACCGTAGCGTGCAGCGACGGCGGCAATATCTTCCTCCGCAGCGGCGCTAGTAACCGAGCTGTCCACGGCGACACGGTCGCCATAGCCGAGGTCGAGCATTTCGAACCAGTCATCGAGGCGGCTCTGTTCGGCCACATCAATGCCGCTGACGCCGGAGCGCAGGTCGAGAACGTAATTGCTGCGTTCGACCACGGGCTGGTTCACGCTGTTGAGCGAGAAGTTGTTGTTTGCCGTGGTGATGCCGCCACAAGCGGACAGCGCCAGGCCAAGCGAGATTGCAAGCGAGGTGCCGGCAATGCGTTTGCTGTTGAAGGTCATGACGATCACTCTCCGTTTGCGATGCTGAAGCCCGGCGTTGCGGCCGCGGCGGTTTCACGTGTGGCGTCGGCCGGAGCTTCACCGCTGGCGACAACGGCGCCGCTCTGGTCGGTCACGCTGACCTGCGGGTTGCCCGGCGCCGGGTTGGCGGCGCGCGGCATCGGACGGCGGGCGCCCGAGGTGCCGGCGGTTTCACGACCGAACAGGAACTGTTCGGCACCCGTCGGCGAAGCGTAGCCATCGGTCGGCAGGTGGATGTCGCGGTCGTCCACCGGCTGCACCAGATACGGCGTGATGACGATCACAAGCTCGGTCTCGCCGCGCTGGAAACTGGTCGAGCGGAAGAGGTTGCCGAGGATCGGAATGTCACCGATGCCCGGAGCCTGCTCGATCGTGTTCTGCGCATTGTTCGACATCAGGCCGGCAATCATGATGCTTTCGCCCGAACCCAGCTCCACCGACGTTTCCGCGCGGCGGATGGTGAGGGCGGGGACCTGGAAGCCGTTCAGCGTCACAGCACCCTGGCTCGACAGTTCGGAGACTTCCGGACGCACGCGGATCGAGATGCGGCCATTGGCCAGCACGGTCGGCGTGTAAGCAAGGCTGACACCGAAATTCTTGTATTCGATGGTGGTCGTGCCCAGACCCTGCGACAGCGGGATCGGGAATTCACCACCGGCGAGGAATTCGGCGGTTTCACCGGATAGCGCGGTCAGGTTCGGCTGCGACAGCGTGGTCACCAGGCCGCGGCGTTCGCCAAGGTCCAGTGCGCCTGCAATGTCGAGGCCGAACAGCGAGCCGACCCCTGCCAGCGTCGTTCCCGGCGTGATGCCGGTGAAAGACGTGCCTTGGCCATCGATGAACTGCGGGTTTGCAGTCGATACCGGGATGGTCGGGTTGAAGTTGGGGTTGGGGATCGGAACCGTCAGGTCACCGAAGCCCGTGGCCGTGCCCGGCGCGAAGAAATCCGGAGCGCGGCCCTGGCCGACGCCGAACTGGAAACCGCCTGTGCCGTCGATCGTCGTCAGGTTCGCACCGATGGAGCGGACCAGCGAGCGGCTGACTTCGGCGAAGCGCACGCGCAGGTTGACCTGCAGCGGCGTGGCCATGCGAAGGCGCGAGATCACATTGGCCTCATCACCTGTAAAGGCCTGTACCAGACGCTCCGCTTCGGAAGCATCTTCCGGAGCCGCGACGGTGCCGGTCAGCAGCACGGTGTTGGTGCCCATGGTGGAAACCTGGATGTTCGCCTCGGGCATGGCCAGCGCCAGCATCTGGTCGATGCTGTCGAGGTTGGAGCCGACGCGGACATTGGCAGACCAAATGATGTCGCCCGCAGCATTGCTGGCGTAGATCGTGGTCTCACCGCCCGACAGGCCGAAGACATAGAGCTGGCGCTGCGAGCGCACCTGTACGTCTGCAATCTGGTCGTTGGCGACGAAGATGTCGGCCATGTTGCCGGGCACCGTCACCAGTTCACCGCGACCGATGGACAGGACGACGTCGTTTGCCGGAGCAACGGTCTGGGCGGCAGCGGTACCTGCAGGCACGGCGACAGCCAGCGGTGCAATCGCGCATGCGGCGCTCAGCACGGTTTTGAAAAAGCGGCTTTTCATGGTTTTGCCCCTCGAAGTTTTCGCAAGTTCAGGCGAAGTTTTCTGTTTTTCCTGGATAGTCATCGCGATCACCGGATCGTGCCCATGCCAAGGTTGCCCACACGGCCACCTTCGCCGGTTGCGGAGCTCTGGCGATCGAGCAGACGGCCTGCCCCCTGTCCCACAGGTGTGACCACGGTGGTCTGCCCACGGGTCACGCGGACCGTCGGACCACTGGGAGCGGCATTGGCTGCCACGCCCGGCGTCATCTGCGGCGTTGCATCGCGACGCGGACCTTCATCGTCCTTGTTGCTGCCACGCATCGGGATCGAGCGGGGCTGGAAGCGCGACACGTCACCGCCGGTCTGGAAGGAGGGCGAACCCACACCTGGACGCGACATGGCCGTGCGCAGCAGTTCCTCTTCCTCTTCGGGCGAGGCATCGTCGGGCAGGTCGATCTCGCCAGCGGCGATTGCGCGATCGAGTTCGGCCTGGTTGTCGGCGATGGAGCGCAGCGTCAGGCTGATCGTACCGATCGTCTGGGCGACGGTGATACGTTCGGCGATACGCGGGGTCACTTCCATCGTCACCGTGCGGAAGGCGCGCACCACGGTGCGGCCGTTCTCGTCGGTGGTGGTTTCGGTCGACTGGTCGGTCGCCAGAACGCGCAGGTTGGTGAGAATGGTTTCCGACGTCTGCATGCTGAGGCCTTCATCGCCCTGCACGGTCTGCGTCAGCACCATGTCCACACGGTCACCCGGGAAGACAAAGCCTGCGACACCGGTACGTGCGGACACCGGAACGGTAACGGCACGCATGCCCGGGCCAAGCGCTGCAGCCAGGAAGCCTCGATCGCCCGGCGATACGAGCGAACCCTGCGTTACAGGCTCACCGGCCGTAATCGGATGGCGGACAACCGTACCCAGGAGCTGCTCCATGTCGGCTTCGCCGTCGATGAAGTAGGCATCCTGCACCAGTTCCTGCGGCCAGAGCTGGTAGGACACGGCATCAGCGGTGATGATCGTGCCGACCGGCAGGCCGCGCTTGGCGACGAGCACTTTGGGGCCCGTGGGTTCGACCTCGGCAGCAGCCTCGGCCTGTGGTGCAGCAGCACCGGCGAACATGGTCCGCGCAGCAAAAGCCGTACCGACCGCGATGATCAGCGCTCCTACCAGCAGAATAAGTTTCTTCTTGTCCATGGTGCGTCAAGCCCCCTTAAATGGTCCTTGCGTTAAGGTTTCCGGTGGTTACGCCGGAATTGGTTAAAATCAGGTTCACTGCACCGCGCCGGCCATCGCCGAAGCAGGTGCGTATACGGTGCCGATGATCCACAGCCCGGCAGCGGCAATGGCCACGCCGTAAGGAATTTTCGGCTTGTATTGATTGCGGCGAATGGCGTGCCATCCCCACACGACCAGCGTCAGCACGCCGCCGATCAGCGCCATCATGATGACAAGGCGCATGAAGTTCGTGGGATCGACCCACAGCGCCAGCGCGGTGAGCAGTTTCACGTCACCGCCGCCCATGGCGCGCATGGCGAACAGCAGCGAGAGCACAGCGAACACCGCCACAGCAAAGCCGAACTGGATCGCGATATCAGGCCACGGGCTCAGCCCGCTGGCAATCCAGAACAGCGGAGCGCCCGCCGCGATGGCGAGGTTGAGCCAATTGGCGATGCGGCGCTCGCGAATATCGGTAAACGCGGCGATAAGCAGCGCGATTGCCAATGCGGCGAGCAGGCCATATTTGAACGGATCGTCTAGCACGGAATAAGTCCCCGGTTCCCCTTGGACTGTGAGTGCTAGCGCGCATGGCTTACTAAAAAGTAACCAAAGGCAGGAGGCCGGTATTCACCACGCAGCAACGCAGATCGCCGACAACTTCGATCGCAGGGCCATTCCCGCCGATGCGGTGGAGGAATTGTGGAGCGCCGAAGACGGGCATTTGATACGCCGCATTAATTGGGGCGATCCGCCTGCGGATGTGGCTGCGCGCGGCTCCATACTCTTCATGGCAGGGCGCGGCGATGCGTATGAGAAATATCTCGAAACTTTCGAGCACTGGCGGCTGCGCGGCTGGCGCGTCGTGGCGGCAGACTGGCGCGGGCAGGGGGGATCGGGCCGGCTGGGGCGTGATGACACCACGGGCCATCTTGAAGACTATATGGACTGGGTGCGCGACCTCTCCGGACTGTGGAGCGAATTTGCCGCCGGGCGCGAAGGGCCGCTTGTGCTGATGGGGCATTCCATGGGCGGGCACCTCGTGCTGCGTGCCGTGATCGAGAAAGCCCTGGCGCCGCGTCCGGATGCGATGGTGCTGTCCGCGCCAATGCTGGACGTCTTGCCCGAAGCGGTGCCGCTTTTCATCCGTCGCGGCATGGCGCATTTGATGGCCCGCATCGCCGATCCGCGCCGTCCGGCATGGGGCAGCGGGGAGAGCCCGATCGCGATGAACAAGTTGCGCCAGAACCTGCTCACCCACGACACGACGCGCTATGATGATGAACGCTATTGGCGCGAGCATCGGCCCGAGTTGAAGCTCGGACCCGGCAGCTGGGGCTGGGTGCGCGCGACGATGGATTCGATCCGCCGCATCCATGCTCCCGGCGTGCCTGAAAGTGTCGACATCCCGGTCTTCGTCGTGGCGACCGATGATGACAAGCTCGTCGGCCCCGCTGCCACGCGCCGGATGGTCGAGCGCCTGCCTGATGTCGAAGCGCTGATTTTCGGCAAGGAAGCGCGCCACGAGGTGCTTCGCGAGGAAGATGGAGTGCGAGACCGCGCTCTCGCCGCGATCGACGATTTTCTGGAGCGTCGTCTCAAGGGATGACCCAAAATTTCGACATTGCCGTGATCGGTGCCGGGATTGCCGGGGCGAGCATCGCTGCCGAACTGGCAGGCCATGCGCGCGTCGTGCTGTGCGAGGCCGAGGACCATCCCGGCTATCACACAACGGGACGCAGCGCGGCGTTTCGCGAGGAATGCTATGGCGGGCCGGACGTGGTGCCGCTGACGCTCGCATCGGGCGACTATCTGCGCGAGGGCGGCTTCCTTTCGCCGCGCGGCGGCCTCTACATTGCGCGCGATGGTCAGGAAGAACAGCTGGAGGCCTTTCTCGACAGCTATCGCGGGTCAGGCGTGACGATGAACCGGCTGGACCGGGCCACATTGGAGCGCTTGCTGCCCGGAGTAAGGCCCGAATGGGAACTCGCGGTCAGCCAGCCGAATTGTGCCGATATCGATGTCGCAGCGCTGCATCAGCATTATCTAGGCAAGGGTGCGCGGCAGGGCGTGGAACTGCGCAACCGGCATCGCTTGCGGGAAGCGGTGCGAGATAATGACGGCTGGCGGCTCGATTTCGGCCGCGCTGGCGAGGTTCGCGCTGCCGTGGTGGTAAATGCCGCCGGAGCGTGGGCGGACGAGGTCGCGTCGCTGCTGGGCGCAAGACCTATCGGTATCACGCCCCTCCGCCGCACCGTGGCGCAGTTGCGCACGACCCCTCAGCCGCCAGCCGACCTGCCGCTGACTCTCAGTCTCGACGGCGATTTTTATTTCAAGCCGGAAAACGGCAAGCTCTGGCTCAGTCCCCATGACGAAACACCGAGCGAGCCTTGCGATGCCGCTCCGGAAGAACTGGACGTCGCCCTCGCCATCGACCGGTTCGAGCAAGTCGTCGACTGGCGGATCGACGCGGTCGAGCGCAAATGGGCAGGGCTGCGCAGCTTCTCTCCTGATCGCCTGCCTGTGTATGGGTACGATGCGCAAGTGGACGGCCTGTTCTGGTTTGCAGGACAGGGCGGCTACGGCATCCAGACCGCGCCCGCTGCTGCAAGGCTGGGCGCGCAATTGCTGCTGGATCGGCCTCGTGATGCAATGACGGAACCGCTCGACGCCGCGCTATACACACCATCGCGGTTCACGGCCTAGCCAAGCGACTGACATTTGTTATGGTGCGCGTCGTTCAATCCATGGGAGACGACACAAATGGCCCACCATTTCCAGATCTATAAGGACAAGGCAGGCGAGTTCCGCGTGCGCTTCAAATACAATAACGAGATCATGTTCTCGACCGAAGGCTATTCCTCCAAGTCCGGCGCGAAGGATGCCATTGCGTCGATCCAGAAGAACGGCCCGGGTGCCGAAATCGTCGACGAAAGCTGATTCCGGCTTTGTTATTCTGAGCGGGCGCGCTCGGCCTCATCGCTCGCGAGACGGTCGACGCGCTCGTTTTCTGTGTGGCCCGAATGGCCTTTCACCCATTCCCAGTGGATGGTGTGCGGCGCGGCGACCTCTATCAGGTCGTGCCACAAGTCCGCATTGCGCACCGGTTTCTTACTGGCATTGATCCAGCCGCGCTTCTTCCAGCCATCCATCCATTTGGTCATGCCGTCGATCAGATATCGGCTGTCGGTATGTAGCGTGACCTCGCACGGCTCGATCAACGCGCCGAGCGCCTTGATCGCCGCCGTCATTTCCATGCGGTTATTGGTTGTGTCCGTCTCGCCGCCGGACAATTCTTTTTCGTGCTTGCCCATGCGCAGCAACACCCCCCAGCCGCCAGGGCCGGGATTGCCCTTGCAGGCACCGTCGGTGAAAATGTCGACTTTCTTCATGCGAATGCCGTCTGCCCTTGTCGGCGATAGAATTCCAGTCGCCTGACGAAATCCATCGGATCCTTGCGCGTAACCATCGCATCTGCCGGCGTGTCGAGCCAGTCGAACGCCCGGCTGGAGATGAAGCGCATGGATGCGCCTTGCGCCAAGAGAGGCATGGCGGAGCGTTCCTCGGCTGTGAGCGGGCGCACGCTCTCATATCCTTCCACCAGCGCCGACCCGACATCGCTGTAGTAACGGGCGCCGTCGGCGGAGAAGGCCCATGCCGCATGGGTCACGGCAAGGTCGTAAGCCATCGCGTCGGTACAGGCGAAGTAGAAGTCGATCAGCCCGCTCACCTCGTCGTCCAGCATCAGCACATTGTCGGGAAACAAATCTGAATGGATGACGGAAGAAGGCAGCCCCATCGGCCAGCCATCTGCAATGCGCTGCGCATGGTCGATAAGCGCGGGGAGCGCCGGGTTGATCTGCGAGAGGGCCGCCTCGCCGCACTCGGCCAGCACACGCGCGCTGACCTCGGGGCCGAGATCGTTGGCGCGGGTGCTACCGAAGCCCTTCGCGGCCTCGTGCATGCGGGCCAGCACTGCGCCGACATTGCGTGCCTGCGCGGGTGTGGGCTCATCGACTGAGATGCCGGGCAGAAATTCGATCAGCGCGACGGCCTTGCTATCGAGCATCCGGTAAGACGCGCCATCGCGGTCGTGTATGGTGCGCGGCACCGGGCAGTCGTGCGCGGCGAGATGGTCCAGCAGGTCGAGGAAGAAGGGCAGGTCGTCCAGCGCGATGCGCCGTTCGTACATGGTCAGGATGAAGCGCGCGCTCTTGCCAGCGCGGCCCGTCGTTTCCACCAGCCAGTTGGAATTGGATATCCCTTCGGCAATACCCTTGGCGAAGACCAGCGCCCCCACATCATATTGCGCAATCAGTTGCGCGAGCGTGTTCGCGGAGAGCTGGGTATAGACGGCCACAGGTGTTGGCCGGTCAGTCCGTAAGCTGGCGGGGAAGCTTAAAGATGATTTTTTCGTCCGCCGTTTTCACCGTGCTTTCGCTCACCTCGCGGAACTCGCCCAGTTTGGCGACGACCTCACGCACGAGGATTTCCGGCGCGCTGGCACCGGCAGTAAGGCCAAGCGTGCCCACGCCTTCGAGCCAAGCCGGATCGAGCTCGGATGCGCGCTGGATAAGTTTCGCATCGGTCCCCAGCCGCTCGGCAACCTCGACGAGACGCAAGGAATTGGAGGAGTTGGGCGCGCCGATCACCAGCACGAGGTCGCAGCTGGGGGCCATCGCCTTGACCGCTTCCTGCCGGTTGCTGGTGGCGTAGCAGATGTCCTCCGCTTTGGGCGCAACGATCTGCGGATAGCGCATTTGCAGCGCTTGCACGATTTCCGCCGTGTCATCGACCGAGAGCGTGGTCTGCGTCAGGAAAGAGAGGCTGTCGTGCGCGGTAAAGGACAGGGTCGCCACATCTTCCACCGTCTCCACCAGCGTCATCTGGCCGTCAGGCACCTGGCCCATCGTGCCGATCACTTCGGGATGGCCTTCATGCCCGATGAAGATGATGTGCTGCCCCTTCTCGATCTGGCGTTCTGCCTGGCGGTGCACCTTGCTGACCAGCGGGCAGGTGGCATCGACATAGATCATCTCGCGCCGCTGCGCCTCGGCAGGCACGGATTTGGGCACACCGTGGGCGCTGAACACCACCGGCATGTCGTCGGGCACCTCGTCCAGCTCTTCGACGAAGATCGCCCCTTTTTCCTTCAGTCCGTCAACCACATAGCGATTGTGCACGATCTCGTGGCGCACATAGACCGGGGCGCCGTATTTCTCGATCGCCTTCTCCACGATCTCGATGGCGCGATCGACACCGGCACAAAAGCCGCGGGGGGCGGCGATCATCACGGCCAGCGGCAGTTTGCCGGTGGCAGGGTCGGAAGCTTGAAAGGGGGCGTTCATAGTCGCGTCTCTAGCGGTTGTGGCACGCCTGTGAAAGAGCTAGGGCGGGCATCGCATTTATTGGACAAGGATTGGGAATGAAGTCTCAGATCGCAAGTGTTGCCGTTCTCGCAGGTGCCGTGTTGCTGGCAGGATGCAGTAAGGAAGGCGACCTGGTGGTGCAGCAGGGTGTGGGCATCCAGGCGCTGCGCTCGGTCTGCCCGGCGGTCGGCGTGCCCGATTACACCGGCGACGTGACGCTGTTTCGCGGCGAGTCCCGCACGGCCGACGCTATCGACGTGACGGCGGCAATCACCAATGTCCGCTCCACCTGCAACGATACCGGCGACCAGGTCTATTCCTCCGCCACGTTCGACGTGCTGGCAAGCCGCATGGATACGACATCGGCCCGCACCGTCGAGATTCCGTACTATTCCACCGTGATGCGCGGCGGTTCGTCGGTCGTTGCCAAGCGGATTGGTACGGTCACCGTCAACTTCGCCGCCGGTGAAGCGCGCGCCCAAGGCAGCGGCACAGCTGCTGCCTATGTGGACCGCGCGGCCGCGACCATTCCGGCCGACATTCGCGAACGCATCACGCGGCGACGACGCGCGGGCGACCAGTCCGCCGCCATCGATCCGCTGACCGAACCCGACGTGCGCGCCGCCATCGCGCGTGCCAGCTTCGAGCTGTTGATCGGCTTTCAGCTGACGGATGAGCAGCTGCAGTACAACGCAACCCGCTAGTTCACGTTGCTTTGCGGCCTATCACGGCCTGCGAACGGCGCCGTATCGCACTTCCGATGCTCACGACCCGAAAGGTCGCTGCGCTTCGGGTCACGATCCGTCACCGCTCTCGGCTCGCGCTAGCCCACAAATCGACACAAACTAGGATGCACGCCAGCCTTTCGCTGGGGGTGAATTTTCTATAACGGCCCGCCCATGTCTCAGACCAAGACCCTGTATGCCGCCTATGCGGAGAAGATCGACGCTGTGCTTTCCGCGCTGGAGCTGGAAGGCGCGCTGCCGCCGGATACCAACCGCGCCAATGTGAGCGTGGAGCCGCCGCGCGATCCTTCGCATGGCGACCTCGCCACCAATGCCGCCATGGTGCTGGCCAAGCACGCCGCGACCAATCCGCGCGCGCTGGCCGAGACAATCGTCGAGCATCTGGACCGAGATCCGTCGATCACCTCGGCCGAGATCGCCGGACCGGGCTTCATCAACCTGCGCCTTGCCCCGCAGAGCTGGCTGGACGAGCTAGCCGCTATCGCCGCCAAGGGCGACGATTACGGCAAGTCAGCCATGGGCGAGGGCGTGCGGGTCAACGTGGAATATGTCTCCGCCAACCCTACCGGCCCCATGCATATGGGGCACTGCCGCGGCGCGGTGGTGGGCGATGCGCTGGCCAGCCTGCTGGAGCATGCAGGGCACGAGGTGACGCGCGAATACTATGTCAACGACGCGGGCGGCCAGGTCGACACGCTCGCGCGCTCCGTTCACCTGCGCTATCGCGAGGCGCTGGGCGAGGATATTGGTGCCATTCCCGAGGGCATGTATCCGGGCCACTACCTCGTTCCCATCGGCAAGGCGTTGGCTGCTGAATATGGCGACCGCTATGCCGCTGCGGATGAAAGCGAATGGCTCGTCCTGTTCCGCCAGCGCGCGGTTGCCGCGATGATGGACATGATCCGCTCCGACCTCGCCAAGCTCGGCATCAGCCACGATGTCTTCGCGTCCGAGGCAGAGTTGCAGGCGGCGGGCAAGCCCGAAGCCGCCGAAGCGTGGCTGCGCGAACATGATCTGGTCTATGATGGCGAGCTGGAAAAGCCCAAGGGCAAGACCATCGACGATTGGGAGCCGGTGGAGCTACCGCTCTTCCGCTCGACCAAATTCGGCGACGACCAGGATCGCCCGATCCGCAAGTCCGATGGCAAGTGGACCTATTTCGGCGCCGATCTCGCTTATCACATGCAAAAGGCCGACAAGGCCGATGCGCTGATCGACATCTGGGGCGCGGACCACGCCGGCACGGTTAAGCGGATCAAGGCAGCGGTCGCAGCTTTGTCGGAAGGGCAGGGCGAGCCGATCCCGTTCGACGTAAAGCTGGTGCAAATGGTGCAGTTGCTGCGCGATGGCGAGCCGGCCAAGATGTCCAAACGCTCGGGCAATTTCGTCACCATCGCCGACATGGTGGAGGAAGTGGGCAAGGACGTGGTGCGCTTCACCATGCTGACCCGCAAGCCTGAAGCGCAGATGGATTTCGACTTCGCCAAGGTGGTGGAAGCGAGCAAGGATAATCCTGTTTTCTACGTGCAGTATGCCCATGCGCGAATCAGCTCGATCCTGCGCAAGGCTGCCGACGAGAAAATCGCGCCGTCCGATGCCAATCTGGGTCTGCTTGGTGAGGACGAGCTGACGCTGATCAAGGCCGCCGCGCAGTTCCCCCGCGAGGTGGAGGCAGCGGCCCGTGCGCGCGAGCCGCATCGCATCGCCTTCTACCTTTATGATCTTGCCGCCGCCTTCCACGCCTTCTGGAACCTCGGCAATGATGACCCGCAAAAGCGCATCATCGTGGCACACAGTCCCGAGCTTTCGGCGGCGAGACTTTTCCTCGCCAGCCAAATCGGGCAGGTTATCCGCAATGGCCTTGGCATTCTGGGGGTCGAGGCGGTCGAGGAGCTTTAGGCATGACATTTCCGGCAGGTGAAAACGACACTGCCGACGAGACACTGGAAGCCGAAGAGCAGCTGGCGCTGGATGACGATGCCGACGATCTTCCCTGGCTGGAAGACGATGGCGAGTATGAGGAAGAAGGCGGCTTCGATGCGCGCCTGATCTGGTTTGCGCTGGTCGGCCTGCTGGTTATCGCGGGCGTGCTGTTTGCCGCCTGGTATCTCACCCGCGATAACGGCGATCCCGAGCTGGCCGAAACCGGCAGCACGATTGCCGCACCCGATGGGCCCTACAAGCAGCGCCCCGACGATCCCGGCGGCCGCGAGGTCGAAGGCACGGGCGACACCGCCTATCAGGTCGCCGAGGGCGAAAGCCAGCGCGGGCGCCTGTCCGATGATGGTTCCGATGCGCCCCAGCCGAGTATCGACCGCGACCAGGGCGAAGACGATGACGCTGGCGAGCCCGAGGCCGCAGAAACTGCCGGCGCAAATGCTGTCTATGTGCAGATCGGTGCCTTCACCAGCCGGGCGGATGCGCAAGCGGGCTGGCAGAATGCCAGCAACCGCTATTCCGGCATTTCCGGCATGCGCCACCGTATCGTGGAAGCCGAGGTGAACGGGGCGACCGTCTATCGCCTGCAAGTGATTGCCGCAGACCGCGCGGCGGGCGATGCAGCGTGCCGGTCCATCCGTAATGCGGGCGGGGATTGCTATATCCGCTGATTGCCTGCGGAACACCTGTTTGTCGGCCTATCGGCTGTAGAACAGCGTATTTTTCCCCGATTTGCTCGCAAAGCGCGCTTGCCCGGCATACGCCTTCCATGCGACCCATCATGGTCCGATGACGCCCGCAATTCTCAGCCTTTCCGGCCTTACGCTGACCGACGATGAACGCGCTTTTTTTAAAGAGGCAGACCCGGCGGGCTACATCCTGTTCGGCCGCAATATCGAAACCCGCGAGCAGCTGCGCGCGCTGACCGACTCCCTGCGCGATCTGCACGGGCGCGACGACCTGCTCATCAGTATCGACCAGGAAGGCGGGCGCGTGGCGCGCATGAAGCCGCCCGAATGGGAGGCCTATCCTGCGGGCAGCGCTTTCGCCGCACTGTACGATATTGCGCCTGCCAGTGCGATACAGGCGGTCCGCGCCAACGCGCAGCTGCTAGCCATGGACCTCGCCGAAGTCGGCATCACGGTCGATTACACCCCGCTTCTCGATATGCCGCAGGAGGGCGCGCATGACGTGATCGGCGACCGCGCTCTGGGCACCGACCCGATGCAGGTGGCGGCACTAGGCCGCGCAGTGCTGGACGGGCTTTCGCGCCATGGCGTCGTCGGCTGCATCAAGCATATGCCGGGCCATGGCCGCGCACTGGTGGATAGCCACAAGGACCTGCCCACCGTCACCGCCAGCGCCGAGGAACTGGAGCACGACATCGCGCCCTTCGCCAAGCTGGCGGATGTACCCATGGCGATGACCGCGCATATCCGCTTCACCGCATGGGATGCGGACCATCCGGCGACGCAAAGCGAATTCGTGATCGACAAGATTATCCGCCAGCGCATCGGTTTTTCGGGCCTGCTGCTGACCGACGATATCGACATGCAGGCCCTGGGCGGCACCATTCCGGAGCGTAGCGAAAAGGCCATCGCGGCCGGCTGCGACCTGGTGCTGAATTGCTGGGGCAAGATGGATGACATGATCGGCACGGTGAACGTCCTGCCTGCCATCACCGATGAAACGCGCATGCGGCTCGACAGCGCAATGAAGGGCGCGGGCACGATAAGCGACGAGACGCCGCGCGCCGAAATTCTCGCACAGCGCGACAGCCTGCTGGCACTGGTGGGAGAGGCGGCATGACCGATGAGGGCCACCTGATCGAGAGCGGCGACGACCTGCTGACTCCGGTGGACACCGCCGGCGGGACGGCGGAGCAGGACGAATGGCAAGGCATTGCCGCCCCCGGCACGGTCGATGAGAACGCGCTCTACCTCGAACTCGAAAACTGGGAAGGGCCGCTGGATCTGCTGCTGGACCTTGCCCGGCGCCAGAAGGTGGATCTCAAATCCATTTCCATCCTCGCGCTGGTGGACCAATATATCGCCTATATCGAGCGGGTCGAGGCGCTGAAGCTGGAGATCGCTGCCGATTACCTGGTGATGGCGGCGTGGCTGGCCTATCTCAAATCGGGAATGCTGCTGCCAAAGGAAGAGCAGGAAGACCCCAGTCCAGAAGAGCTGGCGCTGAAATTGCAGCTGCGTTTGCAACGCCTTGGCGCGATGCGCGAAGCGGGCGCGCGGCTGATGGGTCGCGACAGGCTGGGCCGCGACGTGTTTGCGCGCGGGGCACCCGAGGGGCTTCGCATCCTTAAAAAGAATCATTGGCAATGCGACTGGTTCAGCCTCGTCCATGCCTATGGCCAGGTGAAGCTGCGCACCGAGCCGGTGGTGCATATGGTGGCCGAGCGGCCCGTGATGACCCTTGAATCCGCGATCGACCGCGTTTCGGCCATGCTGGGCGTGTCGCTCGACTGGATGGAGCTTCGCACCTTCCTTCCCGCCAACGCCGAACCGCGTTTGAAGCGCAGCGCGCTGGCAAGCAGCTTCGTCGCGGCGCTGGAGCTGGCAAAGCGCGGCACGGCGGAGCTCCGGCAGGAAGAGACTTTCGGTCCGTTGCACCTGCGGCGGCTGAAGGAGGCGAGGGTAGATGGCTGACGCGCCCGACGAACTCGTGCGCGCTGTGGAAGCGTGCCTGTTTGCCGCCGAAGAGCCCATGACCCGCGAACAGATCGCGGCGCATCTGGGTAATGCGGATGCGGGCGATATCAGGACCGCGTTGGGCCAGCTTGTGGCCGATTACGACAAGCGCGGAGTCCATCTCGTGGAGCGCGGCAAGCGCTGGCAATTCCAGACTGCGCCTGATCTGGCGCACTTGCTGCGCCGCGAGAAAGACCAGCTGAAGCGCCTCAGCCGCGCTGCGACCGAAGTTCTGGCCATCGTCGCCTATCACGAGCCGGTCAGCCGCGCGGAGATCGAGGCGATCCGCGGCGTGCAGACATCGGGCGGCACGCTGGATGTGCTGATGGAAGCGGGCTGGGTGCGCATCGCCGGACGGCGCGAAGTGCCCGGACGTCCGGTGATTTACGCGACGACGCCCGAGTTCCTTACCCATTTCGGGCTGGAAAGCCGTAAGGACTTGCCGGGCCTTGCCGAACTGAAAGCCTCCGGCCTGCTCGATCCGGTCGAGGATGCCTATGAAGATCTGATGACGACAAGGTCGGATGACACGTTGGAAGCCGCATCTTACAGCGCTGAAACGGAGACCGGGGATGAAAGCGGCGAGGGCATGTCCCATATGGACCATGGCGAAAACGCTCCGATTGCGGCACAAGAGACTGTCGAGACGCTGGCAAAGCCCGACGAAAGCGCGTAAACTGCCGCGCAAACACTGATTTCGAGGAAATTCTCATGCAGCCCGGTATCTGGCAGATCCTGATTATCGCCATCGTTGTGCTCGTCCTATTCGGGCGCGGCCGCATTTCGGAAATGATGGGCGATTTCGGCAAGGGAATCAGCAGCTTCAAGAAGGGTATGAGCGAGGAACAGCGCGCCTCTCAGGAGAGCAGCACGCCCGACGCACGCATCGAAGGCCCTGCGCACGATGCCAAGCCCGCCGGTGAAACGGTCGAGCAACCCGCGAGCGACAAGACCGCTTCCTGATCCACACCTGACGGGCGCGGCCCATGTTCGATATCGGCGCGACCGAACTCCTGCTTATCGCAATTGTGGCGATCCTTGTGATTGGCCCGAAAGACATGCCGCTCGCCTTCCGCACGGCGGGGCGCTGGATCGGCAAGGTGCGGCGCATGTCCGGCCAGTTCCGCGCCGGCCTCGACAACATCGTGCGCGAGGCGGAAATGGACGACATGGAGAAGAAGTGGAAAGCGCAGAACGAAAAGATCATGCGCGAAAATCCCGACGCCGAAGTCCGTGAAATGACGCCAGCCGACATGATGCCGCCCGACAAGCGGGCCGAGCACGAGCGGATCGTGGCGGAAAAGAACGCTATTGCCGAGAAAGAGCGTCTCGCCGCCGAAACTGTCGCTGTCGAGAACGAAGGCGCTGGCGTAAAGGCCGAAGCTGCCGTGCCCAAGCCTGTGGCCGTGGAGCCCATCGATCCCGATCCCGTGAGTGCGAAACCGGCGGCCGCCGAGCCGGTGCCGGTCGAACAGGCTGCGCCCGATGACGAGCCCGACCTGTTTGGCGACAGCGCGCCGGCGAAGCGCGGGGACTGATCGCGTGGCGCTGAAAATCTCCGATCTCGACGACACGCAGGCCCCGCTGCTCGACCACCTGATCGAATTGCGCGGACGACTGGTGAAGGCCGTGCTGGCGCTGATGGTGGCTTTCGGCGTGTGCTTCTATTTTGCCGACGTCATCTTCGGCTGGCTCGTGCTGCCGCTGACGCGCGCCTTCCCGGAGGGCGAGGGGCAGCTGATCTATACCGCCCTCTACGAAGCGTTCTTCGTCGAGATCAAGGTGGCGCTGTTCGCGGCCTTCTTCATCGCGTTCCCGATCATCGCCAACCAGCTCTGGCAGTTCATCGCGCCCGGGCTGTATGCGAAGGAAAAGCGCGCATTCCTGCCGTTTTTGCTGGCAACACCGGTGCTGTTCACGGCAGGCGGTTCGCTCGCCTATTTCGTCGTCATGCCTCTGGCGTTCGAGTTCTTCCTCGCCTTTCAGGGAAGTTCGGGCGGGCTCGATGCGCAGGCATTGCCGGCTATGGGCGAGTATCTCGACCTTGTGATGCGCTTCATCCTCGCATTCGGCATCAGCTTCCTGCTGCCGGTGCTGCTGATGCTGCTCAACCGGGCCGGGCTGGTGACGCGCGCGCAGCTGGTGGCGGCGCGCAAATATGTGATTGTGCTGGTGTTTGCCGTCGCGGCGATCATCACGCCGCCCGATGTCATCTCGCAGCTATTGCTGGCCGCCCCGCTGATCCTCCTGTTCGAGGGATCGCTAATACTGATGAAATTCTCTGAAAAGCGCCGCGCTGCCGAAGCGGCAGGCGAGGCCGACGCCGAGGACGCGGGCGAGAGTGCTGGCGACGACAAAGGCGCGGCCGCAACGGTCGGCAAGGACGCCTAATCCTCACAGGCTTGGTGCCGCATTGCCTGTCTTGGTCAAAGCAGCATCCGTTCAAGCCAAAAAAAACGGGGCCGCGCGGGCCCCGTCTCATATTCGATATTTCGCTAGAGCCTACGGGCTCATCGGTGCTTCATCATCGTCACCCAGCGCGATGACAATGCCGGTGATGATCAGTGCGCCGGCGAGAACGCCGAACAGCAGGCCGGCACTGTTGCCGTCATCATCGTCATCCTGCGCTTCGAACTGGTTTGCGAAAGCTGCTGCGCGGTCTGCTGCAACGCCCTGCGCTACGACCGGCGTAGCGATCAGCGCGGCGGATGCTGCGACAGCAGTGAAAAGCTTCTTGCTCATGGTCATATATACCCTTGTTATCCCACCTTTGTCCTCGCCCTAGCCGATTCATCGACGAATGGCGAGACACAATGTGGCCTTATAATAAAAATCTTGGCGGCGCTTTAGTTCTGCGGCGTATCCAAATCGTAAACGCGCCGTCCGGCAATCCACGTTTGAAGAACCTGAATGTTCCGAATAGCTTGCGCATCGGAGACGAGCGGATCGGCGCTCAGCATCACGAAATCGGCCCGTTCGCCCTCGGCAAGGCGACCGAAACGGCCTTCCGCAAACCCGGCATAGGCCGCACCCGCCGTGTAGGCGGCGAGCGCCTGTTCGCGGGTAATCACCTCTTGGGGACGCCAGCCGCCTTCGGGCACGCCATCGGCGTTTTCGCGGCTGATCGAGACGGCAAGGCCCGCCAGCGCGCTCACCGGCTCCACCGGCGCATCGGTGCCGAAAGCCAGCGACCCGCCAGCATCGAGTATGGAACGCCAGGCATAGGCGCCGCCCAGCCGGTCCGACCCCAACCGCGCTTCGGCCATGAACATGTCGCTCGTCTGGTGGACAGGCTGCATAGACGCGATGATGCCGCTTTGTCCGAACCGCGGCAGGTCGGCCGGATCGACGATCTGCGCGTGTTCGATCCGCCAGCGGCGGTCGCCGGTATAGTCTTCCGACAATTGCTCGATAGCGCTCAGCGCATCGCGGTTGGCGGCATCGCCGATGGCGTGGACGGCGACCTGGAAATTGTCGAGCGCGGCACGGCTTATCAAATTGCGCAGCTGCGTGCCGGAAAGCAGGGGAAGGCCGCGATTGCCGTGGTCGTCCTCGTAATCCTCGTTGAGCAAGGCTCCGCGCGAACCCAAAGCACCATCGAGATAGAGCTTCACGCCATTCAGCCGCAGGCGATCTTCGTAGAGCCACTGCGTGGGTGCAGGTCCGCCGATCAGCAGCATCGTATCGACACTGTCCGCATAGGACATGATACGCATTTGCAGACGCCCGGCATCGCCCGCGCGGCGGAAGGTCATCCAGTCTTCGATGGTTGAACCCATATCGGCGACGGCCGTGATGCCGTGGCTCAGCAGCAATTGCTGGGCGTTATGCAGTGCCAAGTCACGGTCTTCGGGCAGCGGCGGCGGGATCTGGCCTGCGACCATCGGCATGGCGGCATCCACCAGCACGCCTGCTGGCGCGCGCGAGCCGGGAAGCCGCTCGATCCGCCCGCCGGTGGGATCGGTGCTTTGCGCGGTGACATTGCCGGCGCGCAAGGCAAGCGTATTGCCCCAGCCGGCATGGCCATCAACCCGTTCCAGCCAGACAGGCCGGTCAGGCACCACGGCATCGAGTTCTGCGGCTGTGGGGAAGCGGTCCATGCCCCACACTTCCTGGTTCCAGCCCCGCCCGATGATCCACGGACGGTCGGGATAGGCGGCGGCATAGGCTTCGATGCGCGAGAGCGCTTCGTTAAGCGAGCGGGTGGTCGATAAATCCAGCACCAGCGTGCCGAGGCCGATGCCCATCACGTGCAAATGGCCATCCACGAACCCGGGCACCACGACGCCGCCCTCGCCATCGACGTAATAGTCGATA
Source organism: Aurantiacibacter gangjinensis (assembly GCF_001886695.1). Lineage (GTDB taxonomy): Bacteria > Pseudomonadota > Alphaproteobacteria > Sphingomonadales > Sphingomonadaceae > Alteraurantiacibacter > Alteraurantiacibacter gangjinensis. The sequence continues at coordinate 224,563 of NZ_CP018097.1, read as the reverse complement.
TCGCGGGTGGGGCGGTCGCCGAAATCGAGCAGTTCGGAAATGCGGCCGTCCTCGTCCACCACCATGCCGGTGAAGCGATCCACAGTGCCATCTCGGTCAATGGAAATGCCGTCGATATTGTCGATATGCGTATCGGCCAGCGCAGGCGCGGGCAGGCAAAGGGCGGCTGCGATTGGCAGCGTCCAGCGGATGGTCATCACTGTACCTCCGGAAGGTGGCGGATAAGCGCACTGGTATCCTGCCGCGCGCCGCCATTGTTTTGCACTTGTGCGTAGAACTGGTCGACCAGTGCAGTAACGGGCAGCGACAGGCCAGCAGCCTTCGCTTCGCCCAATGCGATGGCGAGGTCTTTCCGCATCCAGTCTATCGCGAAGCCGAAATCGAAATCACCTTCCACCATGGTCGGCCAGCGGTTTTCCATCTGCCAGCTTTGCGCTGCGCCGCCGCTGATGGCGTCCAGCACCTTGGCAGTATCGACGCCGGTGGCCTGCGCCAGCCGCACACCTTCGGAAAGGCCTGCCAGCACGCCCGCAATGCACACCTGGTTCACGGCCTTGCATGCCTGGCCCGCACCAGCATCGCCGACATGCACGATGCGCGCAGCGTATGCCTGCATCACCGGCTCTGCCAATGTCATGGCTTTCAGGCTGCCGCCGCACATAATGGCGAGCTTGCCGTTCTCTGCGCCTGCCTGCCCGCCCGATACCGGCGCATCGACGCAGTGCAGCCCGCGCGCATCCGCCGCCTCTGCCAGCCGTTTGGCCAACGCTGGAGACACGGTGGTGTGATCGACGAACAGCGCGCCTTCGCCCATGGTCGCCAGCACGCCATCGTCGCCCAGAACCACGCTCGCCACATCGTCATCATTGCCGAGGCAGGCGAGCACGGCGTCGCAATCTTTCGCCGCTTCTGCAGGTGTGTCGGCGATGGCGACATCCAGACCTTCCGCTTTATAGGTATCGAGCCAACTTTCGGCGCGGCTCGTGGTGCGGTTGTATCCGGTGACGCGGTGGCCTGAGCGGGCAAGGTGGCCCGCCATCGGCGCGCCCATCACGCCAAGGCCGAGAAAAGCGATTGTACTCATGTCGCTAGCGATGCCCAATCATGCGGTTCAAGGCAATCTTTGTTCGCGCGAAGTATCCCGATGGTTGCCATTGCGGGCCTGTGGGGTAGGCCGGTCATATCATGAACTATACCATGGCCACTCTCTCGCTGGACGATGTGCGCGCCGCTGCGAAGCGGATCGAAGGCGCTGTCGTGCACACGCCCACCATGCATTCCAAAACGCTGTCTGCCATTCTCGGCGCGGAGATCTGGCTCAAATTCGAGAACCTGCAATTCACTGCCGCTTACAAGGAGCGCGGCGCGCTCAACGCCCTGCTACAATTGACAGAAGAGCAGCGTCAGCGCGGCGTGATCGCCGCCTCGGCGGGCAATCACTCTCAAGGGCTGTCCTATCACGGCAAGCGGCTGGGCGTGCCCGTCACGATCGTGATGCCGCGCACCACGCCGACGGTCAAAGTCATGCAGACCGAAGCTGTCGGCGGCAACGTGGTGCTGGAAGGCGAGACGTTCGACGATGCCAGCGCACACGCGCGCAGTCTGGAAAAGGAGCTGGGCCTCACCTTCGTCCACCCGTTCGACGATCCGCATGTCGCGGCGGGGCAGGGCACGGTGGCGTTGGAACTGTTTGCCGACGCGCCGCAGCTGGACAGCATCGTCGTGCCCATCGGCGGCGGCGGCCTGATCAGCGGCATGGGCACAGTGGCCAAGGCGCAGGATCGGCCCGTCGAGGTGATCGGTGCCGAGGCGCGGCTCTTCCCCAGCAGCTATAACGCATGGTCGGGCAGCGACCTGCCCTTCGGCGGCGATACGCTGGCGGAAGGAATCGCCGTAAAAGAGCCGGGCCGCTTTACGCAGGCCATCATCGACCGGGTGGTGGACGATATACTGCTAGTGGACGAGCCGCATCTGGAAGAAGCGGTGAGCCTGTTGTTGCAGATCGAGAAGACCGTGGTGGAAGGCGCGGGCGCGGCGGGCCTCGCCGCCGTGATGGCGCACCGCGAACGCTTTGCGGGCAGGCGCGTGGGCCTGGTGCTGTGCGGCGGGAATATCGATACGCGCCTGCTCGCCAATGTGCTGCTGCGCGATCTCGCCCGCGCCGGTAGGCTGGCGCGGCTGCGCATCACCTTGCAGGATCGCCCCGGCGCGCTGTTCAAGGTGATGCGCGAATTCGACCGGCACAACGTCAACATTATCGAGATCTATCACCAGCGCATTTTCACCAGTCTGCCTGCCAAGGGACTGATCACCGATATCGAATGCGAGGCGCGCGACCGGGCGCAGCTCGATGCGCTGATCGCCGGACTGCAAAGCAAGGGCTATCAGGTAAGCCACGTGGAATTGAATTAACGCGCGAAGCGTTTTGCGCTTCCCAGCGAAACTGGCCTGTTACGGGCCGTCCGTCGGTGCAACTCGCCAGCCTGTGGAAATTTTCTCCGCAAAATGCGATTTTCATGGTTAACATGATTCACAAGAGCGACTCCGCGTGATTCAAGCGTGGGTATCGATGCGGGAGAAGTTGTCTCGCGCATCTCGTCAGACGCCAAAATGCAAAACGACAACGCAAAGGAATGGCCCGCAACGTGACTGCCCCGGTTCGCTTCCCGCGCTTTTTCGTGACGAGCCCCGCGCCGTGCCCCTATTTGCCGGGCAAGACGGAGCGGAAGGTCTTCACCGAACTGAAGGGACCGCATTCCGAACAATTGAACGACGCGCTGGGTCGCATCGGCTTTCGTCGCAGCCAGACCGTCGCCTATCGCCCCAGCTGCGAAGGCTGCAAGGCCTGCGTATCGGTGCGCGTGGCGGCGCATGATTTCGCACCCAGCAAGGCGCAACGCCGCGTGATCAACCGTAATGCGGACCTGATCGTCACGGAGTGTCGCCCCTGGGCCACGGCCGAGCAATTCGTGCTCTTGCAAAAATACCTCGAACATCGTCACCCTGGCGGCGGCATGGCTGCCATGGACGAAGTGGACTACGCCGACATGGTCGAGCATACGAGCGTATCCAGCTTTGTGATTGAATATAGGGAGCAAATGCCCGATGGAGGGGCTGGACGGTTGGTGGCCGCGTGTCTGACAGACAGGCAGGCCGACGGATTGTCGATGATTTACAGCTTCTATGACCCGGAAATCGAGGATCGCAACGGGCTTGGAAATTTTGTCATTCTTGACCACATCCGCCGCGCGTCCGAGGCCGGGCTCCCTTACGTGTATCTCGGATACTGGGTCGAGGGATCGGACCGTATGCGATACAAGGTCCGCTTCCGCCCCCTTGAAGTGCTCAGCTCCGAAGGCTGGCGCCGGCTCGGCGATGCGGAGCAGCGCGCGCTTATCGAAAGCGCTGCTTCGGGTGCTGGCCTGCGCGGACCTGCCACCGACGGTTGCACCAAGGATAACGCGCCCAGCACGCAGGCCGAATTCAAGCTCGCCTGAGATCAGCGTCCATTACCGCTCCAGCGCGACTGCTATGGCAGCGGCGCTTGCCCTGTGCAGCGCGCCAGCTTTCGCGCAGGACGCTGAAGCGCAGCAGGACACGCCCAGCCTCGAAGACCTTATTCCCGACAGCGCGGTAGAGAACCCGGAAGAATGGGCGGCGGACGGTGTGCCGCCGGTCGATGCCGCCGATGCGGAAATGCAGCAGACGCTCGATCCCACGGCGCCGCTCACAGAGATGCCGCTCGTTACGATCCCGTGGCCCGACGATATCGAAATCGCCGATGTGGAGCCGGTAGAGCCGGATGACGAGACGATCGAGTTCGTCCAGTTCGAGGAAGAAATTCCGCGCATCCCGGCAGGCAGCGAAGAGCGTCTTTCGGACGAGCTGGTTCTGGTCCTCCCGACCGAGACCTCCCTCTTCCCCGAACGCGACGAATTCCTCGAGCGGTTTGAGAGCCTTTCCAGCGTCGAGCAATATGAGGACGACGACAACCTTGCCCGCCTGGAAGCGCAGGCGCGGGTGGACGAGGAGCTGCTCGGCCGGCTGCTGCGCGTTTACGGCTATTTCGATGCGCAGGTGATCCGCACCGTCGGGCAGGTGGACAATACGGTGGAAGCGGATCTGGAGCGGCCCGCCGTGCGCTTCGATATCCTGCCCGGAGTGCGCTATACGGTCGGCGCCATCGATCTTGGCAACCTGGCTGCGACCGGCGACGATTTTGAGGCGCTACGTTCGGCTTACGAGATTTATCCCGGCGATCCTATTTCGATGGATACGATCGAGCAGGAGCAATTCGATCTCGATCAGGCGCTGGGCGAAAGCGGCTTTCCCTTCGCTGCGATCGAGCCGCCCAGCCTGCTGGTCGACCACGAACGCGACGAGGGCGACATTTCCATGCCGGTCGAGCCGGGCGGGCAGTATGTCTTCCGTGGGGTCGTGTCCGATAGCGAGGATTTCCTCTCCAGCCGCCACCTCTCGCGTATCGCCCGCTGGGACGAAGGCGATATCTACCAGCGCAGCGACGAGTTCGACCTGCGCCGCGCAATCCTCGCCACCGGCCTTGTCGGTTCGGTCGAGCTGACGCCCGTCGTCGTGGAAGAACCGCAGGGCGACGAACCGGGCGTCGTCGATATCCGCGCCGAACTGACCGAAGCGCCGCCGCGCACGCTGGCAGGCAATATCGGCTTCGGCACCGAAGAAGGCATCCGCATCGAGGCGAGCTGGGAACACCGCAATCTCTTCCCGCCCGAAGGCATGCTACGCCTGCGCGGCATTGCCGGCACGCAGGAACAGCTGGCGGGCATCACCTTCCGCAAGAACAATTTCTATGGCCGCGACCGCATCCTGACCGTAGATGCCTATGCCAGCACGATCGATTACGATGCCTACGATGCGCGCACCGTCGCGCTGGTCGGCACGTTCGAGCGGGTGAGTACGCTGTTGTTCCAGAAGGAATTCAGCTGGTCCGTGGGGCTGGAAGTGCTCGCGACGCAGGAAAGCGAGCGCGATGCCGACGGAGTCGAGCTGGACCGCGAGACGTATTTCGTCGCCGCCCTGCCGCTTTACGCCCAGCTCGACAGCTCGGACGACCTGCTTGACCCCACCGAGGGCTGGCGCCTGTCCGGCAACTTGTCGCCAGAAGCGAGCGATAATGAAGGCGTGCAGAGTTTCTATGTGCGCAGCCAGGTCGATGCGTCCTATTACCAGCAGATAGGCGAGGATGGCCCGGTGTTGGCCGGGCGCGTGCGCCTTGCGACCATTCCCGGCGCGCCGTTGCAAGCGATTGCGCCCTCGCGCAGGCTCTATGCCGGTGGTGGCGGATCGGTGCGCGGCTACGGCTTCCGCCAGATCGGTCCGCTGAACGATACAGGCGATCCCATTGGCGGGCGCAGTGTGGTGGAGCTTTCCGCAGAAGCGCGCATCCCCACGAATTTCCTCGACGGAGCGATCAGCGTGGTGCCTTTCATCGACGCGGGTTCGGTCGGGCTCGACCCGACGCCCGATTTCAGCTCGATCAAGTTCGGCGCTGGCGTGGGTGTGCGCTATAATACCGGCTTCGGGCCGCTCCGGCTGGACGTTGCCGTGCCGCTCAATCCCGGCCCGAACGATAATTGGGTCGCGGTTTATGTGGCGCTGGGGCAAGCCTTCTGATGGCCGAGGCGGACACAGTGGATGAGGCTGCGGACCAGGCTCCGGCCACGAAGAAGAAGCGGACATCCGCGCCCAAACGCGTGCTGCGCTGGGTGCTGGGTATCGTCACCGCGATACTCGTGCTGGTCCTGCTGGTCATCGCTTTCCTCCACACGCCGCCCGGCCGCCAATTTATCGTCGATCAGATTGCCAAGGTCGCGCCCGCATCGGGGCTTCGCGTGGAGGTAGGCGAGATCGACGGCTCGGTGCTGTGGAGCAGCACGCTTTCCGACGTGAAGCTTTACGACGCGAACGACACGCTTTTCCTCGAAATTCCCACAGTCGACCTGAATTGGCGTCCGCATCGCTGGTTTACCAGCGGGCTGGACGTACGCCACCTAGTGCTGACAGGCGGCACCTTCTACGCCGTGCCCGAATTGCTGCCCGGCGATCCGGACGCGCCGATCCTGCCAGATTTCGACATCCGGGTGGATCGCTTCGTGATCGACGACCTGACCGTGGCGGAGGGTCTGCTTGGCGAGGAGCGGGTCATCGACTTCGCTGCCGAGGCCGACATTCGCAACGGGCGCGTATACCTCGATGCCGATGGTGCATTCGGCGGCGGCGATGCTTTTGCCATGCTGGTGGATGCACAGCCTGATGGCGATGTCTTCGATATCGACCTGACCTGGCAGGCTCCGGCGGGTGGCTTCCTCGCCACCATGGTCGGATCCGAAAACGATATCGGCATCAGCATCGATGGCGAGGGCAGCTGGGAAAGCTGGCGCGGCGAGATGATCGCGGTGCAGGGCGGCGAGAATGGCGGCGAGCTGGCCGACCTGGAGCTGTTCAACGAAAGCGGCCAGTATCGCCTGGTGGGCCGCGCCGATCCTTCGGCATGGCTCGAAGGCTTGCCCCAGCGCGCACTCGGCAGCATGGTGGAAATCAGCGCGTCGGGCACACTGGTGGACAGCGTGCTGCGCGGCGATTTCATGCTGAACGGTCGCGGCGTCGATCTGGATGGATCGGGCGGCATCGATCTTGCCAACAACCGCTTCGACAATCTCGTCTTTGCGGCAGACCTGCTCGACCCTGCGCTGTTCTCGCCCGACGTTGCGCTCAATGGCGCGCGGCTGGAAGGCACGCTGGATGGTGCCTTCACCGACATTACCATGCCGCATCAGCTCACTGTGCACCAGATCGTGGCTGGCGACATCGTGGTTTCCGACGTGCGGCAGGGCGGCGTGCTCACGTTCGACGGCACCCGAGCCGTGATCCCGCTGGACGCAGAGATCGGCAGAATCGTGAGCGGCAACGAGCTGTTCGATCCGCGCCTCAATAACGGCAATATCGGCGGCACGCTGGTCTATGCGGGTGGCTCGATCCTGTCCGACAACTTGGATGTGCGCTTTCCCGGCCTGACCGGGCGGCTGGGCCTCAATGCCGATCTGGAAAGCGGGCTGACGCGGGTCAACGGCCCGGTGAATATCCAGGATCTGCCTTTCGACAATGTCGGGCTGGTCGACGCCAATGCCCGCATCCAGTTCCGCATCGGCGGCGGGCAAGACTGGGCCTTGCGCGCAGAGCTGGATGGCCGCGTGGTCGAGGTGACCAATTCCACCATCGCCAACCTTGCAGGCGGCGATATCCGCTTCGATGGCGGGCTGGTGCTGGGAGGCTCCATCCCGCTCAGCTTCAACGATTTCGACGTAAACGCGCCGCTTTTGACGGCAACGCTCGATGGGCAGGTGACCGATGCCGGAACCTCCATCGCGGGCTTCGGTCGCCATGCCGAATATGGCGAATTTACCGTGGAAGCGACGCTGGCCGATGACGGGCCGCGCGCGGAACTGGTCTTTGCCGATCCGCTGCCTGCTGCAGGGCTGTCCGATGTGCGCGTGTCGCTGGCGCCAAGCGAAAATGGCTTCGATATCCAGACCAGCGGCGGATCGCTGCTGGGCGCCTTCGATGGCGATTTGGAACTGACCATCGCCGATAATGGCGACACTGCCATCCGCATCCGCCGCCTCGATGTTGCGCAAAGCACCGTTGCTGGCACGCTGGAGCTGGTCGAAGGCGGTGTGGCGGGCGATCTCGACATTACGGGCGGCGGGCTGGACGGGACGATTGCTCTGGGCCTGCGCGATGGCGGGCAGGGCTTCGATATCGACCTGGAAGCGCGCAATGCCGTGTTCGATGGGCCAACGCCGCTCTCCATCAATCGCGGCACGGTGGATGCCAGCGGCCTCATCGCCGAGGGCAACACGACGATCGAGGGGCGCGCGAACATCCAGGGGCTGACCTATGGCGGCATCTTTATCGGTCGCCTCGCCGCGCAGGCCGAGATCACCAATGGTACCGGCACATTCGATGCCGCCATCGCCGGGCGGCGCGGCACCCGGTTCGAGCTGCTGGTGAATGGGCAGATGACGCCCGACGAGTTCGCCGTCGCAGTCGATGGCAGCTACGAAGGAGAAGACATTTCCATGCCGCGCCGCGCCGTGCTGTCGCGCACGGCCGATGGCGGCTGGGAATTGCAGCGCAGCCAGCTGTCCTATGGCGACGGCTTCATCATCGCCAGCGGCCGCTTCGGCGGGGCGGAGCCGATGCAGGGCCGCTTCGCGATGGACGACATGCCGCTCTCTATCCTCGGCGTGGCCATGGGCGATCTTGCGCTGAACGGCTCGATTTCAGGCGTCGTGGACATCTCAACCGGCGCGAATGGATTGCCGGTCGGGCAGGCGCGCGTTTCGATCGACGATCTTACCCGCTCCAGCCTGCTGGTCACGTCCTCGCCGCTCGATATCGCATTGGTGGCGGACCTTTCCGAAACGCTGCTGCAGACCCGCGCCGTGCTGCGCGACAGCGCAGGCAATGATGGACGCCTGCAAGCGCGCATAAGCGGCCTGCCGCAATCGGGCGCGCTGACGGACAGGCTCTATGCTGGCGAGCTATTCGGCCAGTTCCGCTATGTGGGCTCTGCCGCCTCGCTGTGGCGCCTTGCCGCGATAGACCTGATGGACATCACCGGGGATATCGCGGTCGCCGCCAATATGCGCGGCAGTCTTGGCGAGCCACGCGTGCGCGGGTCGCTTTCGGGCGACAATCTGCGGGTACGCAGCGCGCTGACGGGCAGCGACATCACCGGCATGAGCGCGCGCGGCACCTTCACCGGCTCGCGCCTCGCCATCACCAGCTTTGCCGGCAATGCGCCCAATGGCGGCCGCGTGTCGGGCAGCGGCTTTATCGACCTGTCGAACATCTCCGCAGCGCGCGGGCCGCAGATCGACTTGCGGATTGCGGCGCGCGATGCCGAAATTCTCGACCTGGAAAACATGGGCGCTACCATTACCGGCCCGATGCGCATCGTTTCCAACGGCGTGGGCGGAACCATCGCCGGTCGCCTTACCGCCACGAGTGCACGCTGGCAGCTCGGCGCGGCAGAAGCGATCGCCGAATTGCCCAGCATCCCGGTCACCGAAATCAACCTGCCCGCCGATGCGCGCCCCACATTCGTCGATACCGCGCCATGGCGCTTCCTCATCGATGTGCGTGCGCCGGGCGGGATCGAGGTGGACGGGCTGGGTCTCGACAGCGAATGGCGCACCGAGAACCTGTTGATCCGCGGCACCACAGATGATCCCCGCCTTGGCGGCAGCGTGTCCATCGTGCCACGACAGGGCTTTTACTCCTTCGCCGGCACGCGGTTCGAGATTACACGCGGCGAGATCGATTTCGATCGCAATGTGCCGATCGATCCGCGCATCGACCTGCTGGCCGAAACCGAAGTCAATAACCTGCAGGTTCAGGTGACGGTTCGCGGCAATGCCAGCCAGCCGGATGTGGCCTTCTCCAGCACGCCCGCGCTGCCGGAAGAGGAGCTGCTTGCGCGGCTGCTGTTCGGCGGCTCCATCACCGACCTGTCGGCCACCGACGCGCTGCAACTGGGCGCGGCCGTTGCCAGCCTGCGCGGTGGCGGCGGATCCGGCCCGATCAACCAGCTGCGCGATGCCGTGGGCCTCGACCGGCTGCGGATCGTGCCGTCCGATCCCGCGCTGGACCGCGGCACGGCGGTGGCATTGGGCAAGAATTTCGGCCGCCGCTTCTATGTCGAGATCATCACCGATGGCGCAGGCTACAATGCCACCAATGCCGAGTTCCGCGTGACAAGCTGGCTCAACCTGCTGGCGACGGTGAGCACGATCGGCAGGCACCAGGCGGCAGCGGAATACCGGCGCGATTATTGACCGTGCAAGAAGGGCGGCCCCCGAAGAAACCGCCCTCCGTGTCTGCTTAAGCGTGGAACCCTAACCCGGCGCGTCGAGGCTTTTGAGCACCCCGTCGATAGGGAACACCGTGCCGTTGGCACCGGTCATAGCGGGGCTGGCAAGGGTCGCTTCGGCGCCGTCTGAAGAGCGGACCACAAGCTTGTCCGCGTCCCCGCTGAAGGTAAGCGTGTTGGAGCCCATGGTCTGCATTTCCACCGATCCCCCGCCGCTTTCGATAGCTGTCACGATATCCTCGACGGTGAGGTAGCCGGGCACGATGTGCTCGCGCAGCACGGCCACGCGAATTGCACGATCCTCTGCATTGCCCAGCGAGAGGTCTGCCGCAGCAAAGGCGGCGTCATTCGGCGCGAACAGACTATATGGTGTGCTGCCGTCGAACAGGCTTTGCAAGCCCGCATCGGACAGGATGGAGGACGCGGTCGAAAGGTCGCTTGCCCCGCCGATGAGCGTCGCCAGCGTCTCATTGCTGGTATCCTCGACAGCGATCTCCTCGCTTTCGCCCGAAGGGCTGCAAGCTGCCATGCCGATGAGCGCGGCGGGTGCCAGAATGGCCTTGAAGGCCTTGGTCATCATGCCCTCCCTCACATCAGCAATTCGATGGCGGAGGCGACGAGCATCGTCTCGGGGTCGATCTCGTAAACATAGCCGTTGTTGTAGCGATACATGGCATCGGGGCGGTCGTAATACCGGTCGCGATAGCTGTAGGGCACGTTGTAGACATCGTAGCCGCGCGGCATGCGCTGGCCCACGGTGAAATCGTTGCCCGTCAGCAGCGCTGCAATGCCGGTGATCGCGGCGGTCTCCGGATCCATGCGATAGATTACATCGTCGGCATAGCGGTAGCGGTCTGCCGGACCGAGGCCGTAATAGCTCTCGTAATAGGCCGGCACGCGGGCATAGCGATAGTCGTCGGGCCATGCATTGCCGATGCTGAGCGCGCCGCCGAGCAGCGGTATAAAGCCGGAAATGCGTCCGCCATCGCCGAGGCGCAGCAGGAAGCCGTCATCGTAGAAGTAGGAGCCGCGGCGGTCGCCGAATGCGTCGCCATAGCCCCACCAGTCCGGCGCATAACGACGGTAGCTGTCACGGTCCTGCTGGCGGGCGAGGCCGGGCGGGCGACAGCCATTGTATTTGCGCGCAAGGCCCGGAGGGCAGCCGTCTGCAATGCGGCGCGTATCGCGGCGGAAGTCCAGGACCGGTCCGTCGTCATAGCGGATGCCGATACGGTCATTGCCGCCGCCGCGATTGCCGTTTCCGTTGCCTCGAAACGCGTTGTCGTTGCCGCGATTGCCATTGCCGCGCGCCACAGGCGGACCGCCACGGTCGTTTCCACGGGCCTGGGGCGGACCGCCGCGATTGCCATTGCCGCGGACTTCGGGCGGCCCTCCACGATTGCCGCGATTGGCGTTTCCGTTGCCGCCACCACGGTTGCCGCGCGCTTCCTGGCCGCCGCCGCGATTGCCGCGATTGGCATTGCCATTGCCGCGATTGTCCTGTTGCGCAGCGCGATCATTGCCGCGATTGCCGTTTCCATTGCCCTGCGCCAGCACGGGCGCGGCCAGCAGCGCGGCAGCGGAGATGCTTGTCAGTAACAGTTTCATTCGAACCTTCCTTTAGCCCTCCAACGGCGCGGCGACCAACGTGGTTCCTAACGTAGGTTAAGCTGTGTTTACCCATCGGCGGATCGATAGAGTTTCGCCTCAGCCGTGCGGCGGCGCGCGAGGCCGCGCATTACGCGCCCGCCCGCATAGCACCAGCGGTCGAATTCGCGCGCGGCTCCGGCGAAGTCTCCTATCCTGTGCTTGCGGGTGAGCGTCGCCTTGGCGATGGCGCCTGTATTGTAGTGGAAGCTGACCAGAGCGTCGAACTGCGCCTGGCTGGTGCGTGCATCGCCAAGGGCGCGTGCCACATCGTCTGCATAGCGTTCAAGGTCCGCCTCCAGCCGTGCATCACAGGCATCCCTGGTCCAGACGGTGCCGGGGCCGATGCCGACGCCGGTCGCACCCCAGCCTATGGTCCAAGGATCGCCGCCCGTCCCGGGGTCGGGATAGGCCTCCACGCGCCCGTCCCGGCGCAGCTTCGCACAGCCTTCGAACTGCTTGATGAGGGCTATCCCGCGCGGGCTGATGCGGCGCGGTGTGTCGTGCGTCTCGTCGTAACCTGGAGCACATGGAGCACTGTCCTGGTGCGAAATATCCAGAGCGCCATCCAGCCGCGCGACCTCGCCCTGCCGGAGCGGGCGGCCGAGGATGCGGCGCAGCGTGTCGAAGATGGGTTTGCGGTTCATGGGGTGGGCCTTTCCTGACGTGTTCGGGCCAGCGGCGCTAGGCACGATGCACGCCTGTAGGAAAGAGGTGTAAAGAGCTCTTGACTGACAAGAGGTCTTTACAGTAAAGAGCTCTTTACAGGCAGCGGAGATCGAATCGGTGAACAACCGCGTGAAGGATTATCGGGAAGCGAAAGGCTGGAGCCAAGGCGAACTCGCCCGGCGGCTGGGCGTGTCGCGCCAGACGATCAACGCGGTGGAAACCGACAAATACGATCCATCGCTGCCTTTGGCGCTCCGCATGGCGAAGCTGTTTGCCGTCGCCGTGCCGGACATTTTCATCGACGAGTGGGAACCTGCGGAATGACAAGCGCGACGACTTCGAAAACACCCAAATGGCGGACATTGCTGGTCTGGGCGATCTGCGGTGGCGGCGGGTATCTGATCGGCAGCTATCTGGCGCGAAACGGTTTCGAGCTGTGGCCGTCCGTGGGAACCGATGTCGTGATCGCGCTTGGCGTCGCGCTTATCTATCTGCTGCTCGGCCTGTTTTTGCTAGGCGCGCGTCTCAGCCCGGCGTTCCGTCGCTCTACCATGAGCGAGCTCGATGCAGCAGACGTGGAAGACCAGAAGCCGCTTTTCTCGCTGCAATCGGTCGCCGTCATCCTTTGGGCGATAGCCCTGGCGGCTCTGGCGCTGGCGGGCCACGGAGCGCCGCTCAGCAGCACGGCTGGAGCAGCGATGTTCCTTGGCGCCATGGTACTGGGAGGCGTGCTCTATTGGCGCAGCCTTCCCATGCTCGACGAACTGATGCGTGCAACGACGCTTGAATCGGCCGCCATAACCTATGGCCTCGTCCTCGCGATTGGCGGCGGGTGGATGGCGCTGGGTCATCTCGATCTGGTCGCAGACCCGACGATGCTGGTGCTCGTCACGATGTTCTGGGTGCTCGCGCTTGTCGGCACCGTAGTCGCCGTCGCACGGCGCGGCATGCTCGAAGATGATTGATTGTGGACACTGAAGGGACAGGGACGATGGCCGACATCGATATCGAACAGGCGGATAACAAGCGCCGCACGAAAAAGACTATCTTCTCGGTCGGGCTGGGCGGCCTCATCGGATTTATCGGCGCGATGGGTGCGCTGCGATTGGCCGATAGCGGCGTGCTGGGCAGCCTTGGCGCATCGGAAGAGATCGCCTTGCTGGTCGCCATGCTCTATGCGCTGACGGGAGCCTCGGTCCTGTTTGGCCTCGTCGCCCCGAACGCGGGTGCCAGGTTCCTCAATGTCGAGGATGCCGACGAACTGCGCGAGCAGAAACCTATGTTGCTGGGCAGCGGTATCGGCATGCTGGCCTTGGGCGGGCTACTGGTGATGGCTGCGCTGGGCGGGGAGGGCGGCGTCAGCGCGCCTGCCACCACGTTGATGGCCTGTGCCGTGCTGCTGGTTGTTGCTGCTATCACCTCGATTAGGTCATGGCGCCTGCAGGACGAATTGATGCGCGCGGTGGGTAGCGAGACTGCCGGCCTTGCCTTCTATATCGTGGTGCTGGCGGGCGGCACTTGGAGCTTGCTGGCCCATCTCGGCTACGCAGCGGGACCGGCTCCGCTGGATTGGCTGACGATGTTTTGGGCCTTCCTGCTTCTCGCCGCTTTCATCGTGGTGGGACGGCGCGGCATGATGAAAATGCGCTAGAGCGCGGTGTCAGGCATCCTTGGGTCGCGGCTCGTCATCGTCATGCGTCGCGGCCCATACGAGGCTACCCGCGCTGAGGCCGTGAACCACGGTCGATACGAGGATGGTAAACACCACCGTCGCCCACAGCGCGCCTTCGTCCACCAGATCCAGCTGGCTGCCCGCATAGGCCATGTAATAGATAGAGCCGAGCCCGCGCACTCCGAAGAAAGCCACCACGCCGCGCTGTTTTAATGACAGGTTCGTGCCTGCCAGCGCCAGCATCCCGCTGATCGGCCGGATGAGGAAAATGAGCGCTAGGCCAAGCGCGGCATGCTGCCAGTCGAGATAGGGCCATAGCGCCGGGATCGTGCCACCGATCAGCACCAGCAGGATTGCCGTGACGGCATGTTCCAGCGCCTCGGAAAAGCTGTGCAGGCGGGCGTGATATTCATGGTCCGCCTCCGCGCGGCGCAGCACCAGCCCCATTACGAAGGCCGCGATGAAGCCGTAGCCTTCCACCAGCTCCGTCGCGCCGTAGGTGAGGAGAACGCCCGCGAGCGCGATAACGCCCGTGCCGGTGCGCGCCAGCGGGTTGGCCTTGGGCAGGCCGAACAGGACTTTGCCTAGTAGCCAGCCAGCAGCGATACCGCACAGCACGCCCACGCCGATCTTGTAGACCACGTAAAGGCCGAACCATTCGCCGATCCACTCGCCCGCCGCGCCCTGCGCCGCGACGATGAAGATGGCGAGATAGACGAAAGGAAAGGCGAGCCCGTCGTTAAGGCCAGCCTCTGCCGTGAGGGCGAGACGCACCGGATGCTCACCGCCTTCCAGCGGCGGGCCGACCTGAACGTCCGCGGCCAGCACCGGATCGGTTGGCGCCATCACGGCGGCCAACAACACCGCGCCTGCCAGCGTCAGCCCGATAGCCGTGCCGAATACAACGACCGCGACGATGCAGAGCGGCATGGCAATGGCGAGCAGGCGCACGGTAGGTGTCCACTTGCCCTTGCCCGTCAGCCGGTCGATCCGCAGCCCTGTACCGAACAGCGCGACGATGACCGCGAACTCGCTCGCATATTGCCAGAAGCCGGGCCTATCGAGCGGGCTGAAGGCTTCGGGCACGCCCGGCAGCAGGCCGAAACTCAGCAATCCGCCAAGGATCAGCAGCGCCGATGCGGCGGGCTCGCGCCCAGAGAAGAAGCGCGGCAGCCAGTAGGCGAGCACGATGGCGAGCCCGCAGCCTGCAAGCAGCACGTGATAGGGCGAGAGGCTGAAGAAAGGACCGTCCATGGGCATGGAACGCGCCGGATGCCGGAAAGTCTCCGGTTTCACTGGCGGGAAAGTTTTGCATATTATCACCGAGCAGCAGGGCTTTGTCGGGAGGGCCATGAATGGCGACGAGAATTACGGGAGGTTTGGCACCGCTGCTGGCGGTTCTCCTGCTGGCGTGCGGAGCCGGTTTCGCCGATCACCCGAGCGATGGGCCGCAATCAGTCGTACTGGAAATGCCGGATGGCGCAGAGGACAAGCTCGGCAGCGAGAAGCAGCAACGATTTTCTACTTTGCGCGACGAGTTGCGGACGCGCGCCTTGCAAGAGGCCGCCGATCTGGGCGAGGCGCCGGTCGGGTTTGGCGAGCAGATCGGCCACAGGGGCGACAGGTTGCTGATCGGAGCTGTCGGCCCGCAAGGCGGGGTGTTTTACGCCATCCCGTTCTTTGGCGAGTTTCCCGGACCGGATGGCGACGATCCGTGGACCATGCTGCGTCAAGACGGTGTCCGGGATGTGTTCGACGCTTGTCGCTTTACGATCCGCGCCGACGACTTGCCCGCGCCCCATCGCTTCGCCGATCGCTGGCGCTTTACAAATCTATGGGCCGATCCGAACACCTGTGTGCCGCAGATGGCAGGGGACACGACGCCGATCGACCCTCACCGGCCAGGGTATAGGATTTTTCGCCACAATGCCGAAGTGGAACCCGGAATTCATCTTGCCGTGGTGGAGCTTCCCGATGGCTATTCATCGGATTTCAATCCCGATACCGCACTCGATACATACGCTGGTGCACGAACGATAACCCGGTCCATGGCTCTGCCCCTGTTCGGCTGGCATTCCGGCTTTGCCGATCTGGCGGATGGGGCGCGGCTGTTCATCTATGCCGAGGCGCACGAATGGGAAAGTGCAGCGGCGTGCGTTATCGAGGGGTTGGACTGGCAACGCTTTCGCGAGTTCGACCGGCCACGCACCGCCCGCGATCCGTTACGCGAATGGTGCCGCGGTGTTCTTTCGCAGCACCGGCAAGCCATGCGTCAGAGGAGAGCCGAACGGTTTCGCAGCATGCCACCGCCCGTCATCCAGACGACGCCGGTCGACTGATGATAGAGAAAGGGCCGCCCGGTTTCCCGCGCGGCCCCTTTTGTAGGTTCCGGTGCCCGATCAGCTGCTATAATACATATCGAACTCGACCGGGCTCGGCGTGGTTTCGAAGCGCAGCACTTCGTCCCATTTCAGGTCCGCATAGGCGTCGATCTGGTCCTTGGAGAACACGCCGCCTTTCAGCAGGAATTCGTGATCGTCCTTCAGCGCCAGCAGCGCCTCGCGCAAGCTGCCGCAGACGGTCGGCACGTCGGCCAGTTCGGCTGGCGGCAGATCGTAGAGGTTCTTGTCCATCGCATCGCCCGGGTGGATCTTGTTCTCGATCCCGTCGAGGCCCGCCATCAGCAGTGCGGAGAAGGAGAGATACGGGTTCGCCAGCGCATCGGGGAAACGGAATTCCACGCGCTTGGCCTTCTCGCCCGAACCATAGGGAATACGGCATGAGGCAGAGCGGTTGCGCGCCGAATAGGCCAGCAGCACGGGCGCCTCGAAGCCCGGCACCAGACGCTTGTAGCTGTTGGTGGTGGGGTTGGTGAAGGCGTTCAGCGCCTTGGCGTGCTTGATGACGCCGCCGATGTAATGGAGACAGGTTTCCGACAGGCCGGCATATTCATTACCCGCGAAAGTCGGCTTGCCATCCTTCCAGATCGACATGTGGGTGTGCATGCCGCTGCCGTTATCGTCCTTGATTGGCTTGGGCATGAAAGTCGCCGTCTTGCCATAGGCATGGGCGACCTGGTGCACGACGTATTTGTACACCTGCACGCGGTCGGCGGTTTCGGTCAGCGTGCCGAAGGTGATGCCAAGCTCGTGTTGGGCGGCGGCCACTTCGTGGTGGTGCTTGTCCATGGGCAGGCCCATTTCCATCATGGTCGAGACCATTTCGGCACGGATATCCATGGCGCTATCGACCGGCGCGACGGGGAAATAGCCGCCCTTGGCCCGCGGGCGGTGCGCCATATTGCCCATCTCGAACTCGGTGCCGGCATTGGTCGGCAGTTCGACATCGTCGATCTGGTAGCCCGAGCCGGCATATCCATCCTCGAAGCGCACATCGTCGAACATGAAGAATTCGGGTTCCGGCCCGACATAGACGGTGTCACCGATGCCGGTGCTTTTCAGGTAGGATTCGGCGCGTTTGGCGGTGGAGCGGGGATCGCGATCGTACAATTCGCCATTGCTCGGCTCCACGATGTCGCAGTTGATCGCCAGCATCGGCGTGGCGCTGAACGGATCGATCCAGGTTGCGTCCATGTCCGGGCGCAGGATCATGTCGGATTCGTTGATCGTCTTCCAACCCTCGATGGAGGAGCCGTCGAACATCAGGCCTTCTTCCAGCGCATCCTCGTCCAGCACGCTGGCGCACATCGAAAGGTGCTGCCACTTGCCCTTGGGATCGGTGAAGCGAAGGTCGACCCACTCGATCTCCTCTTCCTTGATGCGCTTCACGATATCCGATGCACTTGCCATGTTGGTCTTTCCTTTTGTGAACTGGGTGTTTGTCGCTGGGTTGGGGCGTGGCAGTCTTGCTGCCGCGCCAAAGAGGTCAAAGCGCGTCCTCGTCCTGCTCTCCGGTGCGGATGCGGATGGCGGATGCAATGTCGGACACGAAGATCTTGCCATCGCCGATGCGGCCCGTCCTCGCGGCGTTGGCGATCGCTTCGGTCACCTGCCCTGCCAGAGTGTCGGGCACGATGATTTCCAGCTTCACCTTGGGCAGGAAATCGACGACATATTCGGCGCCGCGATAAAGCTCCGTATGCCCCTTCTGCCGGCCGAAGCCCTTCGCTTCGGTAACGGTGATGCCGGACACACCCACTTCGTGCAGCGCATCCTTCACTTCGTCGAGCTTGAAGGGTTTGATGATGGCTTCGATCTTTTTCACGGTGTCCCTGTTATTGGCCCGTTGGAACGTCCTCTTGAACGGACGCCTTGCGGTTCGGCTTGTTCCCTGCCCGCGATCTAACAAGAATCATGCCAGAGTCGCCAGCCGAAGGTTAGACGGTCGATAGTCTAGGCGAAAGGCCGAAGATCGGCTGTCGAAGCCCCGCTTTCTGGCTCTAGCAGGCACAAAAAAGCGACCAGATTTGCCGCATTCACCAGCAACACTGCCTAATTTTCAGGCAGACTGTCAGAGCCGTAGGCCAGCGACCGGATCGGTGTCCGCCATCAGGTTGAGCGACTGAACCGCCGCACCGCTCGCGCCCTTACCGAGGTTGTCTAGTACCGCGATAAGCCGCGCCGTATCGCCCGCCTCGTCGCTGGCGACATAGAGGTCGAGCCGGTCGGTCGGCTGGGCATCCTTGCGCAGCAGTATTTCGGGCGGCACCGTTTCGTGCGCTGTTACTACCGGACTTTCGGCATAATAGCGCACCAGCTCGTCGCGCAATTTGGCAGGCGTGGAGGCGCTGCGCATGGCGCTGATTGCCAGCGGCACTTCCACCACCATGCCGCGAAAGCCGGGCACCACGGCGGGCGCGAAAACCGGCGGATTGGCAAGGCCCGATTTCTTCTGCATTTCGGCCAGATGCTTGTGACCGAGATCCATGCCATAGGCGCGAAAAGCGATATCGTTGCCTTCACCTTCGAACCGTTCGATCAGCGATTTCCCACCACCGGAATAGCCCGACACCGCATTGACCGTGTAAGGCCAGTCGCGCGGCAATAGCTTGGCGCGCACGAGCGGCGCGATCAGCGCGAGAAAGCCGGTGGGGTAGCAGCCCGGATTGCTGACCCGCTGCGCGCCGGCAATCACGCTGGGGCCGACAAGTTCGGGAAAGCCGTAGGTCCAGTTCGACGCGGTGCGGTGCGCGCTGGAAGCGTCGATCACCCGCGTTCCGGAACCTTCGTCGATCAGCGCCACGGCCTCGCGCGCGGCGTCATCCGGCAGGCAGAGAATGGCGAAATCGGCGTAGTTCAGCGCGGTTTTGCGGCAGTCTGTATCCCTGCGCTCTTCATCGTTCAGACGGATGATGTCGAACTCGCTGCGATCTTTCAGCCGCTCGGTAATTTCCAGCCCGGTCGTGCCTGCGGCGCCATCGATGAAAACCGTATGTGCCACGATTATCCTGCGAGCATTTCAAGCCGGTCGAGCCGGATATAGCCTACCGGACCTTCCAGCGAGAGGCAGCCCCAAGCCCATTCGCGCATCACGTCGAGAACTTCGAAGCTGTCGCCTTCCATCAGTACGCAGAGCTCTTCACCTGCTTCGCTCGCTTCTGCCAGCAAGGGCGCGCCGCCAGGCAGCACGGTGCGCGGCTGGGGAACGGCATAATGCGGCACGAAATGGGTGCCCGCGAGGCCGATATGCGCGAGATCCCCGCGCAGGGGCACACGGCGCGGATCGGGCTTGCCTACCGGTCCGCTCAGTGCAAACGGCCCTTGCGCTGCGCTTGTTGCAATATCGGTATCGTTCTGGCTCACGCCTGCGGTCATCCGTTCTGTTCTGTTATGCCCCTGAAGGATCGGGTGCGCTTACATTCGTGTCAACGGCCATGCAAGACGGACCATAAGGCCGCATCAACCATACCGTCCGCGCAGCATATGGAAGGCTGCGCGAAGGCCCAGCGCCGCGCCGCCCTTGGACCGACCGGGGCGCGCTTGTGGGTTCCACGCGAAGGTATCGAAATGCGCCCAGTCGATATTCTCGCCCACGAACTTGTCGAGGAAGAGGCCCGCAACACTGGCCCCTGCAAAGCCATTGGAGTGGCTGTTATCGGTGTCGGCGATTTCGGATTTCAGCCATTCGGCATAGGTTTGCTGGAGAGGCAGGCGCCACGGTTCGTCGTCATGATCCTTGCCCGCGGCAATCAGCTGTTCCGCCGTCTGGTCGCGCCGCGCCATCAGCGCGGGCAGGTCCGGCCCGAGGGCGACGCGCGCTGCGCCCGTCAGGGTGGCAAAGTCGATAATCAGTTCGGGATCGTGCTCGCTCGCCAGCGTCAGCGCGTCGCCGAGGATCAAGCGGCCTTCGGCATCGGTATTGCTGATTTCCACCGTCAGCCCCTTGCGGGTCTGCAGTACGTCGCCCGGGCGGAAAGCGTTTCCGGCAACCGCATTCTCGACAGCGGGGACCACGCAATGCAGGCGCACTTTCAGGCCCGTTTTCATGATGAGTTCGGCCAGCGCCAGAGCATGGGCCGCGCCGCCCATATCCTTTTTCATCAGCAGCATGCCGCGCCCCGTCTTCATCGAAAGGCCGCCGGAATCGAAGCACACGCCCTTGCCGACAATGGCGACGCGGGGGTGATCGTCACTGCCCCAGTCCAGCTCGATCAGGCGCGGCGCATGGCTGCGCGCAGCGGCGCGGCCGACAGCGTGTACCATTGGGAAGCCCTTTTCCAGCGTGTCGCCGCGCGCCACTTCCAGCTTGGCGTCATAGGCCTTGGCGATCCGTTCGGCCTCGTCCTCCAAAGCGGCAGGGCCCATGTCTTCGGCGGGGGTGTTGACGAGATCGCGCACCAGGCTCGCGGCCTGCGCTTCTGCCGTGACCAGGTCGATCTTGGCGGCATCCTTGGTGAGCAATATGCGCGGACCTTCGGGATCGTCTTCCTTGCGATAGCGGTCGAAGCGGTATTGCGCCGTCATCCAGCCAAACATGGCAGGGCCGGGCTGGTGGTTCTCCGCGCGGCGATAGGTGCCTGCGGGCAGCTGCTCTGCCAGTTTCGCCATGCACCAAGCGGAAAGCTCGTCCGGATCGGCGACGCCGCCCACCGCGAACCAGCTCTCGTCGTCTGTGTTTTTGGCGGGCACGATCCCGACCTGATAGCCGCCGCCGTTGAATTTCTGCGCCTCCAGCGCCGCGCGCTGCGGGCCGCTCAGCCCCTTGGCGAAAGTCTCGAACGTGTCGGTGTTGACGAGGTGGATCGGCGTGGCGTCCTGCCCGCGATCCGGCTGGATCAGGTCTGGTGCGATGGTCATGGAATTCCGCTTGCCGTTTTCAGCGCCATTTGGAAAGGGTGGCGCGTGATGAAGCGACGATTCACCTGTCTTACGGTTCCAGCCCTCCTCGCGGCATTATTGATGGCAGGCTGCGAAGGCGAAGTGCAGACGCCAGAGGACGTTCCGCCGTCGCCGCCGGTCGCCACGGATACGCCGGATGGTGACAGCACGGCCACGCCCACGGGCGGCGCGCGTCAGGTTTCCGAACGCACTGACCTGTTTATTTTCGAATATTCCTACCCGCAGGCCGCGGGCGAAGTGGATGGTCTTGCCAGTTGGCTAGACACGCGGTTGGCGGCAGAGCGGGAGGCGCTGGCGGCCGAGGCGACGCGAGAACGACGCGAGGCGCGCGACAACGGCTTTCCGTTCAACACCTATTCCAGTTCCACCAGTTGGGAAGTGGTGGCAGACCTGCCCGACTGGCTGAGCCTTTCGGCGGACCTTTCCAGCTACCAAGGCGGGGCGCACCCCAATTACGGCTTCGACACCATCGTGTGGGACAAAGAGCGCGGCGTTGCGCTGAACCCGATTGCATTTTTCACCTCGCGCGAGGCGCTGGATGCGGCTTTGGGTGAGCAGCTTTGCGAGGCGCTGAATGCCGAGCGTGAGCGGCGTCGCGGCGCGCCGGTGGAGGAAGGCTCCGCAGACGAGTTCGAACAGTGCGTCGCACCCGATGAGACGAACGTCCTGCTAGGCTCCACCGATGGCGCATTGTTCAATCGCATCGGCATACAGATCGCGCCCTATGTCGCGGGGCCATATGCGGAAGGCAGCTACGAGTTCACCTTCCCGGTGACGCCCGAATTGCTCGAGGTGGTGCGCGAGGAACTCCGCGGCGCTTTCGCGGTGCGCAACTGACCTCGCATTTGCGCGGCAAAGCGCCTATGTGGGCCGCATGACGCAATACCAGCACGTTACCGACGACAAGTCCGTCTATCGCGACGGCACCATCAAGCTGCACGGGCCCGAAGGCTTCGAAGGCATGCGCAAAGCCGGACGCCTCGCTGCCGAAATTCTCGACGAGATGACCACGCTGGTGCAGCCCGGCGTCACCACGGCAGAGCTGGATACGCGCGTACGCGAAATGATGCTGGATGGCGGCGCGGTGCCCGCGACACTCGGCTATCGCGGCTATACGCATTCCTGCTGCACCAGCATCAACCACGTCGTGTGCCACGGCATCCCGGCGGACAAGCGGCTGAAGGATGGCGATATCGTCAATATCGACGTCACCCCGCTGCTGGATGGCTGGCACGGGGACACCAGCCGCATGTATTTTGCAGGCGAGCCGCCGCTGAAGGCCAAGAAGCTGGTCGAAGTCACCTATCAATGCCTGATGATCGGCATTGCCGAGGCGCGCCCCGGTGCGCGGCTGGGCGATATCGGCGCGGCGATCCAGAAATATGCGGAGCGCAACCGCTATGGCGTGGTGCGCGAGTTCTGCGGCCACGGCCTTGGCCGCCTGTTCCACGATGCGCCCGAGGTCGTTCATGCGGCACGCGCGGGCACTGGGCCGGAGCTGAAAGCGGGCATGTTCATGACCATCGAGCCGATGATCAATCTCGGCCGCCCGCATGTAAAACTGCTCAATGACGGCTGGACGGCGGTAACGCGCGACAAGTCCCTCTCGGCGCAGTTCGAACACTCCATCGGCATTACCGAGGATGGCGCGGAGATTTTCACGGCAAGTCCGAAGGGTCTGGACCAGCCGCCTTATTGATCTGGCGCAAAGTCATTGGGGGCTGCCGCTGGCATACCGGCGGCAGAGGAGATGCCCCAATGCCCCGCCACCCACTGCTTGCTTGCTGTCTGCCGCTCATCGTTGCTGCCTGCGCTGCCACGCCCGTGCAGCCGATCCAAACCGTCGCGGCGCCCGCTGCTTCCAGCGAAGCGCATGCCTTGGCGCAGGCGGCGTGCGCCGGTTGCCATTCGGTCAAGCCCTACGGCTTGTCGCCGAACCCCGATGCGCCGGAGTTCTACGTCATCGCCAATACGCCCGGCCTGACGCGCGAAACGCTGCGCGCATGGCTTATCGAGGCGCACAATTATCCCGAGCAGATGGATTTTTATCTGGAAGAGGACGAAGCGGAAACGCTCACCGACTACATGCTGACCCTTCGCCGCGCGGACTACCAGCCGCCGCGGTAAGGCTCATCCCTCCCGGGCAGCCCTGATTGCAGCACCACCAGCGAAGGGTGCGATCGCCACCAGCAGCAGGCTTATCGCCCCGGTCAGCGCGAGGCCGGTTTCGCCTCCGGTCGAGAGCGAGCCTGCGCCGAAGATCAACAGCGGCACGGCCAGCGGGATAACAAGCAGGCCTGCCAAAGCCGCACCGCCTCCGCGAAGGGCCACGGTGAGGCTGGCGATGATGATGCCAATGGCGGCGAGGCCGGGCGTACCCGCCAGCAATCCCCACAGGACCGTTCTCAAGGTCTCGCCGTCTATCCCGAGCAGTGCGCTGGCCGGGACTGCGGCCAGCATCAGAAACGGGCCGAAGCTCAGCCAGTGCGCAGCTAGCCGGATGGCGACGATCATCTCCTCTGCGATACCGCGCAATGCCCATTGGTCGAAGAAACCGCTTTCGAGGTCGGGAGCGAGCAGCCTGTCGAGCGGCAGGATGGCAGCCAGCAGCGCCGCCACCCAGATGACCCCGCCGCCCGTCGCCGCCAGCAGCTCTGGCTCCGGCCCCACGGCGAAGGGGTAGAGCATGGCGACGGCGAGGAAGAACAGCAGCGGCAACAGCGTGTTACCCCTGCGCGCGCCCGGAAGGAGCAATGCGAGATCGCGTAGCAGGAGAGGGCCGAGACCCTTCATGCGGCGTAATCCGGCAGATGCAGGACTTGCGCCTGCGGAAGGCTTACGGGTTGGTGGCTGGCGACCAAGGCAATGCCGCCATCGCCGCAATGCTGCGCAATCAGCGCCTCGAGCGCGCCGCGCGCATCGGCATCGAGGCCGTTCAGCGGCTCGTCCAGCAGCCATATGCGGCTGCGCGAGGCGACCAGCCGGGCAAGGGAAGCGCGTTTGCGCTGTCCGGTGGAGAGGTAGCGCACCGGCACATCCAGCAAATCGCCCAGCTGCATGGTCTCGACGCCTTTCGCCCCATCTGCGCCGCCATCGAGCGCGTGCCAGAAGGCGAGCGCACGGCCCAGCGGCATGTGTTCGTCCAGCGCGAGGCGTTCGTCGATCAGCCCAATGCTGCCGGTGCGGCGCACCTTGCCCTCGAACGGGCGAAGCAATCCGGCAAGGATGCGGATGAGGCTCGATTTCCCCGTGCCGTTGGCGCCGGTCACATGACAAGTCTCGCCGCTGTCCAGCGCCAGCGAGAGGTCGGCAAACAGCACGCGATCGCCGCGGCGGCAGGCCAGGTCGCGGGCGGCAAGGCGGGGCACTTCCATCGGCTCACGCGTTAGGGCAAGGAACGCGCAACACGCAAGCATGGGAGTGCCCGAATGGCCGTCGAGAAATTGTCCGAAAGCGAACGCGAAACATGGCTCTCCGCGCTGGAGAGCTGGGAGCTGGCGCGTGACGGCGATGCGATATACCGCAAGTTCGAATTCACCGATTTCAGCGAGGCATGGGGCTTTATGAGCCGAGTGGCCCTGCTGGCCGATGCGCAGGACCACCATCCCGAATGGTCCAATGTCTACAACACCGTCGAGATCACGCTGACCACGCATGATGCCGACGGCCTGTCCCTGCGCGACATGAAAATGGCGAAAGCGATCGACGCGCTATAAACCGAAGCGTCAGCTATGCGCGGGCCGTCCTTCGCTCTTTTCATGCGCGCGGGCGAGGGCACGGGCGCGGCGCTTGAGGTAGCCGGGCCACCATTTGGCGATGAGCTTCATCTTCTTCGCCGTCTTGCCGACAACCACATGGGTGCTCTCGCCATGGACGGCATCCCATGCCGCCTGCGCCACATCCTCCACCGGCGTAAATTCGAATCCGGCTTTCACCACGCTGTCACGGATGGGCGTGTTGCGGCTGCGATTGGGGGCATTCTGCAATAGCGGCGTATCGATGAAGCTAGGCATGATGGAGCGGGCCTTGATCCCGTAGATCATCCATTCCGCTTCCAGGCTTTCGGTCATGCTGCGCACGCCCGCCTTGGTCGCGCCATATACGCTCTGGTTGGCGACGCCGTAGATCGCCGCCGCGCTGGCGGTGTTGAGCAGGCAGGCATCGGGCGCGGCCTGCTTGAGGTAAGGAAAAGCGGCCTTCGCCCCGTAGAAGACGGCGCGCAGGTTTACGTCCAGTAGCAGGTCCAGTTCTTCATGGGTGATTTCGGTCAGCGGACCGCCCGAGGGCAGGCCGGCATTATTCGCCACGACATTGATCGCGCCGCCTGTATGCCCGGCGAAATCGGCGAGCGCGTTCTCCCACGCGGGCACATCGGTCACGTCGAAACGGTAGGTGTGGCACATGCCGTCGGGTAGCAGGGCGCAAGTTTCATCCATGCCCTGCTGGTTGCGGTCGGATATGCCGACCAGCCACCCCTCGCTCGCAAACTTCTGCGCCATGGCGCGGCCGATGCCGCTGCCGCCCCCGGTGATGAAAATGGATTTTTGGGTCACTGATTGTCCTCTCACCGGCTGGTTAGCCGTTCGCCCAGATCTTGTCGAAGGGCGAAGCGCGAAAGGTGTTCAATCAACCCATCGGTTTCAGACCGTCACGGGCGAGCTGGCGCGATTTGCCGCGGATGTAGGAGGGCAGCCAGCGCGCGGCGAGCATGATCTTGTTCGCCGTCTTGCCGATGGGGTTGTGCAGTTTCTTGCCGTGGACGGCGTTCCAGAAGGTTTCTGCCACATCCTCGACCGGCGTGAATTCCAGCCCGGCGGCGGACACGCGGTCGCGGATCGGGCGGTTGTCGGCGGCGTGGCTAGACTGGGCGAGCAAGGGTGTGTCGATGAAGCTGGGCATCACATCGGTCACGCGAATATCGTCCGCCGCCCATTCTACATCGAGCGCTTCGGTGATGGCGCGCACGCCGAATTTGCTGGCGCAATAGACCGTCATGCCGGCCTGGCCGTATAGCCCTGCCGCGCTGCACGTATTGACGAGGCACGATCCCGGCGCGGCGGCCTTCAGGTGCGGATAGGCCGCCCGCGCGCCGTAGATCACGCCGTTGAGATTGATTGCCAGCGTGCGGTCGATCTCCTCGGTGGTGAGCTTGGCAAGGTCCCCGCCCAGCGGAACGCCGGCATTGTTGGCGAGCGCGTCGATCCGGCCACCCGCAGCTTGCGAGAAGGCCGCTAACGCTTCCTCCCACTGCTTCGGGTCGCGCACATCGAGCATGTGGATCGAGCTTTGCCCATCGGGCAGGGAAGCGGCTGTTTCCTCCATCCCTGCGCGATTGATATCGGCCAGCCCGACGAACCAGCCGCCACGGGCGAAACGCTGCGCGATGGCGCGGCCAATGCCGCTGCCGCCGCCGGTGATGAAGATGTTTTTTCTCTCCCTCATAGCAACGGCAATAGCGTTACTGACATTAGTGTCAACTGCGTGACTGCCGTCTTTCCGCTCGTCCTGAGCTTGTCGAAGGACCGCTTTCTCTTACTCCTTGCGCTCAAAGTGAAGGACGACCCTTCGACAGGCTCAGGGTGAGCGGAGAATTAGAGTTCATCGGAGCCCCTTCACATGCTCCCGCCCGTTCAGGATTTGCGCATTGGACGCTTCAAGAGTTTCACCGACCGGCTCCGCCCGCCCGCCGAGGCATTCGGCGAGGAAATTCTCCGCAATCGCATTGAAGGCGATGTTATTTTCGGGGCGCGCGAAGCCGTGGCCTTCATCGGGGAACAGGACGTAGGTGACCGGCACCCCGTCGCGCTCCATCGCTTCCACGATCTGGTCGCTTTCCGCCTGCTTCACGCGCGGATCGTTGGCACCCTGGCCGATCAGCAGCGGCTTGGTGATTTCCTTCGCGCGGTAGAGCGGGCTTATGTCCTTTAGGAATTGCCGCCCTTCCTCCGTGGAAGGATCGCCCATGCGCTCATGGAACTGCTTGATCATCGGCTCCCAATAGGGCGGAATAGTCTCCAGCAGCGTTTCCAAGTTGCTCGGCCCGACGATATCGACTCCGCAGGCAAACACATCGGGCGTAAAGGTGAGGCCGACCAGCGTGGCATAGCCACCGTAGGAGCCGCCCATGATGGCGACCTTGTCCTTTTCGGCAATGCCTTCGGCTACGGCCCAGTCCACCGCATCGAGCAGGTCGTCATGCATCTTGCCCGACCATTCGCGATTGCCCGCATTGATGAAATTCTTGCCGAAGCCGGTCGAGCCGCGGAAGTTGACGCTGAGCACCGCATAGCCGCGATTGGCGAGCCATTGGTGCGCCCGGTTGTGGCCGTACCCATCGCGCGCCCACGGGCCGCCATGCACCAGCAGCACCATCGGCACGGGCGCTTGCGGAACGCCGTCGCCATCGGGATCGACCGCCGGGGGAAGGGTGAGGTAACTGGGCAGCACGAGTCCGTCACGAGCGGCAATCTCGCGCGGATGCATCGGCTGCAGCGGCGCGCCTTCCAGCTCTGGCTTGCCGGTGTAGAACTTGGTCAGCTCCATCGCATCGCGGTCGAAAAGGTAGCTGGAAATCGGCGCTGTCAGCGGGTCGTTCCACACCAGCCAGCGACGGTCGTCATCGGTGCGCGACTGGATGCCGAAATCGCCTTCCAGCCGCTCTCGCAGCCAGTCGAAGGTCGTCTGCATCTCCTCGTCCAGCATGTGGTGCTCGGTGCGCAGATAGGTGGCGGACCAGGCGCGCACTTCGCCCGTTTTCTTGTCGCGCACCGTGCCGCCGATATCGGCCTTGTCGTGCTCCGCGATCAGCGTGCGCTCGCCTGTCGCGGTGTCTTCAGCGAAGAGCGCGGCGGTGTCGCGGCCACGGCTGTCGATCCAGTAGAGCGTGCTGCCGTCATTGGTATAGCCCGCAAGGCCCGTGGTGAGTGCATCGTCCATGCCGATGACTTCGCGTGGGGACTCGGCCACTTCGCCATCGGTGATCTCGTGCATGTCCGTGCCGCCGGCCGCATTCTGCCGCATGGCCCAACGCAGCACGAGGTCGTCATCCGCCTCGAACCCGACCCATTCGTTGTTCTCGAAGACCAATTCCAGCGAGCCATCGGTCAGATCGAGCATGTGGACATCGTGGAAGCGCGGATCGCGATTGTTGATGCCTACCAGCACCTTGTCGCGAATTCGCTCCGACGCGGCGATCAGCTGCACGCGCGTGTTATCGAACGGGGTGAGGCACTTTTCGTCCGCGCCCTCTCCCAGACCGACCTGGTAGAGCAGGTAGTTCTCGTCGCCATCCTTGTCGCGAATGTAGAGCAGGCTCTGCCCGTCCGGCGCCCAGCTATAAGACGGGATGGGGCGATCGGTTACGCTGGTCATGCGCCGCGCGGCATCGTGATCGTCAAACGGCGCGACAAAGACATTCATCACGCCTTCCCATGGTGCCATCCAGCTGACGTGACTGCCATCCGGGCTGAGCTTGCCCTGTGCGCGCACGGGGTTGCCGTAGAGATGATCACGCGGGATCAGGGGAATGTCGGCAACGCGGGCGGCGGCGGTGGTAGCAATCATGGTGTTTCCCAAAGTGTTTTGGAAGAGGTGGGGAGAGTGTCTCCAAAAGCCAAGCTAGAGCGCAGGATTGTTGTAGCAGTGCCATGTGAAAATGGCAGTCGCTCCGCGATGGGGGCGCCATGGCTCGGCGAGGGCGCGGGTGGCTTTTTCGTCGGGGCGTTCGTCAAGTCCGAGGATTTTGCCAAGGCCTGCCATCACGGCTAGGTCGCCCGCGGGCCAGATATCCGGGCGCCCTTCTGCGAAGAGAAGGTAGATTTCCGCCGACCAGCGTCCGATGCCCTTGATTTTGGTCAGTTCCGCAATCGCTTCCTCGTCATCTGCGGGGAGCTTGTCGAAATCGACCTCGCCTGCCTGCACCAATTCGCACAGGGACCTCGCATAGCCCTGTTTCTGCCGCGAGAGGCCGCAGGCGCGCAAAGTGTCGAAATCTCGTGCGAGAAGGTCTGCCGTGCCGAATTCCTCGCCCAATTCAGCCTCGAGCTTGTTCCACATGCTTGAGGCCGCCGCCACGCTTACCTGCTGGCCGACAATGGTGCGAAGCAGCGTCTTGTAGCCGGTGGGGCGGATGCGCGGTTCGGGATAGCCTGCAACTGCTAGCGCGCGGGCCATGGCAGGCTCGCGCTCGGCGACGTAATTCAGCCCTTCTTCGATCTGCGCCGCGCTCAGTCCCATCTGTCCACCTTGCCATCGCCAGCGTGATTGCCTAGCTGTCCGCCTCGCCTTTCAGATGAGGAATTGCAAGCACCATGCCCAAGCTTACCGTCGTCACCCGCTCCGGCGATGAATCCACCGTCGATGTGGCCGATGGCCTGACCGTTATGGAAGCCATCCGCGATAACGGGTTCGATGAATTGCTGGCGCTGTGCGGCGGCTGCTGCTCTTGCGCGACGTGCCACGTCCATGTCGATCCGGCCTACAAGGACAAGCTACCCGAGCTTGGCCAGGATGAGGACGACCTGCTCGATTCCAGCGATCACCGCGACGAGAACTCGCGCCTGTCGTGCCAGATTCCGTTCACGCCCGAGCTGGACGGGATGAAAGTGACGATTGCGGAAGAGGATTAGCGCGAGCTGTACCCCTCCTCTTCAGAGGAGGGGTAGTGAGACTTGGCAGCTTGCTGCCTAGTCGCAGCGGGGTGGTGCTGTCGCACCATAAACCACCCCCAACCCCCTCCTTTGAAAAGAAGGGGGCTTCGCCGTTCTGCAATTCCATCTTTCCACCCCTCGACCATCCCCGCATTGCGCTTGGTTGCGCCAGAACCTAATTGACGCGGCATGACCAAACCGCCCGTCGCCGCCAACACGCTCGATCTCATCGGCAATACGCCGCTCGTCCTGCTCGAAGGGCCGAGCGAGGCTGCCGGGTGCGAGATCTGGGGCAAGTGCGAATTCGCCAATCCCGGCGCTAGCGTGAAGGATCGCGCGGCGCTGTGGATCGTGCGCGATGCCGAAGCGCGCGGCGAATTGCAGCCGGGCGGCACGGTGGTGGAAGGCACGGCGGGCAATACCGGCATCGGGCTGGCGCTGGTCGCCAATGCGCTGGGCTACAAGACCGTGATCGTCATGCCCGACAACCAGTCGAGCGAGAAGATGGCGACGCTGCGCGCGCTGGGCGCGGAACTGGTGACGGTGCCGCCCACCAAATTCGCCGACCCCAACCATTTCGTCCACACCAGCCGCCGCCTGGCGGAGGATACGCCGGGCGCGATCTGGGCCAACCAGTTCGACAATGTCGCCAATCGCCGCGCGCATATCGAAGGCACGGCAGCCGAGATTTGGGAACAGATGGAAGGCCGCGTGCACGGCTTCACCTGCGCGGTCGGCACGGGCGGCACGTTGGCGGGCGTCGCCATGGGGCTGAAGGAAAAGGACGAGGCGGTGCGCATCGCGCTGACCGATCCGCACGGCGCGGCGCTGTACAATTATTTCGAGAATGGCGAGCTGAAAGCGGAAGGGTCTTCCGTCGCAGAAGGTATCGGGCAAGGCCGCATCACCGCCAATATCGAGGGCGCGCCCATCGATACGCAATTCCGCATTTCCGACGAGGAAGGGCTGGAGTGGGTCGGTAGGCTGCTGCGCGAAGAGGGTATGTGCCTCGGCCTTTCGGCAGGCATCAATGTGGCCGGTGCCATCGCGCTGGGCCGCCAGCTTGTGGCAGACGGCGTGGAAGACCCGCGCGTTGCCACCATCCTGTGCGACACCGGCTTCCGCTACCTCTCCACGCTCTACAATGCCGAATGGCTGCGCCGGAAAGGTCTTCCCGTTTTTGACTGGCTAGGTTCAGACTAAGCGGGCTATGAGGCGGCATGGCCTTCGACCCGCGCGTCTTTTTCGCTCCCAAGCCCGATAGCGAGCCTGCCCCGCTGGCCGGAACGCGGGCGGAGCGTTTTCAGCGCCTGCAGGTCGGGCTGCTGGGCATTGCCGCCATGGTGCTTCTGGTCGGGTTGGCCGATGCCATTTCCAGCCGCGCCCAGCTGACGCAGGAGGCTGCGGTGCCCGAAGCCGCGCCAACGACCGAGCCGAGCGACGTTGCGACACCGCGCGATCCGCTGGCAGAGGCCGGTGTAGCGCCCGAATTGCCGGCAGAGCCGACGCCGTCGCCCACCGCTGCCACGCCGAACGCCGAAGACGATGTTCCGCCACCGGTTTCCAATGCGCAGCTACAGTAGGGCGGCCGCCGCCGCCGCTTTGGCTTTGTCGACCGCTGGCCTCCCGGCGGCTGTCCAAGCGCAAGTCGATGTATCGCTTCACGCGCCCGAAGAACCGCGCCCATATCTCGCGCTGATGGGCACGATCCCGCTCTATTGGGGCGAGGCTGCGGGTCTGGACGAGCTTTTGTCAGGCGAAGCGCAGCCGCACTGGGCGCGCGCGCTGCTGGAGCGGGACTTCGCGCTAGCCCCTCTCGATTACCTTTCTGCAGAGACGCTGGCGAACCACGACTACCTGCTGATGGCGCAGCCGCGCGGGCTATCGGGCGAAGAGAACGTCGCGCTGGACGAATGGGTGCGCGCAGGCGGGCGTCTACTGCTGTTTGCCGACCCGGTGATGACGAGCCATTCGCGCTTTCATATCGGCGATCGCCGTCGCCCGCAGGACACGGTGGTGCTTTCCCCGATCCTCGCGCGCTGGTCGTTGGAGCTGCGCTATGTCGAGGATCAGCGTGAAGGCTTCCAGGTGCGGGAATTTGCGGGAGTGGACCTGCCGGTGAACCTGCCGGGCGAACTCGTCGCGCTCGATGCTGGCGAGACCGTGTGCGAGCTGGCTGCACGGGGATTGGTGGCGCGCTGCGCTGTCGGCGAGGGCGCAGTGACCATTATTGCCGATGCCGCGATTCTCGATGTCAGTGGACCCCGTCACGATGCCGCACGGCTGGTATCCGGCCTTGTTTCCTACGGTTTGGGGATTTCACGGGAATTCACCGTCGAAAACCGGGACACGCTACCGGATTCGGTGCAAAATCAGGCAAATACCGATGAGAGCGATGATCATGGAGAGCATCACCACGCGCATTAGCAAGCCTTGAAAATCAGCGGGTTACGCGCTTCTCCCACAATTTCCCGTAATTTCCCCTTCCATCCCGCGCCCGCTCGCGTTATCGAGCAATGACATCGGACACATAGCCCGTGCTGCGCATCCCTGTGGTGCGACCGGGCCGCGCTCCCGCGCGGCTCGCAGCGGGGAAGCTGTGTCTGCAGAGCACCGGGGAAGGGATCGGCGACAGTGGCGCAGCAGCCAACGCAGTATCGGGGAGAGGGCTTTTCGCTTCGCGGCGAAAAGGATCGCTTCGTGCTGCCTCCGCTGTTCCGCAAGACCTTCGTGGCTCTGGGCGATGACAAGGTGCTGTGCGTAACCAAGCACCACAAATACCCCTGCCTTGCCGCTTTCGGCCTGTCGAAGGTGGACCAGTTCGAGGACATCCTCGACCGCGAGGAAGAGAACGCCGTTCGCCGGGACCAGGATTTCGACCGCGATATGCGCGCGATGCAGCTCTATGCTCACCACGAAGTGCCCTTCGACGGAAGCGGCCGTTTCATCCTGCCTCCGCGCTACTGCAAGGTCGGCGGGATCGGCGACAATATCTGTTTCCTCGGCACCGGCACTTTCATCACCATGTGGGATCTCGACCAGCTCGGCACGATGGGCGGCGCGTGGGAGGATCGCTACGAATTGTGCGTGGCTTTCGCAGAAGAAGCGCGCGCCAAGGCGGCGGCGAAGGGGAAGGGCAAATGACCCTTCGACAAGCTCAGGACAGGCCGCAGCCCCATATCCCCGTACTGCTTGATGAAGTGATCGAAACGCTGGCGATCCGCCCCGGCGATGTCGTGGTGGACGCGACGTTTGGCGCGGGCGGCTATACCCGTGCCATCCTCGATGCAGGCGCGACCGTGCATGCCTTCGACCGCGATCCCGACGCGATTGCGGCAGGGCGTGAGTGGCCCGAAACCCGCGAAAATCCGCCGCGCCTCGTGCTGCACCACCGCCGGTTCTCCGAAATGGTGGCGGGCATGGCCGAGGCCGGGATCGCGCAGGTCGACGGCATCGCCATGGATATCGGCGTGTCCTCCATGCAGCTGGACCAGGCCGAGCGCGGCTTTGCCTTCAGCAGCAACGGCCCGCTCGATATGACGATGAGCCAGTCCGGCCCCAATGCCGCCGATTTCGTGAACGAGGCGGCGGAAAAGGACATTGCCGATGTGCTCTACCAGTATGGCGAGGAGCGCCAGTCGCGCCGCGTCGCCCGCGCCATCGTTGCCGCGCGCCCGCTGATCACGACGGGCGAGCTGGCCGAAATCGTGCGCAAGGCGCTGGGGCATCGTCCCGGCGACAAGAAAGACCCCGCCACCCGCAGCTTCCAGGCTATCCGCATCCACGTGAATGGCGAGCTGGACGAGCTTCGCGAAGGCCTTTTCGCTGCCGAAACGCTGCTGAAAACAGGAGGCCGGCTGGCTGTCGTGTCCTTCCACTCGCTGGAAGACCGTATCGTGAAGACTTTCCTGCGTGATGCCGCGAATGCAAACCCCCGCGCATCACGCCACCTGCCCGAAGTGCAAGAACTTCCCCTCCCGCGCTTCGGGCACCTGACCAAGGCCATCCGGCCATCCGCCGCCGAGATCGCGCGCAATCCGCGCGCCCGTTCCTCCACCCTGCGCGGTGCCGTCCGCACCGACGCCCCAGCCCGAAAGGACGCCGCATGACACATCAGGCCCGCATCCGCCGCATGGGCTGGCTTGCCGCGATAGGCATCTGCCTTGCGCTTTATGCCGTGCTGCATGTTAAGGTGAATTCCGTGCATGCCGACGTCGTGCGCGCGGAACAGGCTATCGTGGAGCTGGAGCAGCAGAACCTGCTGCTGGAGACCGAATTCCTGACCCGCGCCAACCAGGTGCAGCTGGCCGCGTGGAACCGTGTCGATTTCGGCTTCCAGGCGCCCGAAGCCTCGCAATTCGTCGAAGGCCCGATGCAGCTGGCAGCCTTCGGTACGCCGCGCAGTGCAGATGCGCCTGCGCCGATCCTGCTGGCCGGAATGACGAGCGAGGAAGGCGTGCCCGAGTTCCCCGAGCTGCGCTCTCCGCTGACAGGCCGCCCGATAGACGAGGCCGTGCTGGCAGGCGACGATCCGGACGAGCGCGGCCTTGCCGTCACGCTTACGCCGGGTCCGCTGCGCGTGCCGATGTCCGGCGTCACCCGTGTCGCATTGGTGGAGGCCGGCGCCCGGTGAACACGCTTGCCGCCCAGCGCATGACCATATCCGGCCCGGCAGGGCGGTTCGACCATCGGCGCCGCGCGCTGCTGGTGGCGCGGCTGCGCCTGCTGCTGATCGTGCTCGCTTTCGTTTTGCTGGCGGGCGCTGCGATGACACGCATCGCGTGGATCGGCACGGTGGAGCCTGCGCGCGAACGCGCCAGCATGGCCGACCGGCTGCTGCCGCCGCGTGGCGAGATCACTGACCGCAACGGCGTGCCGCTGGCCCGCGCCTTCCCGGCCTATGCGCTATGGTACAATCCCGCTGCGATGGCAGAGGGCGGCGATGGCGGCCCCCCGCTGGTGCGTCCCGCGGCGGAAATCGCTGCCGAATTGCGCGACATCTTTCCCGATATCGACACGTATGAAGTCACCCAGCGACTGGAATCCGGCCGTCCCGGCTATCTGCGCCGCCGCGTCTTGCCGGAAGATGCCAACCGCGTGATCGGCATCGGCGAGCTGGCGCTGGAACTCCCGCGTGAGACGGATCGCCATTATCCGCAAGGATCGCTCGCTGCCCACGTGCTGGGCTATGTTGCGGCAGACGGGCATGGCCGCGTGGGCATGGAGCAGGTGCTGGACGAGCAGCTGCTCGACCCCAATGCGCGCGGCGAGCCGGTGGCGCTATCCATCGACATGCGCGTGCAGGGTGCGCTGGAAGACGAGCTGCGCAGCGGCATGCTGGCGGTGAACGCCGTGGGCGCCGCTGGGATCGTGCTGGACGTGGACACGGGCGAGATCATGGCCATGGCCAGCCTGCCAGAATTCGATCCCAACGATGTGCAGACCAGCGATGTTCGCGTGACGCAGGAGCAGCATGATCGCGGCATCACCGCGCCTGCCTTCAACCGCGTGACCAACCAGGTTTACGAGCTTGGCTCGACCTTCAAGCCGCTGGCCGTGGCCGCTGCCATCGATAGCGGTTCGATCACCAATCTTGCGCGCCGCTACAGCGCGACACCCTACGAGGTGCAGGGCCACATGGTGCGCGACAGCCATGCCATGGGCGACAGCCTGAATGCGCCGGAAATGCTGATCCATTCCTCCAACGTCGTCACCGGTCATATCGTCGACGAACTAGGGGCGGAGACGCTGCGCGATTACATGATCGAGCTCGGCATGAACGAGCGTCCTTATATCGAGCTGCCAGCGCGCGGCCATCCGATCTGGCCCTCGGGCGACTGGTCGCGCATCCGAGCGATTACGGTGGGCTACGGCCACGGCGTATCGGTCACGCCGCTGCATCTGGCGAGCGCTTATGCAGCCATGGTCAATGGCGGCATCTGGCGTCCGGCGACGTTGCGCAGGCTGGAAGCGGGCGAGGCACCGCGTGGCCGCCGCGTATTCCGCGCCAGCACCAGCGCCCGCATGAACCAGCTGCTGCGGATGATCGCTGTCTATGGCACGGGCCGCAATGCCGATGCGCCGGGTTTTCGCGTCGGCGGCAAGACGGGCAGCGCGGAAAAGCCGGGCGTGGGCGGCTATCGCCGCACGACGCTTGTTTCCACATTCGCCGCGGCTTTCCCGATGGACAATCCGCGCTACGTGATCATCACCATGCTGGACGAGCCGCAGGGCACCGTCGCCAGCTCCTACCAGCGCACGGCTGCGTGGAATGCGGCACCGATCGTGCGCCGCCTCGTTCCCCGTATCGGGCCGCAACTGGGCGTGCTGCCCGATGCCGACCGCGATATCGATCTGACCGACCTTCGCCCGCTTGTGGGAGACCACTGATGCGCCTTTCCGAACTTGCCGCCGCCATGGGCATGGATGCTGGCGATGCCGGCCAGACCGGGATCTTCGGCTTCGCCATCGATCACCGCAAGGTCGCGCCCGGCAATGTGTTCGGCGCGTTCCAGGGCACGAAGGTGAATGGCGAGGACTTTATCGACGCTGCCATCGCCAGCGGCGCGGTAGCCGTCGTCGCGCGGCCCGAAGCCCGCGTCGAAGGCGCGCTGCATCTGGCCGATGCCGAGCCGCGCCGGGCCTTTGCCGACCTCGCTGCGCTCTATTACCGGCCCACGCCGTCCACCGTGGTGGCCGTGACAGGCACCAACGGCAAGACCTCCACGGTCGAGATGACGCGCCAGATCTGGCGCATGTGCGGAGAACGGGCCGCCAGCATCGGCACGCTGGGCGTCACCACACCCGACGAAAGCGTTTCCACCGGGCTGACCACGCCCGATATCGTCACCTTCCTGTCGAATATGAGCGGGCTGTGCCGCGAGGGCGTGACGCATGTCGCCTACGAGGCGTCCAGCCACGGCCTCTCGCAGTTCCGCAACGAGGGCCTGCCCGTGCATGCGGGAGGCTTCACCAATCTTAGCCGCGACCATCTCGATTACCATGACGGGATGGAGGACTATTTCGCCGCCAAGATGCGCCTGTTCACCGAAGTGGTGGACGACGATGGCACGGCGGTAATCTGGGCCGACGATGAATGGTCGCAGCGCGCCGTGGATGTGGCGAAAGATCGCGGTCTCAAGATTTTTACCGTCGGCGAAAAGGGCAAGGGCATCGAACTGATCGCCCGGACGCCCAGTCCGCTGGGGCAGGAATTGAAGATCGTCCATGCAGGCCATGCCTACGCCATCCGCCTGCCGCTGATCGGCGCCTACCAGGTCGCCAATGCGCTGACGGCAGCCGGGCTGGTGCTCGCCACCGGCACGCCGCCTGCACAGGTGTTCGATGCCGTAGCGCGGCTGCAGCCCGTTCGCGGTCGGCTGGAGCGTGCCGTCATCTCCACCAAGGGCGCGCCGGTTTATATCGATTACGCGCACACGCCCGACGCGCTGGCCGCTGCCATTGCCGCGCTGCGTCCGCATGTCTCGGGGCGGCTCATCACCGTGTTCGGTGCGGGCGGAGATCGCGACAAGGGCAAGCGCGCGCCGATGGGCGAAGCGGCGGCCAAGGGCAGCGAGCTGGTGATCGTCACCGATGACAATCCGCGCGGCGAGGATGCTGCCGCCATCCGCGACGAGGTAATGCTGGGTGCAGGCACCATGGCACGCAATATCGGCGGGCGGCGCGAGGCCATCGCCGCCGCCATCGCCGAAGCGGGCAAAGACGACATCGTGCTGGTCGCGGGCAAGGGACACGAACAAGGACAGATCGTGGGATCAGGGGACGATATGCGGGTGCTGCCTTTCGATGATGTGACCGTGGCGCGCGAATGCGCTGCCGAGATCGCGCAAGGCGGGGGCGCAGCATGAGCGCGCTGCTGAAGACCATGCGTTGGCCCAGAAGCGAGAAGGGCATTGACCGTGATGCGCAGCGCCTCGCCCTGTGGACGTCTGCCGAGATCGCGGCCGCGACAGGTGGGACCGCTTATGGTGAATTTCAGGTTAGCGGCGTCGAAATGGACAGCCGCGATGTGCGCTCGGGCGACCTGTTTGTAGCGCTGAAAGGCGAAGCGATGGACGGCCATCGCTTCCTCGATGCAGCCTTCGCCAATGGCGCGGCGGCCGCCATCACCGACCGCGAGGTGGACTACCCGCACGTCCGCGTCGCCGACACCACCGCCGCATTGCATGCGCTCGCCAAGGCGGCGCGCCAGCGGGTTTCGGCACGCATTGTCGGTGTCACAGGATCGGTCGGCAAGACGGGCGTGAAGGAAGCCATCTTCACCGCGCTGGAGCGCGCCGGCAGAGGCGCGGCGCATCGCAGCGTGCGCAGCTATAACAACCATGTCGGCGTGCCGCTAAGCCTCTCTCGCATGGCCGCGCGCAGCAAGTTCGGTGTGTTCGAGATGGGTATGAACCATGCGAACGAAATTCGCGGCCTGACCGGGCAGGTCCGCCCGCACGTCGCCGTCATCACTACGCTTGCGCCCGCCCATATCGAGAACCTCGGCAGCATGGAGGCGATCGCCGACGCCAAGGCGGAGATCTTCGAAGGGCTGGAGCCGGGCGGCACCGCCGTGATCCCGGCAGACCTCGAATGGACGCCGCGCCTGCGCGCCGCTGCCGAAACGCTGGGCGCGAAGATCATCAGTTTTGGACGCAATCCGCGAGCCGATATGCGCCTGCTGGATGCCGTGCCCGATGGGAATGGCGGATCGCTGGTAACGGCCGCCATGGGCGAAATGCGGCTATGCTTCACCGTGGCAGAGCCGGGCGAACACTGGATCGACAATGCGCTGTGCGTGATGGCCGCAGTCCATGCCGTAGGCGGCGATCTGGGCGCGGCGGGCCTCGCTCTTGCCGAGATGGGCGGCCTCAAGGGTCGCGGTGCGCGCAGCCGGGCGAAGGTGCCGGGCGGCCATGCCCTGCTGATCGACGAAAGCTACAATGCCAATCCCGCTTCCATGCGCGCCACGCTGGCACAGCTGGGGCAGACGCCCGCCACGCGGCGCATCGTCGTGCTGGGCAGCATGAAGGAACTTGGCGATTTCGCGCCGAAGTTCCACGCCCAGCTTGCCAGCCACGTGTCGGCAGCCGATGTCGATTATGCGGTGCTGGTGGGCGACGAGATGCGCGCCCTTGCGCAGGAAATGGGGAAAGGCGCATCCGGCGCGCTTGGCAAGACGGTTCCCTTTGCCCATTGCGAGAATGCGGGCGAGGCGATCGCCGCCTTGCAGGAGTTTGGCCTGACAGGCGGGGACGCTGTGCTGGTGAAGGGTTCCAACTCGGTAGGCCTTGCCCGCGTAGTGGACCATTTCACTCGCCCGGAGGGCTGACGCGCGCATCCATGTTGTATCTTCTCGCAGAATGGCTCGGTTTCGAGGGGATCCTCAACCTCATTCGCTACCAGACCTTCAGGGCGGGCGCCGCCATGATGACGGCGCTGGTCATCGGCCTCATCATCGGGCCGCGCTTCATCAATATGCTGCGTGTTCGCCAGGGCAAAGGCCAGCCGATCCGCGCCGACGGCCCGCAATCGCACCAGAAGAAGGTCGGTACGCCCACAATGGGCGGGCTGATGATCCTCGCCTCGCTCACGATTTCGATGCTGCTGTGGATGGAGCTGGACAACCCGTTCCTGTGGGCCTGTCTCGCAGTCACGCTAGGCTTCGGCATTATCGGTTTTCTCGACGATTACGACAAGGTCACCAAGCGCAGCCATCGCGGCGTGTCGGGCAAGGTGCGGCTGCTCGCGGAATTCGTGGTCGCAGGTGTTGCCACATGGATCATCGTGGGCGAAGTCGGCAGCACCGATCTCTATACGCCCTTCGTGTTCGGTGACGGCATTCCGCTGGGCTGGTTCTATTATCCCTTCGCCGCCGTGGTGATTGTAGGTGCGGGCAATGCGGTGAACCTAACGGATGGTCTGGACGGCCTCGCCACCATGCCCGTGGTAATCGCGGCAGGCGCATTCCTGCTTATTTGCTATCTGGTCGGCCGCGTCGATTATTCCGAATATCTTGGCATTCCGCATGTCGAAGGCGCGGGCGAGCTTGCCATCATGTGCGCCGCCATCATGGGGGCGGGGCTCGCTTTCCTGTGGTACAACGCGCCGCCTGCCGCCGTATTCATGGGCGACACCGGATCGCTCGCGCTAGGCGGGGCGCTGGGCGCGATTGCGGTTGCCAGCCATCACGAGATCGTGCTGGCGATCGTCGGCGGCCTTTTCGTGCTGGAAGCGGTGTCAGTCATCATCCAGGTCTTCTGGTTCAAGCGGACCGGAAGGCGCATCTTCCGCATGGCACCCATCCACCACCATTTCGAACAGCTCGGCTGGAGCGAAAGCAAGGTCGTGATCCGCTTCTGGATCATCGCCATCGTGCTGGCCGTTGTCGGCCTTGCCACGTTGAAGCTGCGGTGATCGTCGCCCGGGCCTTCAAGGGAAAGAAATACTGCGTCCTCGGCCTTGCCCGGTCGGGGATGGCCGTTGTGGAAACCCTGCTGGCCAGCGGTGCCGAAGTCACTGTGTGGGATCGCCGCGAAGAACCGCGCCGGAAACTGGCGGGCCGCACGACTATTGCCGATCCGCTGGAAATCCCGCTGGTCGGTTACGATGCCATCATCGTATCGCCCGGCGTGCCGCTCAATACCCATCCGATAGCCGAGAAAGCGCGCGCCGCAGGCGTGCCGGTCATCGGCGATATAGAGCTGTTCGCCCGTGCCCGCCCGGAATTGCCTGCGCACAGCGTGATCGGAATTACCGGCACGAACGGCAAATCGACCACCACAGCGCTGACCTATCACCTGTTGCAGCAGGCGGGTGTCGAAGCGCGGCTGGGTGGCAATATCGGCCTGCCCGTCCTCGGCGAAGAACCGCTAGGCGAAGGCGGCGTCTACGTGTTCGAGTTGTCCAGTTTCCAGATCGACCTGACTCGCGGGCTGGCCTGCGAAGCGGCGGCACTCATCAATATCTCGCCCGACCATCTCGACCGGTATGACAGCTTCTCCGATTATGCCTTTGCCAAGGGCCGCCTGTTCGCCATGCAGGGATCGTGGCAATTCGCGGTCTTCGGCTGCGACGATGCATCGACCAGCGCCGTGCAACAGGCGGAGGCTTCTCGCCGTCCCGAAAGCCAAGCGGTGTGTGTCGATACCGGTGCGTGGGCGGAGCACCAGGGCGACTGGCCCAGCCTGCAAGGCCCGCACAATCTGCAGAACGCTGCGATAGCCGCCGCGCTGGCTGAATCGATGGGCCTCACCCGCGAGCAGGTGCTGGAAGGCCTCGCCACCTTTGGCGGTCTGCCGCACCGGATGGAGCGGCTGGGCGAATGCGACGGCGTGCTGTTCGTGAACGACAGCAAGGCCACCAATGCCGCCTCCACCGCGCCGGCGCTGGCCGCCTATCCGCCAGAGCGGGAGGGCAAACCGCGCATCCACTGGATTTGCGGCGGTCTGGCAAAGGAAGACAATCTCGACGATTGCGAGCCGCATTTCCGCAAGGTCGCCAAGGCCTATACGATAGGCGAGGCGGGTCCGATGTTTGCGGGCTTGCTCGAGCCGCACATGAAGGTGGAGCGCTGCGAGCTGTTGGCCGAGGCGGTGCGCCGCGCGGTCGACAATGCAGGCGCGGGCGATGTCATCCTGCTGAGCCCCGCCTGCGCCAGTTTCGACCAGTTCCGCGATTACGAAGCACGGGGCGAGGCTTTCCGTGAAATCGCGACCGAATTGGGTTGCAAGAACCTGTCAGGGGTCCCCGCTTTCGATACGAGATCGGCAGCATGACGACCCGACCTATCTACATCCCGCGCCAGGGTGATCGCGAACGGCGGGCACCCGCCATGCGGCTTGATCGCAAGCGCGAACTGCGCATCTGGTGGCGCGAGATCGACCGGGTGCTGCTGCTGCTGGTGCTGGTGCTGATGGCGGTGGGCACGCTGGCCGTCGCGGCGGCATCGCCTGCTACCGCGCATCGCCTTTCCACGGCAGACATCACTTTGCCGGACCTCTATTTCTTCTGGGCGCACATACGCTGGCAAATGCTCGGCCTGATGGTGCTGGTGGCGACAAGCCTGCTCCCGCGCGAGCTTTGGCGGCGCGGCTCCATTCTGCTGGCTGCCGGAATGCTTTTCCTGCTCTTCCTCGTACCGATCATCGGATATGAGGTGAACGGCGCGAAACGCTGGATCCGCTTCGGCCTCGGCGTGCAGCCCAGCGAATTCCTGAAACCGGCCTTCGCCATAACGATGGCGTGGATCCTCAGCTGGAAGATGCGCGATGCGCGCCTGCCGGTCATTGGCATTACCGGCGCGATTGTCGGCCTCATCACGGCGCTGTTGATGCTGCAGCCGAACCTCGGCGCGGCGGTGCTCTTCATCGGAACATGGCTGGTGATGGTCATGCTGGCGGGCCTTCCGCTGCAACGCATCGGCATGC
Organism: Aurantiacibacter gangjinensis; assembly: GCF_001886695.1. GTDB lineage: Bacteria > Pseudomonadota > Alphaproteobacteria > Sphingomonadales > Sphingomonadaceae > Alteraurantiacibacter > Alteraurantiacibacter gangjinensis. The sequence goes on along the minus strand of NZ_CP018097.1, from coordinate 182,285 downwards.
TGGTGGGCGGCGGCATGGCCGGGCTGCTGGCGGCATACCTGTTCTACGACAATGCCCGCCACCGCATCGATGCCTTTTTCGGCGGGCCGACGCCGTTCGACCATGTCGACCTTGCCAATCGCACGCTGACCGGCGGTGGGTGGACCGGCAGCGGTTTCTGGCTGGGCGAGAACAAAATGCGCCTGCCCGAAGCGCATACCGACTACATTTTCTCCGTCATCGGGGAAGAGTTGGGCCTGATGGTCTGCGCCATCGTGGTGATCCTCTATCTCGCCATCCTGCTGCGCGTGCTGATCCGCCTGATGGATGAGGACCGGCTGTTCATCATCCTCGCCGCCAGCGGCCTCGTCGCCATGTTCGGCGGGCAGGCTTTCATCAATATCATGGTCAATCTGCAGCTTTTCCCCAGCAAGGGCATGACATTGCCCTTGGTGAGTTATGGCGGATCGTCGACAATAGCGCAGTGTTTCACCATCGGCCTGCTGCTGGCAGTCACGCGGCGCAACCCGTATCTGGCGCGCGACAAGTTCGACCTGCGCGATACGCTGGAAAAGGGTGTGCCGGAAAAGGACCTGAAGGCATGAATACGCCTGCATCTTCGCGCCATTTCGTGCTCGCCGCCGGCGGGACTGGCGGCCACTTGACGCCCGCTTTCGCGCTGGCCGCGGAGCTGGAGCGGCGCGGCCATCACGTGGCGCTGATCACGGACGAGCGCGGCGCTGCCATTCCCGGCAAGCCCGATTTCCTGCCCGCTCACGTGCTGCCCGCAGGCCGTTTCGGCAAGAACCCGCTACGCTGGTTCGCGGCGCTGAAGGCCGTGTGGGACGGGCGCGGCATGGCCAAGCGACTCTACGAAAATTTTCAGCCGAGCGCCGTCATCGGCTTTGGCGGTTATCCTGCGCTTCCTGCCCTGCTGGGCGCGCAGAGCATGGATATCCCCACCGTCGTGCATGAACAGAACGCCGTGCTGGGGCGCGTCAATCGTCTGATGGCGGGGCGGGTGAATGCCATTGCGCTGTCCTATCCCGATGTCGACCGGCTGAAGGCGAAGTATGAAGTGAAGACCGCGCTCGTCGGCAACCCGGTGCGCCCGCGCGTGCTGGCTCTGCGAGACGAGCCGTTTCCGCCGTTCACCGACGACGGTATTTTCCGTGTGCTGGTGACCGGCGGTAGTCAGGGCGCGCGCGTGCTGAGCGAAATCGTGCCCGATGGCCTCTCAATGCTCGCCCCTGCGCTGCGCAGCCGCTTGCAGGTGACGCAGCAATGTCGGCCTGAAGATCTGGACGCGGTGCGAGAGCGCTATGCCAATCACGATATTCCCGCCGAATTGGCGACCTATTTCGAGGATATGGCCGCCCGTCTGGCCGATACGCATCTCTTTATCGGGCGCGCGGGTGCTTCGACCATCGGAGAGCTAACCGCTGTCGGCCGCCCGGCCATTCTCGTACCGCTGCCTATTGCGACGGACGATCACCAGGCGGCCAATACGCGCGAAGTGGTGAAAGCGGGCGGTGCACGGTCGATCCGACAGCAGGCTTTCACGGCGAAGGAACTGGCCAAGCAAATCAACGCCATGGCGCAGCGGCCCGAAACACTCGCCAATGCCGCCCATGCGGCGTGGAATTGCGGGCGGCCCAACGCGGCGAGCGACCTTGCGGACTTGGTGGAAAGTTTCGGCGGGGCGGACATGATGGACGTTATCCGCGTCGGCGCGAACAATGCGCGCGCGGCGACGCAGGGTATCGAAGCGGGACAGGGTGCAGCGCGGGAGCGGGCCGAATGAAAGGCGTCGGCACAGATATCGGCACGATCCACTTCGTCGGCATTGGCGGCATCGGCATGTCCGGCATTGCCGAAGTGATGCACAATCTCGGCTATAGCGTGCAAGGCAGCGACCTTAACGAAAGCCCGCGCGTTGAGGCGCTGCGCGAGGCGGGCATCACCGTGCATATCGGACATGACGAGGGCAATCTGGGCGATGCAGCGGTCGTCGTGACTTCGACTGCTGTGAAGCGCACCAATCCCGAAGTAGCTTTGGCACTGGAAAACCGCGTGCCGGTGGTGCGCCGCGCGGAAATGCTCGCAGAATTGATGCGGCTGAAAAAGACCGTCGCGGTCGCTGGCACGCACGGCAAAACAACCACGACCAGCATGGTCGCCGCGCTGCTGGATGCTGGCGGGGTAGACCCCACGGTCATCAATGGCGGCATCATCGAAAGCTACGGTTCCAATGCGCGTCTCGGCGACAGCGAATGGATGGTGGTGGAGGCCGACGAAAGCGATGGCAGCTTCCTGCGGCTCGATGGCACCATCGCCGTCGTTACCAATATCGATCCCGAGCATCTCGACCATTATGGCAGTTTCGATGCGGTGAAGGATGCCTTCGTGCAGTTTATCGAAAACGTGCCGTTCTACGGCGCGGCAGTGCTGTGCATCGACCATCCCGAAGTGCAGAACGTGATCGCCAAGGTGCGCGACAGGCGCGTCATCACCTACGGCTTTTCCAGCCATGCCGATCAGCGCGCGGAGAACGTGACGCCCGATGGCGCGGTAACGCGCTTCGATGCCGTGCAGCGCAGCCGCGATGGGAGCGAAGTGCGGGTCGACGGGATTTCGCTGCCGATGCCGGGCCAGCACAATGTGCAAAACGCGCTCGCCGCCATCGCCGTGGCGCTGGAAATGGGCTGCGATGCCGATGCGATCCGTGCCGGTTTCTCCCGCTTCGGCGGGGTCAAGCGCCGCTTCAGCCATGTCGGCGATATAGACCTCGGCGCGGATATCGGCGTGAAGGTGATCGACGACTATGCGCATCATCCGGTGGAAATCCGCGCCGTGCTGTCTGCAGCGCGCGATGCAGCCTCGGGCCGGGTCGTCGGGGTGGTCCAGCCTCATCGATACACCCGCCTTCGCGACCTTCTCGAAGACTTTCAAGGCGCGTTCGGAGATGCCGACCTCGTCTATGCCGCACCGGTCTATCCGGCGGGTGAAGAGCCCATCCACGGCGTAGACGAGCACGCTCTCGTCGCCGGGCTCAAAGCGCGTGGGCACCGCCATGCAGAGGCGGTGGAGGGGCCATCCGACCTCGCGCAAAAGCTGTCCGCCGAACTGGCACCGGGCGACATGGTCGTGTGCCTCGGCGCGGGCGATATCACGAAATGGGCGGCGGGGCTGGCGGCGGATGTCGCGAAATTCCGCGCGGGAGATGCAGCATGATCCAGCCGGGCGATTATTTCTGGACCGAAGGCGCGCCGGGCTCCGAAGAAGGCAGTGGCCCCTCGGGCGATGTGCCTTTCGATGTGCGCGGTGATCTGAAGCGCAATGCGCCGCTCGCCAAGCTGGTCTGGTTCAAAAGCGGCGGTGCGGCGGACTGGCTGTTCGAGCCTGCCGATCTTGACGACCTGACAACATTCATGGCTGCGCTGGAGCCGGGCACGCCGGTGATGGCGTTGGGCCTCGGCAGCAATCTCATCATCCGCGATGGCGGCGTTCCCGGCGTGGTTGTGCGGCTGGGCAAACCCTTTTCCACGGTTGAAGTGAAGCGCGAACACGTGGTGGAATGCGGCGGCGGGACGCCGGGTATCCTGGTGGCCAGCACAGCGCGCGATGCAGGCATTGCGGGCATGGAATTCCTGCGCGGTATCCCCGGCACGGTGGGCGGGTTCGTACGCATGAATGGCGGCGCCTATGGCCGCGAGGTGGCGGACATCCTCGTCGATTGCGACGTGGTGATGCCGGGCGGCGATCTCGTCACCCTGCCGGTGGCCGATCTTGAATACAGCTATCGCCATTCGCGCCTGACCGATGGTGCCATCGTCGTCGCCGCGCGCTTCAAGGGCGAGGCGGGCGATCCGGAAGAGATCGGCGCGGAAATGGACCGGATTGCGGACGAGCGCGAGAATTCGCAGCCGCTGCGCACCAAGACGGGCGGCTCGACTTTCAAGAACCCAGAAGGCGGCAAGGCGTGGAAGCTGGTGGATGAGGCCGGGTGCCGCGGCTTGCAGATCGGCGGGGCTCAGGTGAGCGAGAAGCACACCAATTTCCTCATCAATACCGGCGAGGCGACCAGCTCCGACATCGAGAATCTCGGCGAGGAAGTGCGCCGACGCGTGGCCGAGACATCCGGCGTCGCGCTTGAATGGGAAATCAAGCGGGTGGGGCGGCCCTAATGGCGCGGCTCGATCCCCTCCACGTGCTTGTCCTGATGGGCGGCTGGGCGAATGAGCGCGAGGTTTCGCTCATGTCCGGCAAAGGCGTGGCCGATGCGCTGGAAAGCGTGGGCCACCGCGTCACCCGGCTGGATATGGACCGCGATGTTGCGGCGAAGATCGCCGAGGCGAAGCCGGATGTCGTCTTCAACGCGCTCCATGGCGCGCCGGGAGAGGACGGCACGGTGCAAGGCATGCTCGACCTGATGGGCGTGCCTTACACCCATGCCGGCCTTGCGACATCCGTCATCGCCATCGACAAAGAGCTGACCAAGCATGCGCTGGTGCCGCATGGCATCCCCATGCCGGGCGGGCGTGTGGTAAAGAGCGAGGAGCTGTACGAAGGCGATCCGATTGCGCGGCCCTATGTGTTGAAGCCAGTCAATGAAGGGTCCAGCGTCGGCGTCGCCATTGTCGAAGACACCAGCAATTGCGGCAACCCCATCGCGCGCGATGCAAAGGGGCCGTGGCAGGATTTCGACACGCTGCTGGCCGAGCCATTCATCCGCGGGCGCGAACTGACCACTGCCGTGATCGACACGCCGGAGGGCCCGCGCGCTCTGGGCGTGACCGAGCTGATCGTGGCGGACGGGTTCTACGATTACGAGAACAAATATACCGAAGGCCGCACCCAGCATATTTTCCCCGCCGACCTTCCGCCAGAGGTCGAGCGATTGTGCCTCGAATATGCGATGCAGGCGCACAAACGGCTCGGCTGCAAAGGCGTCTCGCGCTCCGACTATCGCTACGATGACGAGCGCGGCGAGGATGGCCTCTTCCTGCTGGAAACGAACACCCAGCCAGGAATGACACCGCTCAGCCTCGTACCCGAACAGGCGCGCGGTTGCGGCATCGAATATCCCGAACTGTGCGAGATGATCGTGGAGGATGCGCTGCGGCGCGCCGGAAAGCTTCCTGATGGCTAGGAAGAACACGCGCAATACCCAGGGCGTGCGGCGGCAGGCGCGCAAGGCGGGCACCAGCCGCAAGGTTCGCAGCGCGCGTAATACCGGCCAATCCATCCTCGGGCGCGCTTTGGGCATGCTGCCATTCACCGAAGAACAGCTGCAAAAGACCTTCACGCTGCTTATTCTTGGCGGCGCGGTGGCGTTCGCCATTTTCATTGCCAACATCTCCGGCGCAACGGCGGTCGCATCGGACAGGTTCGCGGATATGGCCAGCAATGCGGGCTACAAATTGCAGGGCGTCACGGTGCAGGGCACCGACCGAATGAACGAGATGCTGGTGCATGAGCGCGCCTTCGGCCAGCAGAATCTCGCCATGACCCGCGTCGATACCGAGGCGCTGCGGGAGGATTTGCTGACGCTGCCTTGGGTGCAGGATGCGCGCGTATCGCGTCAGCTGCCGGACAGGCTAGTGGTCGACATCATCGAGCGGGAGCCACATGCCGTGCTGCGCCGCGCCGACCGGCTGATGCTGATCGACCCCACCGGCGTCGAACTGGAAGCGATCTCGGCCGCCGCTGCCGAAGACTATCTGCTGATCGAAGGACCGGGCGCGCAGGCGCAGGTCGAGGCGCTTGAAACGCTGCTGGACGCTGCCCCGGCATTGAAGCCGCGCGTGAAAGGCGCAGAATATGTCGGCAATCGCCGCTGGAACCTGACGTTCGAGACCGACCAGCGCCTTGCCCTGCCAGAGGGTGAGGATCGCGCTGCCGCCGCGCTTATCAGCTTTGCGCAGGCCGATGGCGTGCATCGCCTGATCGGCGGCGAAGTCGTCAGCTTCGATATGCGCAATCCGCCGCGCATGTATATGCGCGTGCCGGGCCGGGCAGAGGCGCAGGAACTGGAATTGCAAGAGGAGGACGGCTGATGTCGCAGCAGCGCATCGCCCGCGTGTTCGGCGCGGTCAATATCGGATCTTTCCGCATTTCCGCGATGATCGCCGCCCTGACCGAGGGCGGAGAGATGCAGGTGCTGGGCAGCAGCGACCGGCAATCGCAAGGCGTCAAACGCGGCTATATCGTCGACATGGCGGCGGCGACCTATGCCGTGCGCGATGCGCTGGAGCGCGCCGAGAAGATGGCGGGCACCAGCGTGGATGCCGTGTGGATCGGATCGTCCGGCGCCGGGCTGGCAAGCGAAATCCGCCCGATAGAAATCCCCATCGGTGGCCGCCGGATCGAGGAGGAGGATATCGAGGCCCTGCTGGTCGAAGCGCGCGATGCGCTGGAGCCCGATGGCCGCACCGTGCTGCACGCGCAGCCTGCCTGCTATTTTCTCGACGGCGCGCATGGCGTCTCCAACCCCAAGGGCTTGCACGCGGATCGGCTCGGCGTGGATATCCATGTCATGCTCGCCGATGGCGCGCCGATGCGGAACGTGACCGAAGCGGTGCAGAGCGCGCATCTGGATGTGGAAGGCATCGTCGCCTCGCCACTGGCGACAGGCTTTGCTTGTCTTACCGCCGAAGAGCGCGACCTTGGCGTTGCCCTGGTTGAGCTGGGCGGGGAAGTGACAAACGTCTCCGTCTATGCGGGCGGCATGCTGGTGGGCCTTACGGCAATCCCGCGCGGATCGAACGACATCACCGATGCCATTGCCAGCGCTTTTTCCGTGCGCCGCTTCCAGGCAGAACGGCTGAAATGCGTTTCCGGCTCGGCGATCGCCAGCCCGACAGATCACCGCGAGATGATCCCGGTGACGGCACAGGGCGAGTCCACCGCATCGCCCGTCGCGCGCGGATGCGACGGCTCCGGCCAGGTGCCGCGGGCCGAGCTGATCGGCGTCATCACGGGCGAGCTCGACCAATTAATGGGCGAGGTCGGCAAGGCATTGGATACGATGGGCTTTACCGGCGGAGCGCCCGGCTCCAGCGCGCGGCAGGTGGTGCTGACGGGCGGCGGCGCGGAATTGGCGGGCCTTGCCGATTATGCGCAAAGCGTGCTGGGTGTGCCCGCGCGCATCGGCAAACCGGTGGCTCTGCGCGGCCTGCCCGAAGCGCACAGCGCGCCCGGTTTCGCCACGCTATGCGGGCTTGTTCTTTATGCGGCGGAAGACCCGGTCGATATTCGCAGCATCGGATCGCGCTTCACCCGCACGGCCAGCTACGGCCCGTTTGCCAGCATCGTGCGCGTATGGGGCGCCATGCGCGAGTATTTTTAGGCCTTATCCTAGCTGTGGATAGAGTATAGGCACCTATGATTAACGCCTTGCCTTTGTGGCACAGGTGCAATGGCAGAAATTCGAGCGTCTGCTTTGGAGATTAAGAGATGAGCATCAATATCGGCCCGCCCTCCGTGGAAGAACTGCGTCCGCGCATTACCGTGATCGGTGTGGGCGGGGCGGGCGGCAATGCCATCGCCAACATGATCGAGGCCGAGATCGAAGGCGTCGACTTCATCGTCGCCAATACCGATGCGCAGGCGCTCAACAGCTCTTCGGCAGAGCACCGCATCCAGCTGGGACCGGATATCACGCAGGGCCTGGGTGCAGGATCGCGCCCCGAAGTGGGCCGCGCGGCTGCCGAGGAAACCGTCGAGGAGATCGAGCGCGCGCTGGAAGGCGTGAACATGGTCTTCATCGCAGCCGGTATGGGCGGCGGCACCGGTACGGGCGCTGCGCCCGTCATCGCGCAGGTGGCCCGCGACAGGGGCATCCTGACCGTCGGCGTGGTGACCAAGCCGTTCCTGTTCGAAGGCACGCGCCGCATGCGCAGCGCCGAAAGCGGGATCGAGGAATTGCAGAAGCATGTCGATACGCTGATCGTCATCCCCAACCAGAACCTGTTCCTGGTCGCCAAGGCGGAAACGACCTTCAAGGAAGCGTTCATGCTGGCAGACGAAGTGCTGCAGCAGGGCGTGCGTTCCATCACCGATCTGATGGTGATGCCGGGCCTCATCAATCTGGACTTTGCCGATGTGCGCTCCGTGATGGGCGAAATGGGCAAGGCCATGATGGGCACGGGCGAGGGCGAAGGCGACAACCGCGCGCTGGAAGCGGCGGAGCACGCCATTGCCAACCCGCTGCTGGACGGTGTTTCCATGCAGGGCGCGAAAGGCGTCATCATCTCCATCATCGGCGGCGAGGATATGAAGCTGCTGGAAGTGGACGAGGCTGCCAACCACATTCGCGAGCTTGTCGATCCAGAAGCAAACATCATCTGGGGCAGCGCTTTCAACCCGGAGCTGGATGGCAAGATCCGCGTCAGCGTGGTCGCCACGGGCATCGAGCAAACTGGCCAACTGCCGCAGGAAAATGCCCGTCCGCTCGATCTCTCGACGACGCGCGGCCCGCGTGCGCCGGCGCTCGCTATTCCCGCCGATGACGGCATGGAAGAGCAGGCTCCAGAACTGACAGCCGAGGACGATGAACCTCTTGATCTGGGCGGTGACATGGCAGCCGACGAACCTGCCGATGACATGGCCGAGCCAGAACTGACCGCGCCTGCGGATGACAGCACCTTTGGTGTCGGTTCCGATGATGGTTACGGCGCCGATGAACCGGAACCTGCAGACGAGGACGAACGCGCGCCGGTCCCGCCCGTCTATGACGACACTGCCGCCGATCTCGACGCGGCGATGGAATTGACCGACGAAGCCCCTGCCGAAGAACCGGCCACCGTCGAGCCGACGGCCGAGGACGAGCCGCCGCAGGACGAATTGCTGCTCGACGCCAGCCGCCTCGCCGAGGCGGATGAGCCGGTGCAGCCGCAGGGCGGTCGCCGTGCGCGTATGCTCGGCGGTGGCGGCGACGATGCTGCCGGGACCAACGATCCCGATGACGGCCCGTCAGGAGACAACAATGCAACGCCGACCGGTAGCAATGCCGGATCAGGCAGCAGCGGCGGCGCTGGAGGCGGCGGTGGAGCCGCGGCTGGCGGCAGCACGCTGTTCGAGCGCATGGCCAATCTCTCACGGCAGTCGCCCAGCGACGACGATGACGACGACGATGATGACGAGGATGGCGGCTCCATGCGCATCCCGCGCTTCCTCGGACGCCAGAATAACCAGTAAGTCGGGCGGAAAATCGGGTCAGCCGTTCTCGCGCTATTCAGCGAGCGCGTTATAGTGCGAACCGCATGATATTGGCTTCATTTCGCAAGTTTACCGTAATCGCCAGCGGTGTCGCCGCCTTGGCGATGCCGCTCGGCGCACCTGCTGCCAGCGCGCAGGAAGTGGTGCAGGCGCTGCCCAATCCTGCGCAGGAAACTTTGAACGATGCGCTGCGCCGTTTGTCGCGCAACCCGGATTCGCTGCCATCGCTGATCGCCGCAGGCCGCGCCTCGCTGGAACTGGGTGATCTCAGTGCTGCGCAGACGTTTCTGACGCGAGCGCAGAATATCGCGCCCAATGACGGGCGCGTGCTGGCTTCTCTCGGTATGGTCGCGATGCGGCGCGGGCAACCGGCTACAGCGGTGCAGCTTTTTACCAACGCGGATAGGCAGGGAGAGCCGATGGCTGCCTATGCCGCGGATCGCGGTCTGGCCTACGACCTCGTCGGCCGCAACGACCGGGCGCAGCGTTTTTATCGCCAGGCCCTGTCGCGCGACGAGACGCCAGAAGTCGTGCGGCGGCTGGCGTTGAGCTATGCTATTTCGGGCAATGCCGAGGCATCCGAGGCTATCCTCCTGCCATTGCTCCAGCGACAGGACCGGTCGGCCTTTCGCACCCGCGCGTTCGCGCTTGCCATTGCCGGTCGCGACGCGGAAGCGGTGGCGATTGCGGAAACCATGCTGCCGCAGCGCCTATCCTCCCGATTGGCGCCGTATCTGCGGATTATGCCGCGCCTGACCCGCGCGCAGCAGGCGGCTGCTGCCAATCTCGGTCAATTTCCGGACGCCGCCCAGATGGGGCGAGACACTCCGGAGATCGCGGCACTGTCCGGCAACGCCATGGGCCCTGCCGAAGGTCAGCCCGGCCCGGCCCCTGCCGCCGACCGGCTGGAGCCGCAGGGCGAAACGCTTGGCCCCGCAACCGGAACCGGCGTAGCATCCACCGGCGAATTGCCTGCGGTTTCGTCCGCGCCGACTGCAAGCACGCCGCCGGCAACTGCTCCTGCTCGCCAGCCTTCAACTGCGGCGACCACCGTTCTCGCAGAACAGCCAGACTTCCCGCCCGTCGAGGCCGCGCAGCCATCCTTCTCGATTGCCGAACCGGTCGCCGCGACGCCGGAGCCTGCGCCGCAGCAGGTCGAACTATCCGAAGCCTTTGCCGACTTCACGCTGGAAAGCGCGCCCGTGCCGTCCACGGCGGGCGCAGTCGATATCACCGCGATCGAGCCCGCGCGTGAGGCGCCGCCCCCTGCCGCGCCTGCACCGCCCGCGCATCCCTCGCGCCATTGGGTGCAGGTGGCGACCGGGCAGGATGTCTCCGCCTTCCGCTTCGATTGGCGGCGCATCCAGCGCAATGCCGGCGACTTGCTGGCCGATGCGGACGCTTTTCGCGCGCCGTGGGGCCAGACCAATCGCCTGCTGACCGGACCCTTCGATTCCGCCCGCGAGGCGCAGGCCATGGTCAGCGCGCTGGCCGGCGAAGGCGTCGATTCGTTTGGCTTTACCAGCCAGGAAGGCGAGGTAATTCAGTCGCTTGACTGATCGGGGCTAAGGGTTTTGCCCAGCTTCTCCGCAGCCTTGTGCACAAATTGCCAACAGCCCAGCTACGTTTTGCCCGACTGTTTTCGGACCCCCCGCTTGCCTGAAATATGGTTGGCGTTTCATTAAGCCAGACATGCAAAGGCACGACGGTTTCCAGTCATGAACACGCGGCACGCGACGATAGAAGAGACGGACGACGCAGCACCGGTCGAAATGCTGGGCGCGCTGTTCGAGGCTCATGGTTGGAGCTGCGAGCAAGTCAGCGATGACGAGGTGACGGGCGAAGTTCCGGGCAGCTGGACGACCTACCAGGTGCGCGCCATCTGGCGCGCCGAGGACAAGGTCTTGCAGCTGCTCTGCCTACCCAAAGTCACAGTGTCCGACGACAAGCGCAAGGCGGCCTACGAGCTGCTGGCGCTGGTCAACGAGCAGCTCTGGCTGGGACATTTCGATGTCTGGTCGCAGGGCAATGTGCTGCTGTATCGCCACGGCCTGATGCTGGGCGATGACGGGCTGCTGAGCCTCGACATGGCGCAGATGGCCATCGAAAGCGCCATTTCCGAATGCGACCGCTTCTATCCGGCCTTCCAGTTCGTGCTGTGGGGCGACAAGTCCCCGCGTGAGGCGCTGGACGCGGCGCTGGTGGATGCCGCCGGAGAAGCCTAAGGCACCCCGATGGCGTTTGAAAACATGCTGATCGTGGGCTGCGGCAATATGACCGGGGCCATGCTGGAAGGCTGGCTCGCCGCCGGACTGCCGCGCGACAAGTTCACCGTCGTCACGCCCAGCCGCGCAAGCGTGCCGGGCGATGTGGAGCTTCTGCGCGACGTGCCCGAAGGCCGACATTTCGACGGCGTGCTGCTTGGCTTCAAGCCGCATATGCTGGCCGATATCGCGCCAACCTTGCAGGGCGTAACCGGCGAAGCCACGGCAGTCCTCTCCGTGCTAGCGGGAACCGAGCTGGCCTCGCTGCGACGCCATTTCCCGCAAGCGGAAGCCGTGGTGCGCGTCATGCCGAATCTCGCTTGCGCGCTCGGCAAGTCGCCGGTCGCGCTTGCGGAAGACGGATTGGACGACGCAGGGCGCGAGGATCTCTTCGCGCTGATGCGCCATCTCGGCACGCCCGAATGGGTGGCGGAGGATCGCTACGACCTCGTTACTGCGCTGGCGGGTAGCGGGCCGGCCTTTATCTATCGTTTTATCGATGCTCTGGGCGCCGCGGCGGTGCGGTTGGGCTTGCCCGAAGATCAGGCGCGCGCACTTGCCATCGCCATGACCGAGGGCGCGGCCGCGCTTGCCGCAGGGTCCTATCATCCGCCCGGCAAGCTGGCCGACATGGTCGCCTCCCCCGGCGGTGTGACCCGCAGGGGGCTGGATGTGCTGGACGAAGAGGAAGCGCTAACCCGGCTGGTGTCCGACACGCTGAGAGCGGCGCGCGACCGCAGTGCGGAAATGGCCCGCGAAGCCCGCGACTGAGCGCGATTTACGGTTAATGTGACAGCAAGGCAAAACCGTCCGGTTTCGCTTGAAAAACGCTGCGAAACTGCCAATATCATGCGTAATCCGGCTCGCCTTGTGAGGCCGGGACATTGGAGTTTTAAAAACCATGGCAGATTGGAACGACAACCAGACCCGCGCGGGTTTCGGCACGTCGCCCGGCCAGACGGGGGAAGTAGGCGCGCGCACGACGTTCGACGCCGGGCTGCGCAAGCACATGCTCTCGATCTACAATTACATGGCCTCGGGCGTGTTGCTCACCGGCATCGTGGCCCTGATGGCTGCACGCACGGGTCTCGCACAGACGCTCAACCAGGGCATTCTCGGCATCGTGATCATGCTGTCGCCGCTTGCCATCGTGTTCGCGATGAGCTTCGGCCGCGATCGCTTTTCGACCACAACGCTGCAGGCGATGTTCTGGGGCTTTGCGGTCCTGATGGGCCTTTCGCTGTCCTATATCTTCCTGATCTATACCGGCGCTTCGATCGCGACGACCTTCTTCGCGACCTCGGCGGCCTTCGCGGGTCTCAGCCTGTTCGGCTACACCACGCAGAAGGACCTGTCGGGCTGGGGCAGCTTCCTGATCATGGGCGTGATCGGCCTGATTGTGGCCAGCGTCATCAACCTGTTCCTGCAGAGCTCTGCCTTCATGTACGCCATCAGCTTTATCGGCGTCCTGATCTTTGCAGGCCTCACGGCTTACGATACGCAGCGCCTGAAGCAGGAATATCTGGCTATCCAGCAGATCAAGATGACGAACCCCGCCGCTGCCGCCGCTTTCCCGCTGGGCAAGATGGTGGTGATGGGCGCGCTGAGCCTCTATCTCGACTTCATCAACATGTTCCTCTTCCTGCTGCGCTTCATGGGCGCTGCGCGCGAATAGGACTGTTTTCGCCGCGCGATCCTCATGGTGCGCGCGACGAGATGAATCACAAATCGGATGCCCGGAGTGCAAATCTGCATTCCGGGCATTTTCTTTGCGATTCCACACCGCTAGAGCGATGGCCTTGCTTGCCGGCGTATCGTCGGGCCCGAATATCTTCAGGCTCGGTTTTCTTCAGGCTGGGTAAAGCAGGGGGCATAAAGGATTAGCGGCAATAATGACCAAGCCACCTCTCACCATCCGCGCGATTTCCGCCGTTGTCGGCGTCGCCATGCTGGCAGCCTGCGCCACGCCTCCGCCGCCGCCTCCACCGCCCCCGCCGCCACCGCCGCCTCCGCCGGTCGTGGTCGAGCCCATTCCCTATCGCCCGCTGCCGCCGCCACAGGCTGCCTACCGGATGGACATTCCGGAAAAGAACGTGCTGGGCGTGCGCGAGACGATCAATACCGGCCTGCCGGAAAACGACGTCATCTGGCATTTCCGCTCCGGCTGGAATGTGGCTGCGCTCAATTGCATGCGGCCCGAGCATGAGCCGATTCTTCTCGGCTATGGCCAGATGCTGCAGGACCAGGACGATATTCTCGACGAAGCGAATGCGGCGCTGGAAGCGCGCTATCGCGAGCAGGCGCGTGACCGGCTTGCCAATGAAGGCGAGCCCACGGGCCGCACCGCCGTGCGCCGCGCCGCCATTCGCGACCGGGAAGAATATTCGACCGGTCTTTACAATTATTTCGCCCTGCCGCCCGCGCGCCGCTTCTTCTGCCGCACGGCGCTGGACGTGGCGACGGAGTATCTGGCGACGCCACCCGAAGACTTCCGCATGTTCGCCATGACCGGCCTGCAGCGCTACGAGATGGCGTTCGAGCAATTCTACAGCGCCTATGACGAATATGTCGCGAACAGCAGCGCTTGGGATGCCGAACACGGCGCGCGCTACGGCGCGTCGCAACCCGGCTGGGTGGCCTTGTACGGTACGCCGGCGCAACAGCGCCAGATGGGCGTCGCTATCACGCAGGTCATTCCGGAGGACACAGTTGCGGTGCCCGACCAGGAAGGTGTGCTGATCCCAGTGATCCCGGTGGATGAAGATACGGACCGCACGCCTATCGTACAGCCCATTCCCTCCGATGCCGAGGACGAGCAATAGCATCACTGCATTGTCGCTGCCTTTTCGGGGTTGCGGCACGTAAGTGGCAGGTGCAAAAGTCGGCGAACTGCCCTAAGGGCGGCGCATGCATTTTCTCGATCAAGCCAAGATCTTTCTGAAATCGGGCGCCGGCGGGCCGGGAGCGGTCAGCTTCCGGCGCGAAAAATATATCGAGTTCGGCGGGCCCGATGGCGGCAATGGCGGCAGGGGTGGTGACATCATCCTGCGCGCGGTGCCCGGCCTCAACACGCTGATCGATTTCCGCTACGCGCAGCATTTCAAAGCCAAGCGCGGTGGCCACGGCATGGGCCGTGACAGGACGGGGGCCGGGGCGGACGACCTCGTCATCGAAGTCCCCGTCGGAACGCAGGTGCTGGACGAGGATAAGGAGACCGTGCTCGCCGACTTTACCAAGGAAGGTGAGGAGATCGTCCTGCTGCAAGGCGGCATGGGCGGGCGGGGCAACGCATCGTATAAATCCGCCACCAATCGCGCGCCGCGCCAGCACCAGCCCGGCGAAGCGGGTGAGGAAATGTGGGTGTGGCTGCGACTGAAGCTGCTGGCCGATGCCGGCTTGGTCGGCCTGCCCAATGCGGGCAAATCGACCTTCATCAACGCCGTTTCCAACGCGCAGGCCAAGGTCGGCGACTATGCCTTTACTACGCTCATTCCCAAGCTGGGGGTCGTCCGCCACAAGGGGCGCGAATTCGTCCTCGCCGATATCCCCGGCCTGATCGAAGGTGCGGCAGACGGAGCGGGGATCGGCGACCGGTTCCTCGGCCATATCGAACGCTGCCGCGTGCTCATTCACCTGATCGATATTGCTGGAGACGATCCGGTCGAGGCGATGCAGATCGTCGAAGGCGAATTGGCCGCCTATGGTACCGCGTTGGAAGACAAGCCCCGCCTTGTCGCGCTCAACAAGATCGACCTGGCGGATGCGGAAATTGCTGAAGGCTTTGCCGAAGAGCTGCGTACCGCAGGCGCGGAGGATGTCTTCCCCATTTCCGGCGCGACAGGCGATGGCATCGACAAATTGCTGGATGCGGTGCTCGGCTATCTGCCCGATCGCACGATGACCGAAAATCCCTCGCAGGCGCTGCCGGATGCCAATGCGGAGGCTGCGGAAAAGAAACCTTGGTCGCCGCTCGATTGAAGCGCTAGGCTGACGGTCATGGCCATCGACCGCCTTTCCGACCTGCGACGCGCGCGGCGCATCGTGGTGAAAATCGGCTCCGCCCTTATAGTCGGTGAGGGCCATCCGAAAACGGATTGGCTGCACACGCTCGCAAGCGATCTTAAATCCCTGCGCGATGGCGGGACGGAGGTCGTCGTCGTCTCTTCCGGAGCGATTGCACTGGGGGCGGGTGCCGTCGGCTTGACCGACCGGGCGCGCGCCAGCCTCTCCCACGCGCAGGCGGCAGCGGCAGCGGGCCAGATTGCATTGGCGCGACTATGGCACGATGCGCTGGCAGCGCAGGGGCTGGGCGCGGCGCAAGTGCTGCTGACGATGGACGATCTCGAAGACAGGCGGCGCTACCTCAATGCGTCGGCCACGCTCGGCAAGTTGCTGGAACAAGGCCTGGTGCCGGTGGTCAACGAGAACGACACGGTTGCGACCGAGGAAATCCGTTTCGGTGACAATGACCGGCTGGCCGCCCGCGTTGCGCAAGCGAGCGGTGCGGATGCCGTTCTGCTCTTGTCCGATGTGGACGGACTGTATGATCGCGAACCGAGCAAGGCGGATGCCGAGCTGGTTTCGACAGTCGACGGTGTGACGCCTGATATCCTGGCCATGGCGAGCAGCGCATCGTCCTCCGGCCTCGGATCGGGCGGCATGGTCTCTAAATTGCAGGCCGCGCAGATTGCCGAGAGGGCGGGTATTGCGCTCGCCATCATCAATGGGCGGGGGCCGTCGCCCATCGCCCGTGCGATGGCGGAGGAGCGCGGTACGCTTTTCCTCCCGCGCCGCGCGGATGGCGCGCGCAAGGCCTGGCTCGGCGGGCGTCTGGCGGCGGCCGGTGCGATAAGTGTCGATGCCGGATGCGGGCGGGCACTGCTGGATGATGGAGCCAGCCTGCTCGCCGCGGGTATCACAAGGGTGGATGGCGAATTTTCGCGCGGCGATCTTGTGGAGGTCCGCAGCGAGGATGGCACCGCCTTCGCCAGAGGATTGAGCGAATATGATGCAGCGGACATCCGCAAGATAGCCGGGCTGCGCGAAAGCGAGCAGGCCGAGCAGCTGGGCTATGCGCCGCGCTCCGCTGTTATCCACCGTGACCACATGGTGCTGCTGTGACCATCGCTGTGACCGGAGCGACCGGCTTTGTGGGTCAGGCGGTGCTCGATGAGGCGCAGGCGCAGGGCCGACCCGTGCGTGCGCTCACACGGCGCGATCAGCCCGCTCGCGATGGCGTGACATGGATAAGGGGCGATCTGCAGGACGAGGCCGCTTTGGCAGAGTTGGCGCAGGGCGCAGCTACCGTCCTGCACATTGCAGGCGTCGTCAACGCGCCGGACGAAGCCGGTTTCCACGTAGGCAATGTAGCAGGCACGGAGAATGTCGTAGCGGCGGCGCGGCAGCAGGGCGTGCGCCGGTTCATCCACGTGTCCTCGCTGGCCGCGCGCGAGCCGGGGCTATCGCTTTACGGCAAATCGAAACGGCTGGCCGAGGAAGTGGTGCAAACCAGCGGCCTCGACTGGACCATGGTGCGCCCGCCCGCTGTCTACGGTCCGCGCGATACCGAAATGTTCGAGCTGTTCCGGGCGGCGCGTTGGCGCATCATGCCGATGCCGCCGCCGGGGCGCACCTCGATCATCCATGTCGCCGACCTTGCGCGCCTGCTTCTCGCCTTGTGCAATAACGATCCGCAGCACCATCAGCGCATCTACGAACCCGACGATGGTCGCCCCGGCGGGTGGACCCACAAGGAGCTGGCAAGGGCCGTCGGGGCTGCGGTAGGCAAGTCCGTCTGGGCGCCCTCCATGCCGCGTTCCGTGCTCATGTTTGCGGCCAAAATCGATCGAAAACTGCGCGGCGATGGTGCCAAACTGACCCCCGATCGCGCGAAATACATGGCGTGGCCGGATTGGGTGAGCGCGCGTGGCAAAAATGTACCACCAGCTTTATGGTCTCCCCAAATAATTGGCGATCAAGGATTTTCCGATACTGCTGCGTGGTATCGCAGCGAGGGCTGGCTCTGACTTTACCCAATAGTCCCATTTGGGCTATTGAGCGAAAAGACGGTTTGGGTAGTTTGTCCTCATCGTTTGGACGGTCTCCAAGGGGTTGGAGATCAAAGTGGGGAATACATTATGGCTAAGAGGGCACGGCCCGTTTCGCGCCGTTCGTTTGTCGCTCTTGTGAGCGGCGGCGTCGCGGCATCCATGGTTGCATCGCCGGCTGCGGCACAGCGCACCGGTCGCACGGATAGCGATCCGAATGATGCGGTTGGCTACGGCCGCACCGGTCGTTCGGACAGCGACCCGAATGATGCTGCAGGTCGGGGTCGCACCGGCGTTACCGATAGCGACGCCAATGACCGGGCACAGTATGGCCGCGGTGGCGGTCGTCGCAGCAGCGGCAGCGGCGTTACCGATTCCGACTCCGGCACCAATTCCGACCGCGCCGGTCAGGGCCGCGGCCAGGGCACGGGCCGTTCGGACAGCGATCCCAATGATCGCGCCGGCTACGGTCGTTCGGGCATCACCGATGCCGACGATTCGGATCGCGCAGGTCGCGGTCGCGGTCGCGGCTCGGGCGGCTAAGCTCGCCACAGACATTGTATTAGAAGAGGGCCGGGCAATCCGGCCCTCTTTGTTTCAGCTTTCGACAGGCAGGGATCATGGCCGCGGACACCAGCAAATTTTCAGCCAGCGACGCATTCGATATGTTGATCGCTCCGCTCTCGCCGGAAGAGTTCTTTCGCGATTTCTACGAGCAGAAATATTATCGCAGCCCGGCAAAGCACGATGGCGTCGGCGACCTTCTGAGCATCGACCGGATCGACGAGATCATCGCCGACAGCGAGCTGCCGATGAGTTCGGTCAGCATGGCGAAATCAGGCCAGGGCATAGACGCTGCTGAGTTCACCTTCGATAACGGCAATGTCGATCGCGGCGCGGTGCTGGACGGGTTCCGCGACGGCGCCACGATCATCCTGCCGCAACTGCACTTTGCCGATGGCAAATTGTACGAATTCTGCCTCGCGCTGGAGCGAGCCTTCGGCGCGCGCACGCAGACCAATATCTACATGACGCCGCCGGGCGAGCACGGCTTCGGTATCCATTATGACGATCACGATGTCTTCGTGCTGCAGGTGTCCGGCGCGAAGGAGTGGGAAATCTATGGCGACCGTGAAAGCCTGCCTTATCGGGGCGAGGGCTTCCGCGCCGACCGCGACGATGTCGGCGACCTAAAAGACAAGTTCCTGCTGGAAGAAGGGCAGTGCCTCTACGTGCCGCGCGGCACGGCGCATCGCGCGCTGACGCATGGCGACCAGCCCAGCCTGCACATCACTGTCGGCATCCTGGTGCAGACCTGGGCCGATTTCATGCTGGAAGCGGTTGCCGAAGCATCCTTGCGCATTCCCGAACTGCGCCATTCGCTGCCGCGCGGCCTATATTTCGAGGAAAGCGAACGCGAAGCGCACAAGGCGGAGTTTCATCGCCTTGCCAAAGCCATCGGCGACACCGCCAGCTTCGAAGCGACGCTGGCGACGTTCTCGGCCAATTTCGTGCGCGAGCAGGGCGGGCGCGTGCGCGGCGGGCTCAACACGCTCTGCGCGCCCATCGGCGCGGACGACCGCTTCACCGTGCGCGACAATATCCTCTATTCCTTCGAAGACCTGACCGATGACGGGAAGGCGGAAAAGCAGATCGTGCTCGCAGGAACCAGCATCCCGCTATCGGATGCGCTGGCGCAGCAATTGCAAGCACGCATTACCGAAGGCTCGCTCGCTAAGTCCGATTTCGATGTCGAGGACGCTGAAGAGCTGGAAGATATCGTCGGCACGCTTGTCGCCTACGGCCTGCTTGTAAAAAGCTAGGAGCCCTTGCCATGGCGCGCATGCTGCTATCAGGATAGCGCGCCATGGATTTCATGAAACTCATCAAGTCGCTCGAGGCCTTGCTGTACGAGGTCATGAGCTGGATCGTGTTCTATCCGCGCACGCTCTTCCTGTCGGTGGCTCGGCCGCTGGAATTGATGCAGTATGCCGATACGGAACTCGACGATGTGGATGAGGACCGGTATTCCGACACGCTCAGCCCGCCCATTTTCTTGGCATTGACGCTCGGACTGGCGCATCTCGTAGAGCTTTCCCATGGATGGGAGCAGCTAGAGGGAATTCTCGCAGACGAGCGCAATCTCATTGCTTTCCGGCTCGTGGCATTCGCTCTTATTCCGTTGATGTTCTCGGTCCGCCTGCTGAAGCTGCAGAATGTTGCGCTTGACCGGAACACGCTGCGCCCGCCTTTCTACGCGCAATGTTTCATCGCCGCCCCCTTCGCGCTGGTCGTGGATTTGGGTGCGATTTTTGCCCGCGATGTGCCGCTGGTGGCCGGTATCGGAATTATTGCGGCGATCGCGCGGCTGCTCGCTGTGCAGACTCGGTGGTTCATGGCCAACGGGCAATTGAGTATCGGCCGAGCGATGTGGCAGGCAGTGCGGGCTTTCGTGACCGCGCTTGCGCTGATCGTGGCGCTATCGATGTCAATGACGGCGCTGTCGGCTGCGGCCTAGAGAAACGGCTCGTAGCCCGGCGGGAGATCTCTCTCGCCGCCATCCGGATTGTTCGGCGAATGGATGCCGCATTCCACCTTGTCCCACCCGCGCCAACGGCCCGCGCGCGGATCCTCGCCGGGCAACACCTTGCTTGTGCAAGGTGAACAGCCGATCGAGGGATAGCCTTGCGCCTCGAGCGGATGGCGCGGCAAATCGTGCTTTTCGAACCAGGCTTCCAGATCGTCCTTGGTCCAGTCGCCCAGCGGATTGACCTTCATCCGGCCGTCCTCGACCTCGAAGCGCGGCAGGTTCTGACGTGTGTGCGACTGGAACGCCTTGCGGCCCGAAATCCAGCTGTCGAGGCTAGCCTTGGCGCGGTTCATCGGCTCAACCTTGCGAATGGCGCAGCAGCCATCAGGATCGAAGGACCAGCGCAGACCCTTTTCGTCCTTGGCGGCGAGGGCAGCCGGATCGGGCCGCACGACGCTGGCATTGGTGAGGCCGAGCTGCTCGATCACCTGCTTGCGATAAGCCAGCGTCTCTTCGAACATCTTCAACGTATCGACGAAGATTACGGGGATGTCCCTGTTCGCCTGCGTCACCAGATGCAGCAGGACAACCGCTTCGGTGCCGAAGCTGGATACCACGCCGACACGGCCCAGAGCGTCCTCCGCCAGCAGCGTGCGCAGCATGTCCGGCGCAGGCACGCCTGCAAAACGGGCGTTGAGGGCATCGGCATCGGCCTGCGAGAAGGCGGGCGCGGTGTCGATCCGGTCGATCTTGCGCGCCGGTTCACCCATGGCGCAGTCTCCAGATCGGCACGGCGTCGTCCGCTGCGCTCTGATAGGCATGCGGGAAACGGGCAAGTTCTGCTTCGACATCGGCTTCGTCGAGCGGCCGTTCGGGCGCGAAGGCATCGAAACCGCAGCGGCGCATGAAGGCGATCTGGTCGACCAGCACGTCTCCGACGGCGCGGATTTCGCCCCTATAGCCGGCCTCTCGCAGGGTCCGCGCCGCAGAGTAGCCGCGGCCGTCGCCAAAGGTCGGGAAATTGATTTCGACGAGGCGAATACGCGCAAGATGCGGCAGCAAGGCGCGGGCATCGTCGCCCGGCTCTATGCGAACGGCGCTGGCGTCATCCTGCTCAAGGAAAGCGTCCACTGTTACCTGCGCCGCTGGCGCCATCTCGTCATCGCGGAAGCGCAGCTGCACTTCGTCGCGCCCTGCGCCGAGGCCGCCTTCTGCCGGAAATTGCGGATCAGCCATAAAGCGCCTCCTTGAACGGCTCCATGCCGATGCGACGGTAGGTATCGAGGAAACGCTCCCCATCCTCGCGCTTGTTGAGATAAAGGTCGGCGACGGTCTCAACCGCATCGACGATGCCGTTTTCATCGAAGCCCGGGCCGGTGATCTTGGCGAGCGAGACATCTTCCGCCTCGCTTCCGCCCAGCAGTAGCTGATAGTTTTCGACGCCTTTGCGGTCCACGCCAAGAATGCCGATATGGCCGGCATGGTGGTGCCCGCAGGCATTGATGCAGCCGGAGATTTTCAGCTTCAATTCGCCCAGCGCATCGCCCTTGCCACTGGCGGCGAAGCGTTCGGAAATCTTTTGTGCCACGGGGATGGAGCGGGCATTGGCGAGGCTGCAGTAATCGAGCCCGGGGCAGGCGATAATGTCGCCGACCTGGTCGAGGTTGGGCGTGCCGAGGCCAGCTTCATCCAGCTTCTGCCAGAGTTCGTAAAGCCGACCGATTTCGACATGCGGCAGCACGATGTTTTGCGCATGGGTCACGCGGCATTCGTCGAAGCTGTAATCCTTCGCGAGCTCGGCCATCAGGTGCATCTGCTCTGCCGTGGCGTCGCCGGGAATGCCGCCGACGGGCTTCAGGCTGATCGCCGCCGAGACATAGCCCGGCTGCTTGTGCGCCGTGCAATTGCGATCGATCCAGAGAGCGAAGTCCGGATCGGCGCGGTCCGCCTTCTCTGTCAGCCCCGAACGGAAGGGTTCGTCTGCGAAATAGTTCTTTATCCGCTCAAGTTCGACGAGCGGCGGCTCGATATCCTGTTCCAGCAGATGCGCGAATTCGTGCTCCACCTGCCGGGTGAATTCTTCGGCGCCGGTTTCATGCACGAGGATTTTTATACGCGCTTTGTACTTGTTGTCGCGGCGACCGTGGCGGTTGTAGACGCGCAGGATCGCCTCGCAGTACGTCACCAGCTGGTCGAGCGGCACGAAACCGCGGATTTTGGGCGCAATCATCGGTGTGCGGCCCATGCCGCCACCGACATAGAAGGCAGCGCCCAGTTCGCCGGTTTTGTTGCGCACGATATTGATGCCGATATCATGCAGGCGCATCGCCGCCCGGTCGCGCTCCGATGCGATTACCGCGATTTTGAACTTGCGCGGCAGGTGGGCGAATTCCGGGTGGAAGCTGGACCATTGGCGCAGCAGCTCCGCATAGGGGCGCGGGTCCACCACCTCGTCTGCCGCGGCGCCGGCATATTGGTCCGAGCTGATATTGCGGATGCAATTGCCGCTGGTCTGGATGGCGTGCATCTCGACCTTGGCGAGATCGGCCAGAATGTCCGCCGCATCTTCCAGCTTGATCCAGTTATACTGGATGTTCTGCCGCGTGGTGAAATGGCCGTAGCCGCGATCGTATCTGTCGGCGATGTCGGCCAGAGCGTGCATCTGGCGGCTGGAGAGCGTGCCATAGGGTATGGCGACGCGCAGCATATAGGCGTGCAGTTGCAGGTAGAGGCCGTTCTGCAGCCGGAGCGGCTTGAACTGGTCCTCGGTCAACTTGCCATCGGTGCGGCGCTGCGCCTGGTCGCGGAATTGCGCCACACGGGCATCCACCATGGCCTGATCGTATTGGTCGTATCGGTACATCTTGTAAGTCCTAGATCACCCAGTCCCAGCCCATCTTCTGCGCGGCTTTCACCGCGAGATCGGGGCGGACGGTGGGGCCGAGCGCGCGCACGCGGTCCTTGATATGGGCTGGGCGCGGGCCGTCTGCGGTCTGCTCTGCGGCGATGGCGTAGGCGGAATTGACGCGGCGCGCGGCGCTTTCGCTGGCGATGATGCTGTCTGCTGCCTCGCCCGCATCGGCGGCGTCCGCGATGTGGAGCGACCAGCCGCTGCCATCCCACCACACGACGGCGCCTGTCAGCAGGTCGTTTCCGGTCAGGATTTTCATAGCGTCGCCTCCAGAAGAAGCGGGGCGATTGCGGCGTCTCCGCGCGCTGTGACGTGTCCGATGATGATGAGGGCCGGGCTTTGGACGGCTTCGGCCATGACAAGGTCAGGCAGGCCCGCCAGCGGACCGCGCAGCACGCGCATTTCGGGGCGGCAGGCATTCTCGACCACGGCGATGGGCATGTCGGGCGCGAGGCCGTCTGCCATCAGTTTCTCGGCGATCTGCGGCGCGGTCTTCACGCCCATATAGATGACGAGCGTCCGGCCGACCCCTGCAAGGCCGGACCAGTCCTGGTCCGACAAGCCCTTGCACTGGCCCGCCACGAAGCTGACAATGCTGGCGTCCTCCCGGTGCGTCAGGGCGATACCGCTGGCCGCAGCCGCGCCATTGGCGGCGCTGATACCGGGGACGATTTCGACTCGCACACCGGCAGCCTGCGCGGCTTCCATCTCTTCGCCGCCGCGACCGAATACGAAAGGGTCGCCCCCTTTTAGCCGCACGACATCGCGGCCGGCGAGCGCTTCATGCACCAGCAGGGCGTTAATTTCGTCCTGCGGCAGCGTGTGCTTCGACCGCTGCTTGGCGACGCTCACCAATCGCGCATCTGAGCGCGCCATGGCGAGGATGGAAGGATCGACAAGCCCGTCATGCACGATGAGCGAAGCGGTTTCGATCAGCCGCGCAGCGCGAAGCGTGAGCAGGTCGGGGCTGCCGGGGCCTGCGCCCACGAGGTGAATGGTGCCTGTTTCCATGCCCGGCCAGATGCGCCGCATGGGATGGCCTCGCCAGCGAGAATGGGTTGACCCCGCCTTAGGTCAGCTTTGCGCGCCGACTTAAGTTATTCTATTCTTTGGAATTTTTGTCTTGGACCCGTTGCGAGATGGCCGCAATCAGTTGCTGCATCTGCTCGTTGTCGCGCAAATTGAGATCGCGCTGGGGGAAGGGGATCTCGATATTGTTTTCCTGAAACAGATCCCACAGCGCGTTCAGCACTTCGGAGCGGACATTGCCCACGCCCATTTCGGGGTCGGTGATCCAGCAATGGATGATGAAATTGACGCTGCTATCGCCATATTCGCTCATCCACACAGTGGGCTTGGGCGATTGCAGCACGCGTTTGCAGCTCGCTGCCGCTTCCAGCATCAGCGCCTGCGCCAGCTTCATGTCGCAGCTATAGGATACGCCGACCGGCACCTGCATGCGCACCTTGCGGCTGGAATAGGACCAGTTCTCCACCTGGTTGATCATCAGGTTTTCGTTCGGGATGAGGTATTCGCGTTCGTCCCGCGTGGTGACGGAGACCGCGCGGATGCCGATCTTGCGGATTTGTCCGAATGTCTCGTTGCCCGCCTGGTCGGCAATGGCGATGACATCGCCCGGCTTGATGGATTTGTCCATCAGCAGGATGATGCCCGCGATCAGGTTGCCGAATGTCTTCTGCAGGCCGAAGCCGATGGCGAGGCCGAAGGCACCGGAGAACACTGCCAGTGCCGTTAGATCGATGCCCAAGAGATCGATGCCGAGCAGGAAAACGCCAGTCCAAATGATGACCGTTGCAATCTTCTCCGCCAGCAGTCGGCGGGAGGAATCGAGCTTTGTCGCGCGGCGCAGGGCGAAGCGGACCGTCTGTGTAAGCGCCCAGCCGATCAGCAGGACAAGCAGGATCACACCAATGACGATGGTCACATCCCACATCGAGATGCGCATCGAGCCGAGCGAAAGCGCCATGGCATCCAGCGTATCGACGACGCCGCCGAGTGTTTCGCTGTCGCCCGCCAGCGCTTCGCGCACATCGTCTGCCGTGCTGACGATCTCCGTTGGAGTAGGCTCGGGTGTCGGCTCTGTGGCTGGCGTGGCTTCGCCGCCGCCGGTGATGGCGTCCACCAGTGGGTCGCCCGTACTAGGCTCGGCAGGCGCTTCGGTCGGTGTATCGGGCGGTGTGGTTGCCGTCATGCCATTCCCATGCTGTCGAGACCGCGCGAAAGGTCGGCGATCAAATCGTCTGCGTCTTCTAGCCCGATAGACAGGCGCACGCCTAGCCCGCTGCCGCTATCGATCCCCGGCGGCCATGGGCGACGCGTATGGATCGGCGCGGGGTCGAAGGGGATGGCAAGGCTTTCGAACCCTCCCCAGCTATAGCCGATGCCAAACAGGTCGAGGCTGTCGATCAGGCGGCTGCGCGCGTTTGCGTCCGCACCTTTCGCCAGCACGAAGCTGAACAAACCGCAGCCGCCGGTGAAATCGCGCTGCCACAATTCGTGATCGTGCGTGCCGGGAAGAAGTGGGCAAAGCACGGCAGAAACTTCGGGTCGTTCGGACAAGAATTGTGCGACGCGGCGCGCACTTTCGGTTGCGCGCTCCAGCCGCAGCGGCATGGTTCTGAGGCCGCGCAGGGCAAGGGCGGCATCGTCCGGTGAGACGACCTGTCCCATTAATTGCGCTTGCCGCCGGATGCGTCCGATAAGCGGCTTTGCCGCAGACACGCTCCCCATCATGATATCAGAATGGCCGCCGACATGTTTGGTGAGGCTCATCACGGCGATGTCGCAGCCGCGTGCCAGAGCCGGAAATCCCAGCGGTGTTGCCCAGGTATTGTCGATGATGCTGAGAGCCTTCTGGTCATGCGCTATCGCAGCCAGCAAGGGCACGTCACAGATTTCCATTGTAAGGCTGCCCGGACTCTCCATCATCACCGCTTTCGTGCGCGGACAGAAATTCTTCGTGTAGTCATCAATATCAAGCGGATCGAAGGGGCGCGCTTCGATGTCGAACTGCTTGAGCATGCCGAGGGCGATATTGCGCGTGGGCTCATAGGCATTGTCGGGCACCAACAGCACATCGCCGGGCCGCAGCAGGGCAAGGAGGGCGCACGCGATGGCGGCAACGCCGCTGGGGAAAAGCTCCGTGCCGTCCGCCCCCGGCTCCAGCTGCGTCAAGGCATCGCAAAGCGCCCATTGCGTGGGCCCGCCGCGCCGGCCGTAATAGAAATGGCCGTCCTCGTTCGGCCTGCCGGCGAGGTGATCTGCCATGTCGTCGTAGAGATGCGTGCTGGCCCGCCATACGGGCGGATTGACCACGCCGCCGCTTTGACCCGGGACCGATGTCCATTCGCGCCGCCGACCGGCCTCGACCGCGCGCGTTGCGGGTTTATGCGGCTTGTCGCTCATGCTGGGCCTGTCGCTTTCGGTGTGGCCGGGTCTGCGCCCCATTCGCTCCAGCTGCCATCGTAGAGCGCGCCATGCGTGTGGCCGAGCAAGTAATGCGCGAATAGCACGACCGATGCCGTCACCCCGCTGCCGCAACTTGCAGCGAGCGGTTTCGCCGGGTCGATGCCTGCATTGCGGAAGACTTCCTCCAGTTCTTCCACCGGTCGGAAAGTCCCATCCTCCGTCAGCAGATCCCTGAAGAAGAGATTGCGCGCGCCGGGAATATGGCCGCCGGGCAGATCGTGCACTGCGTCAGCAGCGTCGCCGGTGAAGCGCGCGGCGTCGCGGGCATCGGCCACCTGTTCCGCGCCGCTATCGATATTCAGCAACATGTCCGCTTTCTGGCGGATCTCGCATTCCCCCACACCGGCGACAAAGCCGCTTTCTTCGAACGATGACGCGCCGTGGTCGACAATGCGTCCTTCCGCGCCCCATTTGCCGAAACCGCCGTCGAGAATAGCGACGTCCCGCCTGCCGTAATGCCGCATGATGAACCATGCCCGGCAGGAACTTCTAAGGTCCGATGCATCATAAAGCACGATGCGCGCATCGTTCGGCACTCCCAGCCTGCGCATCCGCGATTGGAACTGCGCCCGCGTGGGAATGGCCGAAGGCACTGCGCTGTGCGGATCGGCGAGAGTGGCAAGGTCGAGAAACCGCGCTCCGGGAATATGGCTGGCGATGTATTCTGCTGCCGCATCGCGCTGGGCGCCTGGCAAGTGCAAGGTGGCGTCGATCACGACAAGGTCGCCTGCATCGAGCTCGTTGGCAAGCCAGTCCGTAGTTACAAGTGGTGTCATGCCAGCGGGCGTAACCAAGCTGCGCCCCCGCGTAAACCGCCTGCCATCTTGCGGATGATGCGAACTCGCGCCATTTGGGCGGCCATGAGCGACGATCAGAAGACCACGAACCCGCTGCATCTGGGCCAGACGAGCAGCCTGCCCGCTTCGCCCGAAGAGGCCGTGCTGGACTATGTCCCAAACCCGCGCGCGGGCACGACATATCTGGTACGGTTCTCTGCGCCGGAATTCACATCGCTATGCCCCGTCACCAGCGCGCCAGACTTCGCGCATCTCGTGATCGATTATGCGCCTGCTGAAACCATCGTCGAGAGCAAGAGCCTGAAGCTGTTTCTCGGTTCCTTCCGCAACCATAATGGCTTTCATGAGGATGTGACTGTGGGCATCGGTCAGCGGCTGTTCGATGAGATGAAGCCGCAATGGCTGCGCATCGGCGGCTATTGGTATCCGCGCGGCGGCATTCCCATCGACGTATTCTGGCAAAGCGGTGCGCCGCCCGCCGATCTGTGGCTGCCCGACCAGGGCGTGCAGGGCTATCGCGGACGGGGCTAAAGGCTGAGAGCCAAACTTGCTTCCTTAACCACCGATCCTCTAAAGGCGCGGCAGACCATTTCAGGGGATCGTTTCTTATGCGCATCGTGATGATCGGCACCGGCTATGTAGGGCTCGTATCTGGAGCCTGCTTCGCCGATTTCGGGCACGATGTGGTCTGCGTGGACAAGGACCAGTCGAAGATCGACGCCTTGCTGCGCGGGGAAATTCCGATTTTCGAACCTGGGCTGGACGAACTGGTGGCCAAGAACGTGGAGGCCGGCCGCCTGTCCTTCACGCTCGACCTGCCCGAGGCGCTGCCCGGCGCGGATGCTGTGTTTATCGCGGTCGGCACGCCGAGCCGCCGCGGCGATGGCCATGCAGACCTGTCCTACGTCTATGCTGCCGCGCGGGAGATGGCGCCGCTTTTGCCCGATGGCGTGGTGGTGGTGGACAAATCCACCGTGCCCGTCGGCACGGGCGACGAGGTGGAACGCATTATCCGCGAGGAAGCGCCGGACCTTCAGTTCTCGGTCGCATCGAACCCCGAATTCCTGCGCGAAGGCGCGGCGATCGACGATTTCAAGCGGCCCGACCGCGTGGTGATCGGCGTGAATGACGAGCACGCCGAGGCGGTGCTGGAAGAAATCTATCGCCCGCTCACGCGGAACGAGAGCCCGCTGATCGCCATGAGCCGTCGCGGCGCGGAACTGACCAAATACGCTGCCAACGCTTTCCTCGCGACCAAGATCGGGTTCATCAATGAAATCGCCGATTTGTGCGAGAAAGTGGGCGCGGATGTGCGCGATGTGGCCAAGGGCATCGGCCTCGACACGCGCATCGGCAACCGTTTCCTCATGCCGGGCCCGGGCTATGGCGGCAGCTGTTTTCCCAAGGATACGCTGGCCTTGCTGAAGACCGGACAGGACTACGAAGCGCCGCTGCGGATCGTGGAAAGCGTCGTCCAGTCGAACGACCAGCGCAAGCGCTCCATGGGCCGCAAGGTCATCCAGGCGCTGGGCGGCGGCGAACAGCACGGCAAGACCGTTGCTGTGCTGGGCCTCACTTTCAAGGCCAACACCGATGACATGCGCGATTCGCCAGCCATCAGCATCGTGCAGGCGTTACAGGATGCCGGCATCGCGGTGAAAGCCTACGATCCCGAGGGCATGGAGCAGGCAAAAAAGGTGATCGACAACGTCACCTATTGCGACGGACCCTACGACGCTCTCGATGGCGCCGACGCCGCCGTGATCGTGACCGAATGGGACACGTTCCGCGCGCTCGACCTCGACCGCGTGAAGAGTTTGCTGAAAGCACCGATCCTCGTGGACCTTCGCAATCTCTACAGCCGCCACGATGTGGAGAAGCACGGTTTCACCTATGTCGGCGTGGGGCGGTAGAAAGCCTAGGTTGGCTTTTTGGTTAAAAAACATTTAGATCGGCAATCGGGGGGTCGTCTTGTTTAGACGACCGCGGCCGTTCAAAGCGTAAAAGCGCAGGCAAAGTCTGGTCGATAGCGGTCCATTGCGGAAGGAAAAGCAATGCCGACAATCGAGAACTTCGTAGAATATGCGGTGTGGCAATATGACATGGTTCGCCATGCCTTTGCCTTCACAGTAGCCGTATTCGCCGCGGGCCTGGTGTATTTCGCCATGACCGCATATCAGACACACCCCGCCTTTCGCGCCACGTCGATCATCTCCGCCGTGGTGATGGTGTCCGCCGCGCTGGAGATCGGCCAGTTGTGGATGCTGTGGAACGAG
Source organism: Aurantiacibacter gangjinensis (assembly GCF_001886695.1). Taxonomy (GTDB): domain Bacteria; phylum Pseudomonadota; class Alphaproteobacteria; order Sphingomonadales; family Sphingomonadaceae; genus Alteraurantiacibacter; species Alteraurantiacibacter gangjinensis. The sequence continues at coordinate 152,770 of NZ_CP018097.1, read as the reverse complement.
AGCTTCGCTTTCAATCCCGCGACGCAAACCTTCCAGGTTGTCGATGGAGAGCGCTTCTCCAACGGCTATCGCTACATGAACTGGATGATCGACGTCCCATTATTGATGACACAGCTTGTCGTCGTCGCCGGGTTCACGGGCGCCGCGCTGTTCAAGAAGTGGGGCCTGTTGACCTTCACCGGCATCGCCATGATCATCACCGGCTATGTCGGCCAGTATTTCGAGCCTGCTGCCGCCGGTATCGCAGGTTATGAGAACGGCGAACAGCTGTGGATCTGGGGCGCTATCTCCACCGTCTTCATGATCTGGATGATCCTGGTGCTCGCCAATGCCGTGCGCGATCCGCAGGGAGAGGCCAGCAATGAGGTGCGCAAGGGCCTGATCAACTGCTTCTGGTTCCTCGTCATCACCTGGGCCATCTACCCGATCGCCTATATGTGGCCGGTCATCGATGGCAGCGCGACGGGCGTCGTCGTTCGCCAGACGCTGTACACCGTCGCCGACGTTACCTCGAAGCTGGTCTTCGGTGTGATGCTGAGCCAGGTGGCGCTGCGCCGCTCGGCAGAGCTGGGCTACCGCGCTGCCGGTGTCGCGATGATGGTGCACACGCCCTCGCGTAACCAGCTGACCGCCGACGAGCGCGAGGAGAATGTCCTCGACGAAGACCGGAGCCGTACCGGTTCCGTCTGATCCTCGCATCGCCGCAGCCGTGATGGTTGCTGGCCTGCCAAATGAACGCGGTCGACCGGTGCGATGCCGGTCGACCGTTTCACGTGTCCGGCATAGCGCCAGCTTGATGCGGATAGCTCACATCGCGGGAACGGGCCTTTCATGTTCGCCACGCTGAAGGACTGGTTCGAGGGCCTTAACTCGGCGAAGCAGCTCCTGCTGATCTATTGCGCGATTGCAGCGATCGGCTTCGTGGCATTGCTGATCGTGGAGGGCTTCGACAGCGCTAGCCCGATCGACCACCTTTTCACCTCGGTCTCCGCCCTCACGACGACCGGGCTGACCACGCTAAGCCTTGCAGACGACTATTCCACCGCGTCCCACGTCATCGTCATGCTGCTGATCCAAATCGGCGGCATCGGCTATATGACGATCGCAACCTTCGCACTCGGAACCCTCATCACAAAAAGCCGTCGGCGTTTAAAGGATTACGAAGAAGAGACCGGGCAGGAAACCGAGCAGCAAACGCGCACCGATTTCTCACTGCCGGACGACACAAACATATATGGCTTCTGCAAGACGGTCGTGCTTTACACGCTAGGCGTGCAGGCGGTCGGCGCGGTGCTGCTCTATCTCGCGTTCCGCGCTGAAGATGTCGCGCAGCCAGTATGGTTCGCGATCTTCCACACGGTGTCCGCCTTCTGCACCGGCGGACTCGACCTATTCGGCAATAGTCTGCAAGGCTTTCTCGCAGCACCGGCCGTCCTGATGGTCATTTCGATCCTCTGCCTTCTCGGCGCTATCGGTTTTCTACTAGCATGGGACGCGCGCTGCTCGTTCCGCGAGGGACGGCTCCGCCTTTCCTATACGAACCGGGTCGTCCTGATCGTGGTTTTCGCCCTGATTGTGCCCACCACGATCATCCTCGGTCTGGGCGATGCGCGCATGGCAGGCATGCCCGATGGTCAGCGCTGGTTGGTGGCCTTTTTCGAAGCCATGACCAGTTCGACGACGGCCGGTTTCAACGTGGTGGCGACAGGCACGGTCGGACCGACGGCCTTCCTGCTGGTGATCGTCACCATGGCGCTGGGCGCGTCACCATCCGGCACGGGTGGCGGCATCAAGGTAACGACCGTGGCGACTCTCATCGCATCGACCGTTGCGGCCCTGCGGCAGAAAAAGGCCGTTCATATCCTTCACCATATTATCGAGAATGCGAAGATAAAGGCCGCCGCCGCCGTGCTGGTCTTTTACCTCACAGTGGTGGTGCTGGCGACGCTAGTGCTGACCGTTTCGGAGCCGTCAGTCCTTCTCGGCACGCTGGTGTTTGAAGTCGTCTCCGCGCTTGGCACGGTGGGCCTCAGCATGGGCGTGACGGGCGACCTTTCCGAATTCGGTAAGCTGCTGGTCATCGTGCTGATGGTGGCTGGGCGCGTGGGCGTGCTGGCTTTCGGCATCGCGCTCGTATCCTCGGCATCGGGCGAGGAAACTATTGAGGACTCCAACAAGGTCTGAGGCCGTGCCTGACGAAGTCGGGAAAATGGTGCCGGCTAGAGGATTCGAACCCCTGGCCTGATGATTACAAATCAACTGCTCTACCAACTGAGCTAAGCCGGCACTTCTCGTCAAAGCGGGTGCCCCTTTGATCGAAAGCATCGTGAAAATCCAGCCCGATCTGGCAAATTTCGCCATGGAAATGGACGCGCCGCTATGCTTGAAGGCGCGGCGGGACGATTGGGAACGCACGATGGACGCACCGACACAGGATCACCTTATCTACGAAGCCAGCCGGAAATCGACCGGTGTCGCTTACCTTCTGTGGTTCGTGCTCGGCTTTCTGGGCGCTCACCGCTTCTACCTTGGCCGCACCGGCACCGCCATCACGCAGCTGATCCTGTCCTGCACGATCATCGGTCTTATCCCGATGGTGTTCTGGTGGATCTATGACGGCGTTCGCACTGCCGGCATGGTGGAAGAAGAGAATGTCGAGATCATCCGCGAGATGCAGGCGCAAGGCCGCTTCCTGAACCCCGCGCCGGCAAGCCATGCAACGCAATTCCTTGGGGTAGACGATGATGACACGAAGGGTCTGTCGCGCCCTTCGCTCGATCCGCGCGTCGAGGAAATCCGCGCCATGCGCCGCCGCTGAGGCTCGCCTGTCAGGACACGCCGAAGGTCCAGCCTTCGGTGCGCGCGATTTCCGATGTCATGGCTGCCGGTGACCAGAGCGACGCGTCGCCGGCGACCTTGCGCAGCCAGGCGGCTGTCAGAAGCGCGTCGGTGGAATGATCGTCGACCGGCCCTTTTGCGACAACCGGCGCACTGCCTAAAACGGCTAGCGCATCATTCAACTCTTCATAGCTGCGCATCTTGGCGCGCGAAGCGCTGCGCCCGGCGGCAAGGGCCGCGATTGTGGTGTAGATCTCGACGATCACCGGTCCGGTCCTCGGCAATGGGTCGACCGGCCACACGGAAATGTCGCCACGCAAGGCGTGCAGCATCCGCATGCCGGTAAGGCTCGATTTGCCGACCTGCGCCGCGCCGACCAGGTTGAAATTGGAATAAGGTTTGCAGCCGAGCTTGCGCTGCTCTTCCTCTGCTACGCGAAAGCGGCCCTGTCCGCCTCCGAACGTCGCGCCCTCGCGTCCTCCGTGGCGGCGGAAATGGCGGCTGGCTTGCGGGTGATCGACGAAGCTGGTGGCGGCCAGATGCGGGTCGTCGGCGCAGTTGGCGTCTACGAGCGACCATAGAGATGGCGCATCGGGCGGGCTCTCGTTCCAATCGGGAAAGTAGGCGCCGCAATCGGCGTGGGGAAACCCAATGCCGAGATCGAGACCGACCAGTGAATTAGCCGGCAACGTATCTCGCAGAACCGCAATTACCTCTTCGCGGGACCAGCCACGCTCCCGCTCGACAAGGACGGGCGCTCCGCCCCGGGCGTGCGCAACCGCCATCGCAATCGCCTTGTGCGAGGCCCCCTGCGCGCCCGACCAATCGATGGCGACGAAGTATTCGAAGGCGCGTGGCAAGGTCTAAGGATAGTCCGGACATTGCGTGCCGGGCGATAGCCGCCATCCATTTTGGCGTCCGGCGACGTAGCGATCTCGCTCTGCATCAGGCAGCCGCGAATAATCGTTGTTGATCCGGCTACGGGGGACGGCGGATAGCAAGATGCAATCCTCGTTAGCCCATTCATCCACCCGCCAATCCGCATGGTAGGGCAGGAATGTGTCGACATGCAGCGGTGTGAAGGATCCGTCGCCGATTTGGTAAACCGCGAATCCCTTGAATGCGATCCGCACATCCGAGACTTCGACGAATGCCAGACGATCACCACGCGGAGAAAATACGGGCCGCGATCCGGTATCGATTGTCATTCTTCCAGCGCCGGTGTCTATCAGCGTGTAACCATAGGTGACGTAGCCGGTCCAAGCGAAGCCGATGAAGCGATCGGACAGGGCCTCCAGTGGTTCTGCGGTGATAACCCAGCCAAGGAAGGTGCAGTCCGTGCCGCCATTCGCATTTAGCGTGGCCAACCATCTGCCTGTTTGCACGGCGCGATCCGAAAAGCTGGCGGGTATTTCGAGAGAGACCGGCTCCGCCATGGGTAGCCCCCGCTCGGCTTGCAGACGCTCACAGATGGCTGGATCCGGACGATCCTGCGCATGGGCGGTGCCGGTCATAAGACCGGTTGTCGCAAGCACTAGGCATAGAGCCTTACGCAAAGTCACTCTCGCTCCCCCTTCAGCTTTTCCCAATAGTCCAGCCGCTTGGCGATTTCGCGTTCGAACCCGCGCTCTACCGGGCGGTAATAGGTTTGCGGCTCCATCTCTTCGGGCCAGTAATTGTCGCCGGAAAAGCCCTCATCCGCATCGTGATCGTAGCTGTAGCCCTTGCCGTAGCCGACATCCTTCATCAGCTTGGTCGGCGCGTTCACGATGTTCATCGGCGGCATCAGGCTGCCTGTCTCTTTCGCGCTTTTAAAGGCGGCCTTCTGCGCCTTGTAAACCGCGTTCGATTTGGGCGCGCTGGCAAGATAGAGGCAAGCTTGCACAAGCGCCAGTTCGCCTTCCGGGCTGCCGAGGAACTGGTATGCATCCTTCGCGGCGACGCATTGGGTGAGCGCCTGCGGGTCTGCGAGGCCGATATCCTCCACCGCCATGCGGATCAGGCGGCGCGCGAGGAACAGCGGTTCTTCGCCGGCGACGAGCATCCTTGCGAGATAATAGAGCGAGGCTTGCGGGTCCGACCCGCGCACCGCCTTATGCAGCGCGGAAATGAGGTTGTAGTGCCCCTCACGATCCTTGTCGTACACGGCGACGCGCCGCTGAAGGAACGCGCCCAGCTCCGCCGGGCCGAGCGGCTCCTCGATTTGCGCAGCATAGAGCGTTTCGGCCTGGTTGAGCAGGAAACGCCCGTCGCCATCGGCGCTGGCAATCAGCGCATCGCGCGCCTCGGGGGTGAGGGGCAGGGGGCCTTCCAATTCCTCGGCCCGCTCAAGCAATTTGGTCAGCGCTTCCGCATCGAGGCGATGCAGGATCAACACCTGCGCGCGGCTGAGGAGCGCGGCATTGAGTTCGAAACTGGGATTTTCGGTGGTCGCGCCCACCAGCGTCACCAGACCGCGTTCCACGAAAGGCAGGAAGCCATCCTGCTGCGCGCGGTTGAAGCGGTGAATTTCGTCCACGAATAGCAGCGTGCGCTGGCCAGCCTTTTGCGCCGTTTCGGCAGCAGCAAAGGCTTTCTTCAGGTCCGCCACGCCGCTGAAAACCGCGCTCACGGCTTCGTAGCGCATGCCTACCTCGGCGGCGAGCAGGCGGGCGATGCTGGTCTTCCCGGTGCCGGGCGGCCCCCAAAGGACCATGCTGGAGAGCCTGCCGGCAGCCACCATCCTTCCGATCGCGCCAATCGGCCCCGTCAGGTGCTCCTGCCCGATCACCTCGCTCAAAGCGCGCGGGCGCAGCCGGTCGGCGAGCGGAGCATCCTCGCGCAACGTTTCGGGCGGCGTCTGGGGCAGGTCATCGGCAAACAGGTCGGCCATGGCAGCCTATGTAGCGGTGGCGGCGCAAATTGCGACACCTCCTGCATCTTGCATGCGCCAAGATATATCTTAGATATATCGCGGGACGATGTTTGGAGTGTTGCGATGACAAAGCGAAAGAGCACCAGCGACAAGGCGGCCAAGCCGCGCAAGCCTGCGAAGCGAGCTGCTGCGCGGAAGGCTCGGAAGTCCGAAGGCAGGCCCATCGAAGGCGATATCGAAGACCATCCTGAAGGCGAGGATTTCGACGTCGACATCGAGGTGGAGATCGACATGGAGGACGCACCGGAGGGTGACGACTTCGATGTCGATGTCGATATCGACTGTGATGATACGGATGATGACAGCAATCGACGCGGCCGCCGCAGGAAAGACCCGTTCGGACCGGAAGGCATTTTCGGGGCCGAGGGCCCGTTCGGTGCCAACGGACCATTCGGACCCAATGGACCGTTCGGACGCAACGGCGTGTTCGGCGACAACTTCCCCTTCGGCAAAGTCATGAAGCCCGGCAAGGGACCGCAACGCGCCAAGCGCATGCGGCGCAAGCGCATGTTCGGCGGCGACGAATTGCGGCTGGTGCTGCTGGGCTTGATCGCCGAAGAACCGCGCCACGGCTATGATTGCATCAAGGCGCTGGAAGAGGCGAGCGACGGCAGTTACGCGCCGAGCCCGGGCGTGGTCTATCCCACGCTCGCCATGATGGTGGATGAAGGCGTAATCGCCGAACAGGACGGCGAAAGCGCGCGCAAGGTCTATGAAGCGACCGACGCCGGGCGGGAGGAGCTGGACGAGCGCGCCGACGAGATCGACCCGCTGCTCGACCGTGTCGGGCGGCGAGCCAAGCGCGCACGGGCAGCACGGTCTTCCGATGTCATGCGCTCCATCGGCAACCTTGCCTCGGTCATCACCAACCGCGCGGCACGCGGCGAGCTGAACGGCGCGAACAAGGACAAGGTCATCGACCTGATCGACGAAATGGCGCGGCGGATCGAGCGTCTCTGACGCAAGGCATTTTGCCGAATTGAACGGGCGTGATAGCCTCTCCTCCGGGTCGCTCTCGGGGGAGAGACAATATGATTGGCGATAGAGCATCCACGCCGTGGCACCTTTGGGTGATCGGTATCGCGTCGCTGCTGTGGCACGCAGTCGGCGCCAATGACTATGTGATGACGCAGACGCGCAATATGGATTACCTGCGCATGTCGGCCGAAAACGCGAACGTGCCGCTGGATGTGATGCTGGATTATTTCACGACATTTCCCGCATGGGCAGACGCGGCCTGGGCATTTGGCGTCTGGGGCGCGTTGGCAGGCTCGATCTTGCTTTTGCTGCGCAGCCGGTTTGCGACATTCGCTTTCTACGCGTCGCTGGCGGGATTGTTCGTATCGACGATCCATCAGATCGTAGGGGATGTCCCGCCCGAGCTGAGCTCGCCATTCTTTTGGGCGTTTACAGGATTCATCATCGTCGTGACGGTTGCGCTGGCCGTTTATTGCCGCCGCATGACGGCGCGCGGCGTGCTACGCTGAGCAGGCGGGTGCGGCGGGCAGCTTGCCGCCCGCGCGAGCGCGCTGCGCAATAAGGCGCAGATAGGTATCCGCCACTGCGCCATTGATGGTGTCCCAGTCGAATTCATCCGCTCGCCGCGCGCCTGCCGCGCCATGGGCACGGCGCATGTCGGGCTGCTGAGCATAAGCCTGCAACTTGTCGGCATAAGCAGAAACATCGCGCGGCGGCACCAGATGGCCGGTTTCGCCATCCACCACCAGGCTGGAGGCGCCAGTGGCATCGGCAGCAATCACCGGGACACCGCAAGCCATTGCCTCCAGCGTCACATTGCCGAACGTCTCGGTAACAGATGGGTTGAGAAGCACATCCATGCTGGCCACCGCGCGGCCCAGACCTTTGCCCTGCTGGAAGCCGACGAAACATGCCTCGGGCACTTTCTCCTCGAAGAACCCCTTTGCGGGCCCTTCGCCGATCACGAGCACCTTGTGCGCTACGCCGCGGCGGCGCAGCTCCACCATGGTGTCGGCGAAAATGTCGAGGCCTTTCTCCAGCACGAGGCGGCCGAGAAAGCCGATGGCCATGTCATCCTCTCCAATGCCGAGCGATTGCCGCCATTCCACGTCCCGCGCATCGGGCGAGAAGATGCTGCGATCCACGCCGCGCGACCATGTGCCGATATCGCAATGCATGCCCTGCTCGCGCAATTCCGCGATCATCGAGGGGGACGGCGCTACGATGGCGTCGCAGCGATGGTAGAACCGGCGCAGCATCGCGACGAGCAGCGGCTCGGTAAAACCAAGGCCATAATAGCGGGGATAGGTTTCGAAACGGGTGTGCACGCTCGCCAGCACCGGCGTGCCGCGGCCCCGCGCCCAGCTCAGCGCACGGTGCCCGGCAATGTCGGGGCTGGAGATATGCACGATATGCGGGTCGAACTCGGCAAGGTTCGCTTTCACCTCGCTGCCGAGGTGGGTGGAGAACTGGTATTCGCTGCGCCCCGGGATCGGCACCGATGGCAGGCTGACAAGCTCGCCGGCAGGCTCGAAAGCAGGCGTATCGGTGGTCGGCGAATAGACGCGCACCTTGGCGCCCTGTCGCAGCAGGTAATCGACGAGGCGATTGAGCGCCTGGTTGGCACCGTCGCGAACGTAATTGTAGTTCCCGCTGAACAGCGCAACGCGAAGATCGGACACATCCATCGGCCAGCCGTTAGCTGACAGCGCAGCACTTGGCGAGAGGCGTAGGGTAAATCCACTTGCGGCTGGCCTTCATTTAGCCTATTGCCTAAATAGAGATGGCTACCGTTTTCGATGCCCTGTCGCACCCGATCCGCCGCGAAGTGCTTGAACTGCTCAAGCAGGGCAGCAAGTCGGCTGGCGAATTGGCGGACAATTTCCCGGTATCGAAACCGACCATGTCCGGCCACTTCGCCAAACTGCGCGACGCCGGGTTGGTGCTGTCGGAAAACAGGGGCGGGCAGGTCATCTATTCGCTCAACATGTCGACGCTGGAAGAGGCGTTGCACGGCTTTATGGGTCGCATGGGGATGATGTCCGACACAGCGCCGATACGGCCCGTAGGTCAGGAGAAACCGGAATGAATGTGCGCGTGCCCCTGATGATTTCTCTGGCGATCATGGCCGCCATGACCGTGTTCGCCTTCGTGACCGAGGCACGCATTCCCGACGGCACGCAACTGCCCATCCACTGGAATGCGGCGGGCGAGCCGGACAATTTCGCACCCGCGCTCACCGCGCTCCTACTACCGGTTGGCGTACTCGCTCTGACCAGCCTGCTCTTCGCCATCATTCCTACGATGGAGCCTTTGCAGGACCGGCTGGAAGGCTCTGCACCCGTGCTGCGCGCGACATGGATCGGCATGATGCTGCTCTGCATCGTCATCCAGGCGGTGGTCGGCCTGCCTGCATGGGGCGTGGAAATCGGCGTCAACGCCATTATCGTCGGTACCGGACTGCTGCTGGTCATCCTCGGCAATGTGCTGCCCAAGAGCAGGCCGGGCTTCTTCGTCGGCATTCGTACGCCGTGGGCCATTCTCGATACCGACAACTGGATCGCAACGCACCGTCTGGGCGGCAAGCTGTTCATGGCGGCAGGATTGCTCATCATCATTGCCGCGCTGCTGCCGCTCGATCCTGCCCTGCTGGCACCCATCGTGCTCGCCAGCGTGCTTGGCGCGGGGCTCGTGCCTTTCGCCTATAGCTGGTGGCTGTGGCATTCGCGCACCCGGGCGTAGCACACGGAACGAGCCGCCCCGCCGCCTGTTGACCCGGCATGGGGATGACCGACATCGCGATATCCGGCGCCATGGTGGCAGGCTTTGTCGCGGTGCATATGCTCATCCACAACATGCGCTTTCTCGATGTCGATCCGCGCAGCGGCTGGCTGTCTTTCGCGGGCGGCGTGGCGGTCACCTATGTCTTCCTGCACATCATGCCCGATATTGCCGAGCATACCGAAGAATTTGCGACCGGCCTGATGGCGGGTGAGGAGACAGCGCGAACCGCCGTATACGGCCTGACACTGGCGGGGCTCGTGACCTTTTACGGGCTGGAACGATTAGCGGGCCTGCGCGAAAAGCAGCACGGCGACGACGATATGGCGGACACGGTCAGCCAATATCTGCATTGCATCGTCTACGGCCTGTTCAACGCCGTCATCGGCTATCTCGTCGCGCAGCGAGAAGAGAAGGAGGGAATGACCGTCCTGCTCTTCTTCATTGCCATGATGTTGCACTTCGTAACTGCCGATTTCGCCAAGTATCAGGATGACCGGAAGGGCTACATGGCGATCGGGCGCTGGGTGCTGAGCGCCGGTGCCGTGCTTGGCTGGCTGCTGGGGATTACAGTGCAGTTCGACGCGGTCGTGGTCGGCTGCGTATTCGCTTTCGTGGCAGGCGGCATCATCCTGACCGTGCTGAAGGAAGAGCTGCCCGAAGAGCGCAAGGGGCGCTTTTTCCCCTTTCTCGGCGGAGTGGCATTGTTCGGCGCGTTGATCCTGGCGGAGCGGCACGCCTTCTAATCTCGTCAAAGAAAAGGCCCGGCAGCTTTTCAGCGACCGGGCCTTTCTCCAATCAGTCCTCCGCCTGGCGCGAGGCGCGCTTGCGCTCATGCGGGTCGAGGTGGCGCTTGCGTAGGCGAATGCTCTGCGGAGTCACTTCCACCAGTTCGTCGTTCTGGATGTAGGCGATGGCCTGTTCCAGCGTCATCTTGCGCGGCGGGGTGAGGCGGATGCCGTCATCCTTGCCGCTGGCGCGGAAGTTGGTGAGCTGCTTGCTCTTCAAAGGATTGACTTCGAGATCCTGCGGTTTGGCATTCTCACCGATGATCATGCCCTGGTACAGCTTCTCGTTAGCGCCGATGAACAGCACGCCGCGCTCTTCGATGGTGTTGAGCGCGTAGGCCATGGCCTCGCCCTGTTCCATCGAGATAAGGACGCCGTTCTGGCGGCCCTCGATCTTGCCTTTGTAGGGGCCGTATTTCTCGAACAGCCGGTTCATGATGCCCGTGCCGCGCGTGTCGGACAGAAATTCGCCGTGATAGCCAATGAGGCCGCGGCTGGGGGCGGAGAAGGTCAGGCGCGTCTTGCCGCCACCGCTGGGCCGCATGTCGAGCATCTCTGCCTTGCGCAGCGCCATTTTCTCGACGACCGTGCCGCTGAACTCATCGTCCACATCCACCACGACCGTCTCATACGGCTCTTCGCGACCATTCTCGCCATCCTTGAACAGCACGCGCGGACGGCTGATGGACAGCTCGAAACCCTCGCGGCGCATGTTTTCGATCAACACGCCCAGCTGCAACTCGCCGCGGCCCGCCACCTCGAACGCATCGCGTTCGGCGCTTTCGGTGATGCGAATGGCGACGTTCGTCTCCGCCTCGCGCTCCAGCCGGTCGCGGATGACACGGCTCTGCACCTTGTCGCCCTCGCGGCCCGCATAGGGGCTGTCATTGACCGAGAATGTCATGGAGAGGGTGGGCGGATCGATCGGCTGGGCGTGGATCGGCGTGCTGACGTGAGGGGAGGCCAGCGTGTTGGAGACGGTTGCCTCGGTCAGGCCGGCAATGGCTACGATGTCGCCCGCCTTGGCATGCAGCACCGGTTCGCGCTCCAGCCCGTTATAGGCGAAGACCTTGGTGGCGCGGCCGGCTTCGATCTGGTTGCCGTTTACGTCCATCGCCTTGATCGGCATGCCGACTTCCAGACGACCGCTTTCGATGCGGCCTGTCAGGATGCGGCCGAGGAATGCGTCGCGGTCCAGCAGGGTGGCGAGCATGGCGAAATCGCCATCGGGATCGAGGTCCGGCTCGGGTACATGGTCCACGATAAGCTGGAACAGCGGGGTGAGGGTGCCCTCGCGCGCATCGGCGTCTTCGCTGGCATAGCCGGAGCGGCCCGAGGCGTAGAGCACGGGGAAATCGAGTTGGTCGTCATCCGCATCGAGATTGACGAACAGGTCGAAAACCTCGTCCAAAACCTCGCTGGCGCGGGCATCGCTGCGGTCGATCTTGTTGACGACAACGATGGGGCGCAGGCCCAGGCCAAGCGCCTTGCCGGTAACGAACTTGGTCTGCGGCATCGGGCCTTCGGCAGCGTCCACCAGCAGGATGACGCCGTCGACCATGGAGAGGATGCGCTCCACTTCGGCGCCGAAATCGGCGTGGCCCGGTGTGTCGACGATATTGATGCGGTAGTTGGACTGGCCGCCCTCAGGTGCCCATTCGATGCTGGTCGGCTTGGCGAGAATGGTGATGCCGCGCTCTTTCTCCAGATCGCCGGAATCCATGGCGCGTTCTTCCACGCGCTGGTTCTCGCGGAAGGTGCCGGATTGGCGGAAAAGCTGGTCGACAAGCGTGGTCTTGCCATGATCGACGTGCGCAATAATCGCGATATTGCGAAGGGGGGCGGACATAAGCGAAGTTCCTGAAAGAGGGCTAGGCGCACAATGCTGCACCTGCGAACTGGCGCGCCGATAGCCGATGCAGGGGCCGCGAGCAAGGCCGGTGGAGCGCGGTTTGCCTTACCTATGCGTCAGATTCCTCCCTGTTGCGATATTGTTACACAGGCCGATTCATAGGTGGATTTATCTGCATGTCCCGATTGTGCTAGGGATTCAGGCGGGATAACAGAGCGTGCCTAGATAGGTCGCTTGAGGTCCGTAAAAGCCGCTCACGAAGGGTGCAGCGCGGATCTTCAAGGGAGAGATGGAGAATTCAATGAAGAGCATGACTGCCGGTAATGCCGGTTTCTCGCGCAAGTTCCTTTGCGGCGTTGCCGCTATTGCCATGGTCGCCCCCACAGCCGCTTACGCGCAGGACGAGGCGGAAACCGGGCAGGATGTCTATCCCGAAGAAGGCGGCGAAGATAACGCCCAGGGTAACGACATCATCGTGACCGCGACCAAGCGTGAAGCCACGCTTCAGGAAATTCCGGTCGCGGTTTCCGTTACCGGCGCTGAAACGCTCGAGCGTGACCAGATCCGCGACATTCGCGACCTGTCCAGCGTCGTGCCCTCGCTGACAGTCGGCCAGCGCCAGTCTTCCGCCAATACCGGCTTCTTCATCCGCGGCTTCGGCAACGGCGCCAACAATGCCGGTATCGAGCCCTCGGTCGGCGTGTTTATCGATGGCGTCTATCGCAGCCGGACCGCCTCCTCCATCTCCGACCTGCCCAATGTGCAGCGTATCGAAGTGCTGCGCGGCCCGCAGTCCACGCTGTTCGGCAAGAACGCCTCTGCCGGTGTGATCTCTGTCACCACGGAAGAGCCGCAGTTCGACTGGGGTGGCTCGGCAGAGCTGACCTACGGCAATTACGACGCGATGATCGCGCGCGGCTACATCACCGGTCCGCTGGCCGATACCGTCGCCATCAGCATCGGCGCGGGCGTAAACCACCGCGACGGCTTCTTCGAAGACCTGGAGACGGGCGTCGATGTGAGCGACCGCGATCGCTGGTATGCGCGCGGCCAGTTGCTCATCGATAACGGCACCGACCTCTCGCTGCGCATCATCGGCGATTACGAGCGGATCGATGAAGTCTGCTGCGGCGTCGTGAACGTGCTCAGCGGCCCGGCAACGGCTGCCGTCATAGGCGTCGGCGGCCAGGTGACCGACCCCAACGATCGCTTTGCGGACGTGGTGTACAACAACTTCCCGTCCACGAACGAAATCCGCAATTACGGCGTGTCGGGCCAGCTGGATTACGACATCGGCGACTGGACGCTTACCTCGATCACCGCCAGCCGCTCGACCGAAGCCGTGACCTTCCAGGACTCGGACTTCTCCAGCGCCGACCTGATCTTCCCGAACTCGGCCGATCTGGAAATCGATACCTTCACGCAGGAATTCCGCGTGGCAGGTTCGATTGCGGACCGGGTCGATCTGCTTGTGGGCGTGTTCTACATCAATGAGGATGTGGAGACGGACAACCAGCTGCTCTACGGTGCAGACTTCCGCAATTATGCCGACCTGCTCATCCAGAGCGGCACGGGCGGTGCGTTCGATCTCCTCACTCTGGAGCAGGTCTTCAGCCAATCTTTCGGCAACAACATCGTTGGCCAATCCTTCGTGCAGGGTGCCGGTTTCACCGAGAATTTCACGCTGGATTCCGAAGCCTTTTCGATCTTCGGCCAAGTCGACTTCGAGATCGTCGACGGTCTCGTACTGACGCTGGGCGGCAATTACACCGACGACAGCAAGGAATTCTCTCAGACCGCGGTCTCGACTGACGTATTCTCGGCCGTCGATTTCGATGCACCGCAGCTTTCGCCCTTCCGTAACCAGGTGCTGTTCCGCGGAGCGGTGGCGCAGACCGTGGGCGATGCGTTGATGCTGGGTCGTCCGGCAACGCAAGCCGAGGTTACTGCCTTCGCCGGTGCTAATCCCGCTGCCTTCGGACAGATTTCGGCTGGCGCACAGGCTTTCGCCAATGCAAATGCAAACAACCCACTGGCCAACCCGCTGAACCCGCTGCGGGCGCTGCAATTCCTGCCGCCTTTCCTCAACGTGCCCAATGCGGTCGAGGATGGCGTCACCAATGATGACAACTTCAGCTACACCGCGCGCCTCGCCTATGACGTGACGCCCGATGTGAATGTCTATCTCAGCTACGCCACGGGCTTCAAGGCAAGCTCGATCAACCTTTCGCGCGATGCGCGTCCCGCACCTGGCGACAGGGCTGCCATTATCGCTGCCGGGCTCGACCTGCCGAACCTGACCTTCGGTTCGCGTTTCGCCGGTCCCGAGGAATCAACGGTGTACGAAGCAGGTATCAAGGCGAATTTCGATACCTTCTCTGCCAACCTTACGGTGTTCGAGCAGGAGATCGAGGGCTTCCAGTCCAACATCTTCACCGGCTCCGGCTTCGTGCTGGCCAATGCCGGTAGCCAGTCGACCTTCGGTGTGGAATTCGAAAGCACGTTCTTCCCGACACCGGCGCTCGTCATCAATGCGGCCGTCACCTATCTCGATCCGCAGTTCGACAGCTTCGTGCAGTCGGCGCAGGGCGATATCTCGGGCACGCGCCCGTCGGGTATTCCCGAATGGACGATGATCATCGGCGCGCAATACGAGGCCGATCTCGGCAATGCGCTGCTTGTGCCGCGCGTGAACTACCTGCGCACCAGCGAATTCCAGCTGGTCGAGGGCCTGCCGAGCTTCGCCGTTCGCGGTCCGGATGGCACCATCGTGGACGGCCAGCCGGCCATCAATGCCGGTCTGCCGTTCACGGCGCAGCAGAGCGATCTCACGGCCTCGCTCACCTATGAGCACGAGAATGGCCTGTCGCTCTCGATCTGGGGGCGCAACCTGCTCGACAATCGCGAGCTGGGCACGGTGTTCGACAGCCCCGCGCAGCCGGGCAGCGTGTCGGGCTATCCGAACGATCCGCGCACCTACGGTGTCACGGGCCGCTACCGCTTCTGAGCGACAACCGATCGACAAAAGGGAAGGGGGCGTTTTCGCCCCCTTTTCTTTGCGCGGGTGCCAAGCGTTGTCGCGGGCCACCATATCGCTGGTGCCACGCCCATGCCATTGAGAGAAAGCCGCCGTTTGTGTCCCCTGTGATCCTTGGATCACGCTTTCTCGAAGAGGGGACTAATAATGGAATAAATGCTGTTGCCGTATAAACGCTATGCGGACTTTTCGGGACGCTCGCGGCGCAAGGAATACTGGTTGTTCACCCTGCTGGCGGTGATCGTTTACGCGCTTTCCTTCATGATGATAATGGCCGGCATGCCCACGCCGCAATATTCCGCTTACGGCGCCGTGCCGCAGGAACCGACCGGTATCTTTTACATAGGCGCAGCCCTGCTTGGCATCTTCGCTCTCGCCTCGTTCATTCCGGCCCTCGCGGTCGCCGTGCGCCGCCTGCATGACACGGAGAAATCGGGCTGGTTCCTGTTGCTGAATTTCATCCCGCTCGGAGGGCTGATCCTGCTCATTTTCTTCTGCATGGAAGGCACGAAAGGCGCGAACAAATACGGCGCCGATCCGAAAGATCCGGATAATCTGGCGGCATTTGCCTGAACCGGCCTTAAGCCAGAGCACTTGCAGAGATGACGCGAGAGGGAATGTCCCTCTCCGTCATCGCCGGCATCACTGCCACGACCGGTTGCAAGCATATTGCTGCGCAAGGCTCGCTCGCGTTAAGTGGCGGTCATGGAATGGATGTTCGTGCCGCTGCGGCGTTATTTCGATTTCAACGGGCGATCCCGTCGCAAAGAGGCGTGGTCCTTCATCGCGTTCACTTTGATCGTGTACGGGCTTTGCCTCGTCCCGCATTTCCTGCTGTTCGAGGACGGCGACGAGGGGATGCATATCGCCTCGCAAATCGCGCTGGGCGCAGCCATGCTTGGTTTTGCGATCCCGCACCTCGCCCTGCAAGTGCGCCGAGAGCATGACCGCGGGCGCAGCGGCTGGTTCGTGCTGTTGATCTTCCTGCCCTATATCGGCGCGCTCATCGCGCTGATCAATCTGCTGTGGCCAGGACAGCGCGGCGAGAACCGGTACGGGCCCGACCCGCGTATTCGTTACGTGCCCGATGCAAAGGCAACGCAAGCGCCGCGATACCGGCCGGGCTATTCGCAGCGTTTCTGATCGGGCGCTAGTGCCGAAGTCGTCCTCTCAAAAAAAGTTGGCTGATAATCCACCGCCAAAATCATGGACGCTTGCGAACCGCTAAGGTTTGTGGTGGTTTGCCGTCCAAGGGATCGACGAAACCTAGGAAGGGGACTTACAACAATGGATTACGCAGGGTTTTGGATACGCGTCGGTGCATATATCATCGATGGCATTGTGCTTTGGCTGGTGCAGGCCGTCTTGGCGACGATGTTCGGCGTAAGCGTCGCAACAATGGCCGGATTGGGCACACCCGAGGCGGCGGCCACAGGGGCTGCGACGCTCGTGTCGCTGATATCTTTAGTTATCGGCATCGCTTACTTCGTCGTGCTCGAAAGCAGCAACTGGCAGGCGACGCTTGGCAAAAAGGCGCTCGGCCTGATTGTGACCGACGAGGGCGGTAATCGCATTACCTGGCTCCGTGCGCTTGGCCGGTATGTCGCCAAGATCCTGTCGGCCATCATCCTGCTGATCGGCTTTATCATGGTCGCTTTTACCGACAAGAAGCAGGGCCTGCACGACATCATCTGCTCGACGCTGGTGCTGAAAGCGCAGCCCGGTCAGGTAGCGACGGACGGCGTGTTCGACTGAGGCCGACGGCAACGATACCGACCGATTGGAGAAGGGGGGCGCATGTTCGCCCCCTTTCTTTTGCCTAAAGCGAGCGCAGCGTCTGGGCCGGTCTCGCGCGCAGCAGCGGTAGCGATGCGCCCAGCGCGAAGGCGAGGACCAGCACGAGGCCTCCGCCCAGCACAGCGAGGATTTGCGGCCAGTCGGGCAGCCAATCGAACTCGAACATCTGCGTCACGATCAGCCATGCAATGCCGGAGCCGAGCGCCAGTGCCACGCCGGCAAGGATGGCTGCCAGCAGCCCGAATTCGGCAAATTGCAGCGCCAGCAGCTGGCGGCGGCTCGCGCCCAGCACGCGCAGGATGACTGTGTCGTAAATGCGTGCCGCCCGCGCGGCGGCGATGGCGCCCAGCAGGACCGCGATACCTGCCAGCACGGTAACGCTCGCCGCCGCCAGGATGGCGAGGCTCATCTGGTCGAGGATGGTGCGCGCTTCGGTGAGGATCGGGCCGACTTCAATGACGCTGGCGGACGGGAAGGCCTGCACCAGCGTGCGCAAGAGGCCCCCCGTTTCGCTGCCTTCCGGCAGCTCGATCGTGGCGGCAAGATTGTGCGGCGCGGTCTCGAATGTGTTCGCCGAGAACACCCACACATTGTTGAAGCCGAGGCTTTCCCAATCGATGCGACGCGTATTGGCGACACGCGCGGTGAATTCCACGCCCAGAACATTTACCGTAATGAGATCGCCAATGGCGATTCCGGCGGCCGTGGCCAGTTCCTCATCGACGGAGACGAAATTTTCGCCGCTATGGCCATCTGCCCACCACTCGCCCGAGGTGACGACGTTACCGTCGGGGATGGTGTCGGAGTAGGTCAGACCGCGCTCGCCGCGCAGGCCCCATGTGCCGTCGCTCTCTTCCATCTCGGAAACGAGCATCTGGTCGCCTTCCGACCCGAAGGAGACGACCGTGCCGCGCAGCGTGGGGACGGTCGTCACGACCGCCTCATCGGACACGTCGCCGATGATCGAGCGGAAGTCCGAAACGCCCTCGCGCGGGATGTCGAGCACGAAATAGTCGGGCGCGCGGTCGGGCACGGATTGCTGGATATTGCCGCCGAGACTGGTCTGCACGCCAGCCAGCAGCACGAAAGCGGAAAGGCCGAAGCCCAGTGCCGTCACCAGCGAGCCGGTCGCCGCGCCGGGGCGATGGAGATTGGCGATGGCAGCGCGCACGATGGGATCGGACGGGCGCGGCAGCTTCGTCGATGCCCAGCGGATGGCCCAACCCAGCAGCGCAAGAAAACCGAGGATCGCAGCCGCACCCGCCAGGAACAGCGCGGACAGCATGGCATTGCTTGATCCGATGATGGCAAGCGCCACGATGCCGCCGACGCCCAGCAGCACGGGCAGAGCGGCGGCTTTCCATTGGCGACCGAGCGGCGAAACGCGCGCGCGCATCAGCGCCATGGCCGGGAATTGTCGCGCGCGGACCAGCGGCGGCGCGGCGAAAACCAGCGCGACGAGCAGGCCGAACAATGCGGCGCGCACCAGCGCCCACGGGTCGAACACGAAGCTGGTCGTAACCGGCAAAAGCGATCCCAGCGCGCCCGCCAGCAGCGGCGTGACCAGCACGCCTACCAGCAATCCGGCTGCCGCGCCGACAAGCGCGGCAATGCCGATCTCCAGCGCATAGATGCGGGCGATATCGCCCGATGTCGCGCCGAGAATTTTCAGCGTGGCAATCGAGTTGCGCCGCGCTTCCAGATAGGAGTTGACGCCGCCGCCTATGCCTATCCCAGCAATGACCAGCGCAGCGAGCCCGATCAGCGTCAGGAATTCGCCCATGCGGCTGACGAAGCGATCCGCGCCGGGCGAAGCGCGATTGCGGGTGCGCGTATCGAAGGCGACGTCGGGAAAGGCGGCTTCCAGCTCCTCCACCACCGCATCGGGATCCTGCGCACCGTCGAATGCGACACGCGTCTTGCTCTGGAACATAGAGCCGGGCGCGACGAGGCCCGCCTGTTCCGGCAGGTCTTGCGATACAATCACCGTCTGGCCGAGCGCAAACCCTTCGGACAGGCGATCCGGCTCCTCTTCGATTATCCCCGCAACCTGCAATTGCTCGGTGCCCAGAGTGAAGCTGTCGCCCGTAGCCACGCCAAGCCGCTCGGCTGCGCCGGGGGCCAGGTACGCTTCGCCGGACTGTGGCGCTTTGGATGCGCCCTGTCCTTCGATCAGCAGCGTGCCGTAGAGCGGGTAATTGTCATCGACCGCTTTCAGCTCCACCGGAACGGCGGCATCCGGCGTGCTCGCCATGGCCTGCAGCCGGTAGCCCGGCGACAGCGTGCCATATTGCGCGAGGAAGGCGCGCTCCTCCTCGTTTAGCGTGCGCTGCCACAGTTCGATCTCGATATCGCCGCCAAGGATTGCCTGACCTTGCGAATTCAGCTCACCCTGAATGGCAGAGGTGAGGCTGCCTATGGCGGCCAGCGCGCCGACGCCGAGAAACAGGCATACAAGCAACAGCCGCAGCCCGCGAAAGCCGCTGGCAAGATCGCGCCGCGCGATCGTCCAGGCGCGTGACCAGCCCATGGTCAGGCTGCTGCCGTATCGCTGGCGATCTTGCCATCGGCCAGCGTCACGACGCGCCCGCAGCGCTCGGCCAGTTTGCGATCATGGGTGATGATGATGAGCGTCGCGCCGGTCTCGTCCCGGCGGCGGAAAAGCACGTTTTCCACGTCGGTGCCGGTCGCGGTGTCCAGATTGCCGGTCGGCTCATCGGCGAAGATGAGCGGCGGGCGCGGGGCGATGGCGCGGGCGATGGCGACGCGCTGTTGCTCGCCGCCCGAAAGCTGCGTGGGGTAGTGGGTGAGGCGATGGCCCAAGCCCACCGACTCCAGCTCGGCAGCGGCTTTTTCCCAGGCGGCATCGTCGCCCGCGAGTTCCATCGGCGTTGCGACGTTCTCGACCGCACTCATCGTGGGCAGCAAGTGGAAGGCTTGGAGCACAATGCCGATCCTGCCGCGCCGCGCCATGGCAAGCGCGTCTTCGTCGAGCGCCGTAAAATCCTCGCCTGCCACCAATAGCGATCCGCCGCTGGCGCGCTCCAGCCCGGTCAGCACCGACATCAGCGAGCTTTTCCCGCTGCCCGACGGGCCGAGCAGGGCCAGCGTTTCGCCTTGCTGGACGCTAAGGTCGATGCCGCGTAGGATTTCGACCGCGGCTTCCCCCTCGCCGAGGGTCAGACGCAGGTCTTTGGCGGCGATGACGGGCTTTGCATTGTCAGGACTTGTCACAGCCGCGCGATGGCATAGCTATTGGGTATGCACAAGTCGGTCCAAAGTCGGTGGCAGTCCACCATTCGCGCTTCGTCGATCATCCTTCCGCTGGCGCTTGCGCTGGCCGGGTGCGGGGCGGAAGCGCCCGTCGCGCAGGCAGAGCCGGACACCATAGCCGATGAAAGCGTGGAGGCGCCGCTGCCGGTCATGGGGCCGGAGCGTGTGATCCTTGGCTTTGGCGATAGCCTGATGGCCGGATACAATGTTGCCGAGGAAGAGGGCTATCCCGAAGTGCTGGAGCGCGCATTGCGCGGGCGCGGCATCAATGCGCGGCTGATCGATGCAGGCGTTTCCGGCGATACGACGGCGGCGGGTCGCCAGCGGATCGGCTTCGTGCTCGACAATGCGGGGGCCGAGATCGATCTCGCCATTATCGAGCTGGGCGGCAATGATTTGCTGCGCGGGCTGCCGACCGATCTGGCGCGCGAGAACCTCGCCGCCATTATCGAGGAAGTGCAGTCGCGCGACATTCCCGTCCTGCTGATGGGCATGCGTGCGCCGCCGAATTTGGGCACGGATTATATCGCCGCGTTCGACGGTATGTATGCAGACCTTGCCGAGGAATACGGCACAGCGCTGGTGCCTTTCTTCATGGAGCCGGTGTACGACCAGCCGCAGCTGATGCAGTCCGACAGGGTTCATCCGACTGCCGAGGGGATCGAGGAGATGGTCGCGGCAACGGTGGATGATGTGGCCGAGGCGCTGCCGCCCGTGGACGAGAACTAGAGCTTCGCTACGTCCCCGCCGCTGACTTTCCATACGGCGGCTTCCTGCAGGATTGCCTCGAACGGCGCGGTTTCCGTGCCAGTCAGCCAGACCTGCGTGCCGCTATCGCGCAGGCGTGCGAAAAGCGCCTCGCGCCGCACGGGGTCGAGATGGGCGGCAACTTCATCCAGCAACAGCACGCCGGGTCGCCCCCTCGCTGCCAGTTCGGCGTGGGCGAGAGTGATCGCGACGAGCATGGCCTTTTGTTCGCCGGTCGAACAATCGGCCGCGTGCATATCCTTGCCGGCCATCACGACCGATAATTCATCGCGGTGCGGACCGGTCAATGTGCGCTGCGCCATGCGATCGCGCTGTCGGCCCTCGCGCCAACGGTCGATCAGTGCGCTCTCCTCCAACGGGCCTCCCGGGACGTAGGATAATACGGGCCGCGCGAACGGGGTGTCGGGCAGTTCCGCCAGCCGGGCCGAAAGCGCACCCACCAGCCGTGCCCGACCTTGCGCCAGCGCGCTGCCGACCTTGGCCATCTGCGTTTCGATCGAATCCAGCCATGCCGGATCGGGAAAAGCCTCGTCCGACAACAGCCGGTTGCGTTCGCGCAAGGCCGCTTCGTAGCGGCTCGCATTACGTGCGTGGGAGGGCTCTATCGCTACGGTAAGGCGGTCGACATAGCGACGCCGCGCCGTGGCGGTATCGGCAAACAGGCGATCCATAGAAGGTGTGAGCCAGCCCATGGCAAGCCATTCGCCAAGGCTGATGGCGCTCGCATCGGCGCCATTGACTTGCACGATACGCCGACCCGGACGCTGCGGCACCATACCGGTGCCAAGTTTCACCGGCTCACCACCATCGCCGGTGTGCAGCAAGGCGCTGGCGGCGAAGCCGTTATCGGCAGCTTTGCCCGCAATCTCGCTGAGCGCAGCGCGGCGCATTCCGCGGCCCGGCGCGAAAAGCGAAAGCGCCTCCAGCACATTCGTTTTCCCCGCGCCATTTTCTCCCACGAGCAGGTTGATCGCGCGCGCGCCATCCAGCCGTGTGTCGGCGTGGTTGCGGAAGGTCGTGAGAGTGATGCGGTCGAGCGCCATGATTGCGGTTTGCGTCCTATGCCAGCCGGGCCTTCGCCGCCACCGCAAATGACAATCCCAACAGATGGGACATTTTCCCAACTCTCCGCATCAACGAAATCCTAACCTTGCTCAAGCCTGAACAAAAATCGCAGAATTCCGCCATTTTCCAAAACTGGCACGCCGTCTGCAATGTCCAGGGCATGGGACGCAGAACACAGTTTGAAACAGAAGAGGGAAATAAAATGACTTTTGCCAACGGCTTTACCGCCCGCATCACTTCCGGCCTTGCTGCCGTGGCCGTGACTGCAATGCTCCTGGTCTCGAGCTTTTCGACGCCCGAAGCCAGCATCTTCACCGGCATTATCGCCTGAACCCCATAACCAAGCACAGGGACAATGAGGGAATGACCATGACCAATGATTTCGAGACAAAGCTGATGGCCGGCCTAGCCGCCGTTGCCGTGACGCTGACGCTTTTCGTCAGCAGCTTTTCGACCTCCGAAGCGGGCGTGATCACCAGCCTGCTGGCCTGACGCTTCACCGACGCAACCTTTGAAAGGAAAAATGAGACAATGACCTACGAATTGCAAAACAGGCTGATGGCGGGTTTCGCCGCCGTGGCTGTCACCATGACGCTGCTCGTCAGCAGCTTCGCCAATCCCAACACTGCAAGCCTGGCAGGACTGCTGGCATGAACAATCTCGACCGCAACAAATCCGCCGTGCGCCCGGCCGGCAAGAAGAGCTTCCGGCTGGACCGCGCAAACGGCAAGATCGCCGGTGTGTGTGGCGGCATAGCCAACTATTTCGGCATGGACGCGCTGATCGTGCGCCTTGTCTTCGTCGCAGGCTTCCTGCTCGGCTTCGGCACATTCGGCCTTGTCTACCTTGCGATCTGGCTGCTGGCAGACTGAGTGCTTTCAGTCTCCGGCGGTCAGCCCGCCGTCTTCTCCAGCGGCGCTTTGCGGCTGGCAAACGGAGAGAAATCGGTGTCGGTATCGAAAATCTCGACCCCTTCGCGCTTCTTAAGGAAGCCGATAACTTTGTAAGTGACGGGCGTCAACAAGGCTTCCCAGGCTACCTTCAGCGCCCAGTTCAACACCATGACGATCAGCACATCGCGCGTATCCCAGACGCCGAGAAATGCGACGGGATAGAAAATCAGGCTGTCGACGCCCTGGCCCACCACGGTCGATCCGATGGTCCGGCTCCACAAGGCCCGGCCTTGCGTCCATAGCTTCATCCGCGCCATCACGTAGGAATTGACGAATTCGCCCGCCCAAAATGCGGTGATGGAGGCGAAGACGATGCGCGGTACCTGGCCGAAGACCTGCTCGTAGGCCTCCTGCCCCGTCCAGCTTTCAGCCGGCGGCATGGCAACCACCACCCAGCTCATCGCAGCCATGAAGATAAGAGCTGCAAACCCCGTCCAGATTACCCGGCGCGCGCGGGCGTAACCGTAGACTTCGGTCAGCACATCTCCGATGACGTAGGAGAGCGGGAAGAAGAGAATGCCCGCGCCGAACACCACGCCGCCGACCGATGAGAGCTTTGCCGCGCCGATCAGGTTGGACAGCAACAATATGGCGACGAAGGCCGCCATGATCAGATCGAAATAGCGGAAACTCGCCGGTTCAGCCGTGGGCTTCGCGCTTTTCGGTGGATGTTCCCTCATCCGCGCGCCCTAGCGGCATTTGCGCCGCGCGCAAACATCGCTATCTGCCGTGACGACGCGCCCATAGCTCAGCTGGATAGAGCACGGGACTTCTAATCCTGAGGCCGCAGGTTCGACTCCTGCTGGGCGCGCCAAATCGGGGAAGGCTTCCATCGGGAGCCTTCCCCGATTTTGCGTGCCCGTGCCGAGGCGGGCCTTACAGGTTCGGAGTCGGAGCGAAGCGGAGACGTGCGAAGCACACTCCTGCTGGGCGCGCCATTTTTTGGAAAAAGCGCATCCGCGCTTTTTCCCCGGTGCTATTCGCTCAGCCGGGACTGCGTTCCGGCTGCGCGGCACCTGCGGGCGGCCCGTCGCCCTTTGTTGATCGCTGGGAGCGATCAAGCACGGTCCATGATCGTTGCGCTGGTATCCGTCCGAAGGACGGCAAGCGCGAATGCGCGCCCGTAGCGCGCCCGTAGCGTAGCGAAGCACGTCGAGCGAGGATAACGCCGCGGATGCGGCGTCACAATCAAGAGAGTCGGAAATTCTTACAGCGGCCACGCGCATTAAGATTTTGGCAACCATCGTGTCGCGCGGGAAAGCTAGCATCGGCAGAACTGGCACGGGCCGTGCAATATATTTGGTGTACTTCGAAATCTTCGAATGAGGCGGGGCCACCCTATGGTCCCCAACCAAGTCTCCCGGCTCCGCCTCCCCGAAGATCGAACTCCCGGAAAACCAGATCCATCTTTCGCTCGAAAAGGTGTGTTATTCGGCGGCAGGGGCAGCGACCGGGCTGCCGATCATTCCACTCTGGACAGGCCACATGGTTCCGTCAGTCATCACGCCCAGCGGCATGGGTAGCTGCGCGGACAGGAAGACATGGACCTCGCTCGGCGCGATCTGGCCGTCATGGCTTGCAGGGTAGATCGTCTCGGCAAGGCCGGCGGCGTCACGCTCCCACTCCACCACTTCGCAGGTATCGGTCAGCAATTGCGGGTCGCCCAGCACGCCGAACTCGTCGAAATGCACCTTGTAGTGCTTGCCCAGCGGCCGGAAGCGGGCATCGAAGGGACCGTTCAACACGTAAACATCGAACGCGCCCCGATCGTCGGGCGGCATGGCGAAAGTGAGGGTGGCAAAGGGAATGCGCTGGCCGCCAGGCGTCACATCCTCATTGATGCAGAACGTCACATCCTCATGCGCGATCACCGCGCGCGGCGCCACGATTTGCCCGCGCGCCATGGCGAGGGCATCGCCCTGCAATTCCGGACGCTCGTTGATCGGATAAATCCGCTCCGACAAGATGCGGTAATCGAAAATCTCGTATTCGGCGAAAGCAACCAGTGGCGCATCATCGCCGCCGGGCTGGCCGAAAATTAGGGTGCGCCACGTGTCGGCGGCATCGCCGCGCAGGGCGATTGCGCCCTTGTAGCCGGTGCCGATATCGCCTGCGACCATGCCCTGATACTGTCCCTGCGCCACGCCGGTCGTCCGCAACACTTCCTGCATCAGCTGTCCACGTTCCTGCGCGAAACGTGCGGCCTCTGCCGCTTCGGGCGTTGGAGACGGCACCGCATCCTGCGCGGCAAGCGGCGATGCGAACAGGAGCGTGAGCGGGAGGAGAAGAGCGGTTTTCATGGAGCCTTTGCTAGCGGCGCTTTCCTTAACGGAAACGGACCGCCAGTGGCGGTCCGCGTGAGGTATCGAAAGAGGGCGATGGCTATTCCGCCTTGGCGACCTGTTTTTCGTCCAGCATCTGCTGCAATTCGCCCGCTTCGTACATCTCCATCATGATGTCGCTGCCGCCGACGAATTCGCCTTTGACGTAGAGCTGCGGGATGGTCGGCCAGTCCGAATAGGCCTTGATGCCCTGGCGGACTTCCATGTCCTGCAACACATCCACGCTTTCGAACTGGACCTTGCAATGGTCGAGGATCGACACCGCGCGATTGGAGAAGCCGCATTGCGGAAAAAGCGGCGTGCCTTTCATGAAAAGGACGACATCGTTGTCGCCCACGATCTGTGAAATCCGCTCGTTCGTATTGCCGCTGTTATCGGACATGGTTCCCACCACTGATTGTTATCTGCTGCAATTCAGTTGGGAACGCTGGTATGCAGTTGCAAGGCGTGAAGCTCTCCGCCCATGCGCTCGCCAAGCGCGGCAAACACCATCTTGTGCTGCTGCACGCGGCTCTTTCCGGCAAATTCGGCGGAAGTGACGCGGGCCAGCCAGTGGTCGTTATCATCGACCAGAGCTTCCATCTCGACAGTCGCGTCGGGGATGGCGGCCTTGATCAGCGCCGCGATTTCGTCGGACGGCATGGGCATCGGCGTTACGACTCGCTCATCAACTGGCGCTTGGCTTCGATGGCCTTTTCTTCCAGCTTGGCGCGAACCTGTGCCTCGTCGACGTCGCAGCCTGCCTGCGTCAAATCGCCCACCAGCTTGCGGATCACATCTTCATCGCCTGCCTCTTCGAAGTCTGCCTGCACGACAGCCTTTTTGTAGGCATCGGTTTCTTCCGCGGTCAGGTCCATCAGGCCGGCGGCCCATTCGCCCAGCAAGCGATTGCGGCGTGCGGCGACGCGGAAAGCGGTTTCCTCGTCCATCGCGTATTTGGCTTCTTCGCCTTTCTGGCGGTCCTTGAAATCGGTCATGGAATAGGTCCTCTTGAGTGCGCAATTGCTGCGCTGCTTGATAGGCGGGGGATAGAAGGTGGCGCTCTAGGCCGCAATCCCCGTTCCGCGCGCCAGCCAGGGTTTGGATGCGGCCACGCGCTCTTCGTAATCGGCAATCGCTTCGCCGCGCTCTAGAGTAAGGCCGACTTCGTCCAGCCCGTTCAGCAGACAATGCTTGCGGAAAGGGTCGATATCGAAAATGAAGCGATCCTGGAATGGCGTGGTGACTGTCTGCGCGTCGAGGTCCACGGTGATGGGATCGGTTGCGGCCACTTCCAGCAGCCTGTCGACCGCTTCCTGCGGCAGGGCCACCGCAAGGATGCCGTTCTTGAACGCATTGCCAGCGAAAATGTCGGAGAAGCTGGGCGCGATGACGGCGGCAATACCCATGTCGCGCAGCGCCCATGCGGCGTGTTCGCGGCTGGAGCCGCAACCGAAATTGTCGCCCGCGATCAGGATCGGCGCGCCCGCATATTGCGGCTGGTCGAAAACATTGTCCGGGTCTTCGGCCCGCACCGCTTCGAAAGCGCCTGCGCCCAATCCCTCGCGGCTAATCGTTTTCAGCCAGCGCGCCGGAATGATGAGATCGGTATCGATATTCTTCCGGCCGAAAGGAATGGCGCGGCCTTCGACACAGGTCAGCGCGTCCATCAGTCCGTTTCCGGTTTCTCGCCGCTGGGGATAGGCGGGAGCTGGCCCGGCTCCTCGGCTTTTTTCTTGCGCTTGTTCACATAGAGAAGCGCGGCAGCCACGGCTGCGGAACCGATCGCCGCACCGGCGATGGCGGCCTTTTTCTTGATGTCGTCTGTCATGCGATCAAGATGCTACCACAGGCAGCGCGTTGCAAGCATTAGCGCAGCAATTCACGCACATCGGTAAGGCGTCCGGTGACGGCGGCGGCCGCTGCCATGGCTGGGCTCATCAGATGGGTGCGTGAGCCGGGGCCCTGCCTTCCCACGAAATTGCGATTGCTGGTGGAAGCGCAGCGTTCTCCGGCGGGCACCTTGTCGGGGTTCATGCCAAGGCAGGCCGAACAGCCCGGTTCGCGCCACTCCACCCCTGCATCCCTGAAGATACGGTCCAGTCCCTCCGCCTCCGCCTGCGCTTTCACCAGGCCGGACCCCGGCACGGCGATGGCCCAGCGAACGTTGTCGGCCTTCCTGCGGCCTCGCAGGATGGCGGCGGCTGCGCGCATATCCTCGATGCGGCTATTGGTGCAGCTGCCGATAAAGACATTCTGGACTTCGACTGCGGTCATGCGCGTACCGGGTGCGAGGCCCATATAGTCGAGGCTGGCGCGAGCAGCGTCCTGCTTCGACGGATCGGCGAAGCTTTCGGGCGAGGGGACGGTGCCGCCGATCGCCACGGTGTCCTCGGGGCTGGTGCCCCACGTGACGGTCGGCTCCACATCGGCGGCGTCGATAGTGACGGTGCGATCGAACTCGGCGCCCGGATCGGTTTGCAGGGTGCGCCAATAGCGCAGCGCCGCGCCCCACTCCTCGCCCGACGGCGCGAAAGGCCGACCCTTGAGATAAGCGAACGTCGTGTCATCCGGAGCGATCAGCCCGGCGCGCGCGCCTGCTTCGATACTCATATTGCAGACGGTCAGGCGGCTTTCGACGCTCATCTGCTCGAACACAGCGCCGCGATATTCGATCACATGACCGGTGCCGCCGGCAGTCCCGATGGCGCCGATAATGTGCAGGATCAGGTCTTTCGAGGTGACGCCGAAACCCAACTCGCCTTCCACGCGCACTTCCATGGTCTTGCTCTGCTTCAGCAGCAGGGTTTGGGTGGCAAGGACGTGCTCGACTTCGCTGGTGCCGATGCCGAAGGCCAGCGCGCCGATCCCGCCATGGGCGGCGGTGTGGCTGTCGCCGCAAACAATGGTGCTGCCGGGGAGCGAAAACCCCTGCTCCGGCCCCACGACATGGACGATGCCCTGCTCACGACCGGTCGCGCTGAAATAGCGCACGCCGAAATCGGCGACGTTTTTCTCCAGCGCGGCAAGCTGCTGGGCGCTTTGTGGGTCGGCAATCGGGATAGCTACGCCATTCTGGTCAAGACGCGGCGTGGTGGGCACATTGTGGTCGGGCACGGCCAGAGTGAGTTCAGGCCGGCGGACGGGACGGCCGGCAATGCGCAGCGCCTCGAACGCCTGCGGGCTGGTAACTTCGTGAACGAGGTGCCTGTCTATGAAGATGAGGCAGGTGCCGTCCTCGCGGCGCTCCACCACATGAGCATCCCAGATCTTCTCATAAAGAGTGCGCGGTTTGCTGGCCATCGCGGCTGTCTAGCGGACCGCCAAAAGCGAGCAAGTGAGGAATCCTTCCCCGCTTGCAAGCAATCAGACATTCGTACCGTCAGTAGCGGCGATAACCGCGGCGATCGTCATAGCGACGGTCGCGGCTATAGCGTATGCGATCAAGCGTATAATAGGCTTGATCAATGCGCCCGTTGATTGCTCGTATATCGCTGCGGCTCAGACCATTTCGCGCAAAATTGCGATAGGCTCTCTCCGCCGTATTGAGACGATCATACGCCGCACGCGCTCCGTTCCGCGTGATAGCTCCGTTTCGCCGCGCATGGCGAATGTCGGATGCAAGCCGGTTAAGGCGGCGCTCGATCTGGCGATGGCCGCGCACACCGCGGCGTTCATAATGTGCGCGGCGATCGTCGTAGCGGCCCCGGCGATCCCAACGATCGCCACGATCTCCGCGATAGCGGCGTTCGTAACGATCATCGTCGTCGTCGTCATCATCATCGCCCCAGCGATCCTGGCCATAGGCGGAATAGCTTTCGGCAGAAGCGGCACTCGCGGGGGCCGCAAGACTGATGGCCAGCGGCAGCGTCAGGGCGGCGGCGAGTATTTTAAAATTCTTTTTCATGACACGTCCTCTCAAGCATTTGTCGAGCAGGCGTTCAGAAATATCGCTCCAATTATGAACGAAACCCGTATGGCTATGTTCGGGAATTGTCAGGTAGGGCAAGGCCGGCAGAAAAATTGCGCAAGCGGCACATTTCTTCATGCAATTCGAAGGCTTTCGGTCTAATTGACAGGCATGTCAGCCAAACCATTTGCGATTCCGATCAAGATCCTG
This sequence comes from Aurantiacibacter gangjinensis, assembly GCF_001886695.1. Lineage (GTDB taxonomy): Bacteria > Pseudomonadota > Alphaproteobacteria > Sphingomonadales > Sphingomonadaceae > Alteraurantiacibacter > Alteraurantiacibacter gangjinensis. The sequence continues at coordinate 123,285 of NZ_CP018097.1, read as the reverse complement.
CCCGATGATATCGACTTCATGGGGCATGTGAACAATTCCAGATATTTGAACTGGGTGCAGGATGTCGTGCTGCAGCACTGGCAAAAGCTGGCGCCTGCCGAAGAGGTGGCCAGCAAGGCTTGGGTCGCGATCAAGCACGAGATCACCTATCGCCGCCCGGCATTCCTCGATGACGATGTGATTGCCGAAACCGTGCTCGAAAAAATCAAGGGCGCGCGCAGTTTCTACAACACCGTTATCATGCGCGGCGAAGAGGTGCTGGCCGAAGTGCAGAGCATGTGGTGTTGCATCGATAGCGAAACGCTACGCCCGGCGCGCATCAGCCGAGAGATTGCGGAAACCTATTTCGGCCTGCCCGGGAAAGCTGCCGAAAGCTGAGCCGGTTGCGGGGCGGCATTTTGGTTAGGTTCAATTCCGCCGCGATAGATAGTATATCAGACCTATCGTGACCGATACTTCCATCATACGCGCTGCGCCCTTGCCAAGGGCGAAAGGCACGCAGACTGCCATCGGGCTTACCCTGGCCGCGCTGATCGCGGGGCTGTGGCTGGCTGTGCATGTCTGGGCGATCTTCATTTACGAGATCAGCTGGAGCAACTGGCCCGTCGCGCTGGCCGTTGCCGCGCTGCAATGCTGGCTGTCGGTCGGCGTGTTTATCGTGTGCCACGATGCCATGCATGGCTCGCTCGCACCGGGACGGCCCACGCTCAACTCCGCTATCGGCGGCGTGCTGCTGTTCCTCTATGCCGGCTTTGCCTGGCGCAAGATGCGCGCTGCGCATTACGACCATCACCGCCATGCCGGAACGCGCGGCGATCCCGATTTCGATGCCGACAATCCGCGATCCGCGGCGCGCTGGTATGGAACCTTCTTCCGGCGGTATTTCGGCTGGCCGTCCATCCTCTTCGTCTCGAGCGTGGTGACGGTCTATTGGCTGCTGGTGGGCGTGCCGATGGTGCAGATTGTGCTGGTTTACGGCCTGCCCGCCATCGCATCGAGCCTGCAGCTGTTTTATTTCGGCACCTATCGCCCGCACCGGCAAGAGGATGCCGCTTTCGCAGACCGTCACAATGCGCGCTCCAACGCCTATCCTGCTTGGCTCAGCCTCGCCACCTGCTTCCATTTCGGCTATCATCTGGAGCATCACCGCCATCCGGATGTGCCGTGGTGGCAGCTGCCTGCCAAGCGGCGACAGGAAATGATTTCGGAAACCACAGCATGAGCGTGCCAGCCATCCTCGTCACCGTCCTGTCGGCGGTCGTCTTCATGGAGTTCTTCGCCTGGTGGGCGCATAAATATGTGATGCACGGCTGGGGCTGGGCATGGCACCGCGACCATCACGAGCCGCACGACAACAAGCTGGAGAAGAACGACTTGTTCGCCGTCGTTTTCGGCAGCATCGTGGTGGCGATGTTCACCATCGGCTATTTCGTATCGGACACGCTGTGGTGGTTCGCCATGGGCATCACGATTTACGGCCTGATCTACACGATCATCCATGATGGACTGGTGCACCAGCGCTATTTCCGCTGGGTGCCCAAACGCGGCTATGCCAAGCGGCTGGTGCAGGCGCACAAGCTGCACCATGCGACGGTCGGCAAGGAAGGTGGGGTCAGCTTCGGCTTCGTATTCGCGCGCGATCCGGCAAAGCTGAAGGCGGAGCTGCGCCGGCAGCGTGAAGCGGGGACAGCGAAATTGCGCGACAGCGCATCGCTTTAGAAAAAGGGGCGGGGGGCATGTCCGATCAATCGAGCATCAAGGGCCTGTGGACCGGCAGTTTCCAGTATTTTTCCTCTCCCGACGCGGGCGATCATCCCTTCAAGGCCAAAATTTTCGAACGGGATGGCGTGCTGTCGGGCATGGTGATCGAAGAGCATGAAATGGCGCTTCAGTCAGTTCGGGCGGAAATCAAGGGATCGCGCGAGGGGCGCCGGATCACCTTTACCAAGACCTATCTGGAAAGCAGCGAGATCTACAAATCCGCAGTCGAATATGCGGGCGAAATAGCTGCGGATGGCGATACGATCACCGGCACGTGGAAGCTCCCGCATGATGGCGGGCCTTTCACGATGACGCGAGACGCCTCCACCGAAATTTGAGGCGACAAACAAAGAGGCACCGGGCGCGATGCCCGATGCCTCTTTGAATTCGCCGCGATCATGCGGGCCGCCGTTAGCGGGCGTAATTCACATAGAGTCCGTGGATCACGCCGGGGATGAAGCCCAGAAGCGTCAGCACGAGATTCAGCAGTGTCGTGCCACCCAGACCGTGCTTTGCAGCCACACCCAATGGCGGCAGCAGGATGGTGGCGATAAGAATAAGAATATTCATGGGAAACTCCGTATGCAGTATCCCGTCCGTATGCATTTTCAACGGCTTGGCGAGCGGTCTGTTCCGAGCACGGTCCTAAGTCTGTGCCCTTTCACTCGGCGCGCGTCCAAATCCATAGGGCAACCGCCAGCAGAACGAGGATTGTTACCAAGGCAAACGGAAAGCCTATCAACCACGTGGTAAGCGCGCCCGCCAGCGCCATGAAAGCTATGGCGGATATCTTGGCACGGCGCGAGATGCGGCGATGGTCTCGCCAGTCTCGCAGAGGCGGGCCGTAGGCGGGATGGCTTAGCAGCCATGCCTGCCAGCGCGGACTGCCCTTGCCGAAGCACCAGGCCGCGACGATCAGGAATACGAAGCCCGGCAGACCCGGCAGGATCATACCCAGCCAACCCAGCGCCATGAAGAACAGGCCTGCCGCCAGCCAGAGCGGCCGCGCCATGTCAGGCGGCAGCGATCCGCGCGGCGTGTTCTTTCACCAGCGCGATCATATTGGGCACGCCCTGCGTACGGTTGGAGGAAAGCTGGTTTTTCAGGTCGAACGGGGCGAGGGCGCCCATCACATCCATATCCGCCACCTCGGCAGCCGGGCGATCCTGCACGGCGGCGATGACAAGCGCGACAATGCCCTTTGTGATCGCCGCATTGCTGTCTGCAAGGAAATGGAGCTTGTCGCTCTCGCCGGTGGGATAAACCCATACAGAGGCGGAGCACCCGCGCACCAGCGTCGCATCGGTCTTGAGCGCATCGGGCATCGCGTCCAGCTCGCGGCCCAGTTCAATCAGTAGCCGATAGCGTTCATCGCCTTCAAGGAAATCGTATTCTTCGTGAATGTCTTGCAAGGATCTCAAAAAAACACTCCGTTCGCCCTGAGCTTGTCGAAGGGCTGCCCTTCGGTTTCGGCGCTGCGATAGAAGAAAAGGCAATCCTTCGACAAGCTCAGGATGAGCGGTGGGGGGCTTAGAGATCGACGCCGCTTGCGATGGCTTCCAGCTTGCGGATGCGCTCTTTCAAGCTGGCGATCTCGATGCGGGCCATGCCTTCGCTCGATCCGCCTTCGAGTTCGGGCGCGGTTCGCAGCATCTCCAGCTCGCGGTTCTTAAGAGCCAGCCATCCATGCCAGCCACGCAGAGCTGCGGCAGTCAGCATGGCCAGCGCAAGAAGGGTGCTGGCTGCGATCAGAAGGTCGATTTGCGTCATGGTCATATCCTTCCTGCGGTTGCCTGTGATTACTCGTCGCGCAGTTTTTCGATTTCGTCCGCCGTGCGGCGGGCGGGGTCGGTGGCTATGCGTTCCAGCACTTCCAGCCTCTTCTTCAGCGCCTCGCGCTCGCGGCGGGCTTCGTCGCGCTCCTGTTCGAGCGCGCTGCGTTCTTCATCGGCCAGGCCGTTGCCGCGCCGCACATGGTAGGCTCGCGCAACCACGACGATCAGCACGACCAGAACGATTGCCGCCCATACGCTCATTGCGCGGTCTCCTGCCTCGCATCCAGAGTGCGCAGATCCTCGATCTGGCGTGAGAGGTCATTGGATGGATCGGTGACGATCCGCTCCAGCACGCGCAACCGGTCTTCCAGCGCAGCCTGCGTTTCGGTCGGCTGCACGGCCTGTGCGGCCTTGGCTTCCTCGATCCGCGCCTGCAGCTCCAGCTTCTTCTGTTCGTGCTGCTGGACCCGCTGGTTCACGACATAGGCGAAGGGCAGGACCATCGCGATGATGAGGAGAATGAAGCCGAAGATGACGACGAGATCCCAATCCATCAGTTCACTCCCCGCTCGTCACGCAGGCGGTCGATCTCGTGGGACAGCTGGTAGCCGCCATCGGTCACGATCCGCTCCACATTGGCGAGGCGATCTTTCAACGAGCCGAGCTCTGCCTGCAGCGCGGCGTTTTCCTGCGTCAGCAGCTTCACGCGCTCCACGGCCTGGTCGTTCTTGGGGTAGATCGCCTTGCCCCAGCTGTTTTCCAGCGGATAGCCGTTCTTCACCCTGATCCAGGTATTCGCCACCCAGGCCAGCGCGATGAAACCGCAGCCGATACCAAGGCCGACATATCCGAGATAATCCATCACACGCGCTCCTTCGTTTCGATATTCAGCGGTACGCCGTTGTCGCGGGTCTCACGCACCGGGCGGTCGCGCAGCGCCTCGATTTCCTCGGCGACGGTATAGCCCTTGTCGGTCACGATCCGCTCCAGCACGACCATGCGGTCCTGCATCTTCTCCAGCGTCTCAACCAGCTTGGCATTCTGCTCGCGCAATTCCCTGTCGCTGCGCTTTTCGGTGGGCTCGGTCATGCCGCCCCATTCGTCTTCCAGCGAATAGCCGTGCTTGGCGCGGATCCAGTTGTTGACGAGCCATCCGATGGTGCTGATCGCAACCAGCAGGACGACGAAAGTCGGTCCTCCCCAATCCATCATGCTTTCTCCTTACGGGCGAGGTTAAGTGGCACGCCGGCATCGCGATCCTCGGTTTCGCGGGTGTCGCGCAGTGCCTCGATCTGGGTGGCGACGTCATAGCCGCGGTCGGTCACAATCCGCTCCAGTACCTGCACCCGGTCCTCCAGCTGCTGCACGCGGCTTGCATATTGCGCAGCCTTTTCAGCGCTGGAGCTTGCTGTTGCATCTAGCTGTTTCTCAGCAAGTTTCTTCTGATTGTTCATCCACACTATCAGCACGACCATTATGAACGGAGCTAGCGGGATAAGCAGGGCCATATACTCCATGATTTCGGTCCCTCATTTGTATTCATGTTGAGCAGAAGCGTTCAGCGCAGCTGTTCGATTTCCTGCGAGAGGCGCGGATTGGCGGAGACGTAGTAGTTTTCTACGCTGGCCAGGCGCCGGTCGATATCCTTCATCTGCGCGCGGATTTCGCGGGCGGTGCGCTTGGGGCTCTGCCGCACGCGCTGCCAGTACTGCGTTTCATCCGGCGCGGTGTAGAGATGCGCGGGCTTGTTGTTCAGCAGCAGGCCGGCGATCAGGTAGAAGGGGATGATGGAACCGCTTGTCGCGAAGAGCAGGAAGACGGCCATCAGGCGGACCCACAGGGCATTGATCCCGGTGTAGTCGGCGATGCCGGAGCATACGCCCATGATCTTGCCGTTGCGGCGGTCCCTGTAAAGCGTGGTGCGGGGGGTGTTCATGCGCGTTCTCCTTTCTTCTCGGCGAGCATTTCCTCCAGTTCGCGAAGCGGCACGTTGTCGATACTGCGATCGTGCTGCAGGCGCGGGGGCTGGAAATCGGGATTGTCGGATGCGACCAGGCGCTCTACCGTGTCCATCCGCTCATCCAGGCGCTTGGCGAGCTGGTAGAGTTCCTCCAGCAGCGCCTCGTCATCCGTGGTGATGGTGGCGGCGGTCTTCCACTTGGTGATGTAGTGCATGATCACCCATGGCAGGCCCACGAAGATGCAGGCGACGATCAAAATTCCGGTCAGATTGTCCACGGTCTATTCCCTCAGTCTTTCTTGCTGCCAGCGTCAGCGCCCTTGTCCGGGTGGCGCAGCGCGCGCTTCATGGCTTCCAGTTCGTCATTCACCTTGTCGCTGCCTTCGAGGGCGGCGAATTCATCGGCGAGGCTCTTCTGGCCGCTTTCGATGCCAAGGGCATCGGCATGGCCTTCCGCATAATCGACGCGGCGCTCCAGCTGGTCGAAGCGGGCATGGGCATCGCTCATGCGGTCGCTCGTCATCAGGCTGCGCATCTTGACGCGGTTTTCAGCACTTTCGAGACGGGCGGAGATTTGCGTCTGCCGGCTGCGGGCTTCGCGCAGGCGATGCTGCAGCTTGGCAATGTCCTGTTCGTAAGCGCGCAGCGCATCGTCCAGCACAGCGATCTCCTGCTTCAGCTGATCGGCCGTGTCGGCAGCCTTGCGCTTTTCCATCAGCGCAGCACGCGCCAGGTCTTCGCGATCCTTGCTGAGCGCCAGCTGGGCCTTCTCGGTCCAGTCGGCCTGCAAGCGGTCCAGCTTCACCGTATGGCGATGCATTTCCTTCTGGTCGGCAATCGTGCGCGCGGCGCTGGCCCGCACTTCCACCAGCGTCTCTTCCATTTCCAGGATGATCATCCGGATCATCTTCGACGGGTCGTCCGCCTGATCGAGAAGCTCGGTAAAGTTGGCAGCGATGATATCGCGGGTACGAGAGAAAATGCCCATCAAGGGTCCTCCGATATTAAGCGAGTTGGCCGTCGGCGTAGGGCTGGTACGCATACGCTCGATCTCGCGATCGAGACGCGTGCCTACCGGCATCGCCCTTCCGCCCAGCGGCGTCAACGGGTTGGGGGTCTTGTCGCTCACGCCAGCTCCACGACAGGCGCACCGATCAGCATCGTCTGCGCTTCGGGTGCGGGCACCATGCCGACAAAGATCGTGAACGCGATCATCGCGGCCACACTCACCATGGCGGCGTGGCCGAGTTTGCTGGTGAAGAAGCGTTGATCGAACATTGTGTTTCCTCCAATTCCCTTTCTGTCCGATGAATTGCAGGAAGCGTGCCAAACTGCGCGAGGCGCAGAAATCTGCGGATTTTGACTCCTTTCCGGAAAAGGCGATTGGCGCCTATTGCCAAGCATTGGGAAATTTCACTATATCTCGGCCATGGATCGGGAAAACCAGTTTATCGGCCAGTCCGGCGCCTTCCTCGACGCGGTGGAGCGGGCGAGCCGTGCTGCCCCCATGGCGCGCCCCGTATTGGTGATCGGAGAGCGCGGCACCGGCAAGGAACTGATTGCCGAGCGCCTTCACCGCCTGTCCGATCGCTGGGAAGAGCCGCTGGTCACCATGAACTGCGCGGCGCTGCCCGAAACGCTGATCGAAGCCGAATTGTTCGGCCACGAACAGGGTGCGTTCACAGGCGCTACCAGAGCGCGGGAAGGCAGGTTTGAGGAAGCCGACCGGGGCACGTTATTTCTCGACGAACTGGGTACGCTTTCCATGGGCGCGCAGGAAAGGCTGCTGCGCGCAGTCGAGTATGGCGAGGTGACTCGCATCGGATCGAGCCGCGCGACCAAGGTCGATGTGCGCATCGTTGCCGCCACCAATGAAGACCTGCCGCGCCGCGCGCAGGAAGGGACCTTCCGCCCGGATCTGCTCGACCGGCTCAGTTTCGAAGTCATCACCTTGCCGCCCTTGCGCGTGCGCGAAGGCGATATCGAAGTGCTGGCCGACTATTTCGGTCGGCGCATGGCCGCAGAGCTCAGGTGGGACGAATGGCCGGGCTTCGCCGACGCCGTATCCAGCCAGCTGGAAAATCATCCCTGGCCCGGCAATGTGCGCGAATTGCGCAATGTGGTGGAGCGCGCCGTCTATCGCTGGGACAGCTGGGAACAGCCCATCGGTGAGGTTGTGTTCGACCCGTTCGAGTCGCCGTGGAAGCCGCTTTCCACCGCCACGCCCGCCAAGGAGGCTGCTCCTGCCGCCAATGGCGCTACCCCGACCATCACCCCGCGCCTTGAGAAGGTCGACGACCTGCGCGCTGCGGTCGACGACCACGAGAAAGCCATCGTCGAGCACGCGCTCGCCGCCAATCGCTGGAACCAGCGCCAGACCGCCAAGGCGCTTGGCCTCAGCTACGACCAGCTGCGCCACTGCATAAAGAAGCACGGATTGTCGGACGGCTAACCGCTCGCAAGAAGGTTCATAATGGACCGCGCGCTAAGGGTCTGTTTACCAATCGCAGTCATAAATGGTTTGTCCGTGATCGGCTCAATGCTGGTCCGGACCAATAAGCCTATGCCCAAGACACCCGTCCTTCTCGCCGAACCGGCCTCCTCGATCCGCCGCCCTACAGCGCGTGTCGACAAGCGTGCGGCGGTGATCAACGGTGTGATCTTCATCGTCGCGATCATCGTGGTGCTGTTCTTCCTGCTGGGCGGCATTGGCGGCAGCGATGCCGATCGCCCGGACAGTCTGGCCGTGACGGCCGAAACCGATGCTGCAGACGCCAGCTCCGATGCATTGTTCGATCCCGTGCCGATGGCCGCTGCGGAAGACGACTATGTCGTCGGCTCCTTCGGCGATCCGGTGGCGGACCTCTATCTCGACGATGCCGGCGGCTGGGGCAGCAGCGCGCTCGACGATATGCGCAGCGAAACCGCGCGAGAGGCAGAAGAGGCGGCAACCCCCAGCGGGACAATTTCCCGCGGTCGCGGCGCCCGGCGCAATTAGTCCGCGCTCCCCGTCAACATTGCGGCAATAGGGCTTGCCAAAGCCGCGCATGCCGCCTATCTGGCCATCCATCCCGACATTGTCGTGACACAGTAGCGCTGGCGCCGCGAGGGGCCGGCACCGAGCCGCTTTTGTCACGAGGATGTCTGCATATAACGGAGACCCGATGGCCGATATTGCGCGCCTGACACAAGTGATCGAACCCGAGGCCGAAGCGCTCGGCTTCGAACTCGTGCGCGTGAAGATGACGGGTTCGGGCGACGAGCGCACCTTGCAGGTAATGGCCGAAGACCCGCAAACCGGGCAGCTGGTCGTCGAGCAATGCGCCCAGCTGTCGCGCGCCATTTCCGACCGCGTGGATGCGCTGGAGGAAGAAGGCGTCGAACTGGTGGAAGGGGCCTACAACCTCGAAGTCAGCAGCCCCGGCATCGACCGTCCGCTGACCCGCGCCAAGGATTACGCCAATTGGGCAGGGCACGAGGCGAAGATTTCGCTCATCGAGAAAGTTGACGGGCACCGCCAGCTGACCGGCGAACTGGTCGGCATCGAAGGCGATATCGTCACCATTGAGGACAAGCAGGCCGGCAGGATTGCCGTGCCGCTTTCCAAGGTCCACTCGGCGCAGCTGATCCTGACGGACAGGCTGATTGCTGCTACACAGCCGCTCGATCTATCGGGCGTCGAAGATATTGAAGAACTCGAACAGGAAGAAGAGGTCAACGACTGATGGCCAGTCCCATTTCCGCCAATAAGGCAGAACTGCTTGCAATCGCCACTGCGGTCGCATCGGAAAAGATGATCGACAAGGGCATCGTGATCGAAGCCCTCGAAGAAGCGATCCAGAAGGCCGCGCGTGCGCGTTTCGGCCAGGAAAACGATATCCGTGCCAAGCTGGACCCGCAGACCGGCGACCTGCGCCTGTGGCGCGTTGTCGAAGTGGTCGAGGACGTCGAAGACTATTTCAAGCAGGTCGACCTGGCGCAGGCCGAAAAGCTGGAGCCCGGCAGCAAGGTAGGCGATTTCATCGTCGACCCGCTGCCCGCCATGGACGACCTTGGCCGCATCGACGCGCAGAGCGCCAAGCAGGTGATCTTCCAGAAGGTCCGCGATGCAGAGCGTGAGCGCCAGTTCGAGGAATTCAAGGACCGCGCGGGCGAAGTCATCACCGGCGTGATCAAGTCGGTCGAATTCGGCCATGTGATCGTCAATCTGGGCCGTGCCGAAGGTGTGATCCGCCGCGACCAGCAGATCCCGCGCGAAGCTGCCCGTGTGGGCGAGCGTGTGCGTGCTCTCATCAGCAAGGTGGAGCGCAACAATCGCGGCCCGCAGATCTTCCTCAGCCGCGCGCATCCCGATTTCATGCGCAAGCTGTTCGCGCAGGAAGTGCCGGAGATTTACGACGGCATCATCGAGATCAAGGCCGCTGCGCGCGATCCGGGCAGCCGCGCCAAAATCGGCGTCATCAGCCACGATTCCAGTATCGATCCCGTCGGCGCCTGCGTCGGCATGAAGGGCAGCCGCGTGCAGGCCGTGGTGCAGGAATTGCAGGGCGAGAAGATCGACATCATTCCGTGGTCGGAAGATACGGCCACCTTCATCGTCAATGCGCTCCAGCCCGCCACCGTATCGCGCGTGGTGCTGGACGAGGATGAAAGCCGCATCGAAGTCGTCGTGCCCGATGACCAGCTGTCGCTCGCCATCGGTCGCCGCGGCCAGAATGTGCGCCTCGCCAGCCAGCTGACCGACAGCCAGATCGACATCATGACCGAGGAAGAAGCCTCGGAAAAGCGCAGCGCGGAATTCGCCATGCGCTCAAAAATGTTCGAAGACGAACTGGACGTGGACGAGACGCTCTCGCAGCTGCTGGTGGCCGAAGGCTTCGCAGAGCTGGAAGAAGTCGCCTATGTGCAGCTGGAAGAACTCGCCACGATCGAAGGGTTCGACGAGGAGCTGGCAGAGGAATTGCAGAGCCGCGCGCAGGAAGCGCTGGAACGGCAGGAAGCCGCTTTCCGCGAACAGCGCCGCGAGCTTGGCGTGGAAGATGCGCTGGCCGATATCCCGCATCTGACCGAGCAGATGCTCGTCGTGCTGGGCAAGGCCGGCATCAAGGAACTGGACGATCTGGCCGATCTCGCCACGGACGAGCTGATCGCCAAGAAGCGCGAAGCACCGCGTCGCCGCAATAACGATGCCGCTGGCGGACCGCCCGTGCGTCGCCCGCAGCGCGAGCAGGACAAGGGCGGCGTTCTTGGCGCCTTCGGCCTGAGCGAAGAGCAGGGCAACGAGATCATCATGGCCGCCCGCGCGCACTGGTTCGAGGACGAAGAAGAGGCAGCGCCTGCTGCCGATACTTCCGAGTCCCAAGCAGAGGAGGCCGCCGATGCGGAATCCTCCACATGACCCATTAGGTTCGCCTGAAACCGAGGGCGCTGCCTCCCCGCGCGATGCGGGGAGCGAGCGGCGCTGTGTGCTCACCGGCCGTAATGCGGCGAGGGACGAACTAGTACGCCTGGCCGTCTCTCCCGATGGCGATGTGCTGCCCGATGCCAATGCCAAGGCGCCGGGTCGCGGTGCGTGGATCGGCGTGTCGCGGCAGGAGCTGGAGGACGCGATTGCCAGCGGCAGGCTGAAAGGCGCGCTATCCCGCGCCTTCAAGACCGGCGCGCTTGCAATACCCGCCGATTTGCCTGTTCGCCTTGCCGGTGCGCTGGAAAAGGCGTTGCTGGACAGGCTGGGTCTCGAAATGCGCAGCGGACGCCTTATCTTGGGGTCTGACAGGATCGCCAACGATGCCCGCATGGGCAAGGTGGCGGCGCTTTATCATGCAGCCGATGCGAAAGAGGACGGGCGGCGAAAGCTGGACCAGGCCTGGCGCGTCGGGCTGGATGAGGAAGGGTCCGGACGCCACGGCGAGACCCTGCCACTGGACCGGCAGGCCCTGTCTGTGGCATTGGGCCGCGAAAATGTCGTCCACCTGGCGCTCGCCGATGCGAAATCGGCGCAGCGGGTATCGGTCCCGCTGGCGCGCTTGCAGATGTATTTGGGGGCCGGTGAAGCGGCTCCGTCACTAAGCCCGCCGGCTGGCGAATAGCGCAGCCGACAAGGCCTTGCGTGACTGTTTGATTTTGAAGGATTAGTACGAGCATATGAGCGAAGAAAACGACACTCCGAAGCGCACCCGCAAGCCGCTTGGCCTGAAGCGTTCGGTCGATGGTGGGGAGGTCAAGCAGACCTTCAGCCATGGCCGCACGAACAAGGTCGCGGTCGAGGTGAAGCGTCGTCGCAAGCTCGTGAAGCCGGGCGAAGCGCCGCCGCCTCCGCCCCCTCCGCCTCCGCCTCCTCCGCCCGCTGCAGAGGAGCCGAAGGCCAAGCCTGCGCCTGCCAAGAAGGCCGCCCCTGCGGGCGAAACCCCGCAGGAAAAGGTCGCTCGTCTCCAGCGCGAGGCAGAGGAAGACCGGCTGCGCCAGGCAGAGGAAGCGCGCAAGCGCGAGGAAGAGCAGGCCAAGAAGGCTGCCGAGGACGAGAAGAAGCGCGCCGAGGATAACGCCAAGGCGAGGGAAGAAGCCGAAAAGCAGGCGGAAGCCGACGCCAAGGCTGCGGCGGAAACCGAGCAGGGTGCCGATGAAGCGCCGCCCGAAGGCGCTGCTGCCGACGATACGCCGTCGCGCCCTGCCGCGCGCAAGTTCACGCCTGTCGCCCGTCCGGAAATCAAGCGTCCGGAAAAGAAGAAGGAAGAGAAGAAGCCTTCGCGGCCCGAGCGTGGCGGCGACAAGCGTCGCGGCAAGCTGACGGTCAACAAGGCGCTGAACGAGGATGAGGGCCGCCGTGCCCGCAGCCTCGCCGCGCTCAAGCGTGCGCGCGAGAAAGAGCGCCGCGCACAGGGCGGCGGCTCCAGCCAGCCGCGCGAAAAGCAGGTTCGCGACGTGGTCGTGCCCGAAGCCATCACGGTTGGCGAACTGGCAAAGCGCATGGGCGAAAAGGGCGCCGACCTGGTGAAGGAGCTGTTCAATCTGGACATGCCCGTCACCGTCAACCAGACGATCGACCAGGACACGGCAGAGCTGCTGGTCGAGCAGTTCGGCCATAAGATCCAGAAGGTGTCCGAAGCCGATGTCGATATCGTATCGACCGAGGACGACGATCCCGCAGAGACGCAAAAACCGCGTCCGCCGGTCGTGGCAGTCATGGGCCATGTCGATCACGGCAAGACCAGCCTGCTCGATGCGCTGCGCAAGACCAATGTGACGCGCGGCGAAGCGGGCGGCATCACCCAGCATATCGGCGCCTACCAAGTGACCGCGAAGGACAAGTCGAAGATTACCTTCCTCGATACGCCGGGCCACGCCGCCTTCACCGAAATGCGCGCGCGCGGTGCCAATGTCACCGATATCGTGGTGCTGGTGGTGGCTGCCGACGATGGCATCATGCCGCAGACGATCGAGGCTATCAATCACGCCAAATCGGCCAATGTCCCGCTGATCGTGGCGATCAACAAGATCGACAAGCCTGAGGCCGACGCCAACAACGTCCGCACCCGCCTGCTGGAACACGAGGTGATCGTGGAAGAGATGTCGGGCGATGTGCTGGATGCGGAAGTCTCCGCCAAGACCGGCGCGGGGCTCGACGAACTGATCGAGAAAATCCACCTGCAGGCGGAATTGCTGGAGCTGAAGGCGCGGCCGGACCGCGATGCCGAGGCGACCGTGGTGGAAGCACAGCTCGACAAGGGCCGCGGCCCCGTCGCCACCGTGCTGATCAATCGCGGCACGCTGAAGCGCGGCGATACCTTCGTGGTGGGCACCGAAAGCGGCCGCGTGCGCGCACTGGTGAACGACCAGGGCAAGCAGGTGAAGGAAGCCGGGCCATCGGTGCCGGTGGAAGTCCTTGGCCTAGGCGGCGTACCGTCAGCTGGCGAGAAGCTGACCGTTGTCGAAAACGAACAGCGCGCCCGTGAAGTCGCCCAATACCGTCAGGAAAAGGCGACCGAAAAGCGCACTGCGCTGGCGCCGACCAGCTTCGATACGATGTTCAACACCGCCAAGGTGATCGAATATCCTGTTGTGGTGAAGGCCGACGTTCAGGGCTCTGTGGAAGCGATCAACTCCGCGCTGCACAATCTTTCCAATGACGACATCAAGGTTCGCATCCTGCATGCGGGCGTGGGTGCCATCACGGAAAGCGACGTGACACTGGCGGCGGCGAGCAAGGCGCCGATCATCGGCTTCAACGTGCGCCCCAATGCCAAGGCTCGCGACCTGGTGAAGCGCGACGGCGTGCGGATGATGTATCACGATGTGATCTATCACCTGACCGACGAGATCACGAAGGAACTGCTGGGCGAGCTTGGCCCGCTCAAGGTCGAGAACGTGGTCGGCCGCGCCGAGGTGAAAGAGGTGTTCAAGTCAGGCAAGAAGGACAAGGCGGCCGGTCTGCTGGTGGAGGAAGGCGTTATCCGCAAGGGTCTGCACGCTCGCCTCACCCGCGAAGACGTTATCGTGTCGGCCACCACCATCGCTTCGCTGCGCCGCTTCAAGGACGATGTGGACGAGGTCCGCGCGGGTCTGGAATGCGGTGTGGTCCTTGAGGACACCAACGACATCAAGCCGGGCGACCAGCTTGAAGTGTTCGAGGTGAACGAGGAAGAGCGCACGCTTTGATCTAGGCTCCCCTCCCGCTCGCGGGAGGGGAGGAGTTTGTGACCATGACCGACCAATCCGCCCCCGTCCTCCAATGGCCCTCGGCAAAGCTGATGGGCGCGACTTTCGTCTCCATGGATGAGGACACGAAGACTGTGGAGATGGCGTTCACCCCGCCGGAGAGCTTCGCGAACATGCGCGGCTGCGTGCAGGGCGGGCTGATTGCAGGCTTCATGGACGAGGCGATGGGCGCGGCGGTCTATCTGGGCACGGGCGGCAAGCTGCAACTCTCGCTCGACATCAATCTGTCGCTGCTACGCCCCGTCGCGATGAAGCCGCTGACCGTGAAAGCGCGCCCGGTGAAGGCCGGTCGGCGCATTTCCTTCGTTGAGGCGGAAATGTTCGATAATGACGGCAAGCTGTGCGCGCGTGCCACCGCCACCGCGATGGCGACCGAATGGCCGTCTGCCAGCGTGCCCAAGAACACGGGTGCAGCCTGATGGCTCGCCACTCCAAACCCGAAGACCAGTCCGTCCGCCTGCTGAAAGTGGGTGAGCGCGTGCGCCATATCCTGTCAGAATTGCTGGCCCGGGGCGAGGCGCATGACGATACGCTGCGCGCCTCCAACATCTCTGTCACGGAAGTTCGCATGTCACCCGACCTGCGCAATGCGAAGGTCTATGTGAAGCCGCTGCTGGGTGAGGACGAGGATGTGATCGTCAAGGCTCTGCGAACCAACACTGCTTTTTTCCAGCGTGAAGTCGCCCAGCGCCTCGGCCTCAAATTCGCGCCGAAGTTGCAATTTCGCAGCGACGAGAGTTTCGACGAAGCAAGCCGGATCGACCAGTTGCTGGATGATCCCAAAGTGCGGCGCGATCTGGACGGGGAATAACCCGACCTCCCAAATTGCCGTCACCCTGAACTTCTTTCAGGGTCCATTTCTCCACCTGCGATTTGGTCGCGGGCTGGTGGATGGATGCTGAAACAAGTTCAGCATGACGGGTCGGGAAGGGGCCTCATGGCCAAACTCTATTTCTACTATGCCAGCATGAATGCGGGCAAATCGACCACGCTGCTGCAGGCGGATTTCAATTATCGCGAGCGCGGCATGGACACCATGCTGTGGACCGCCGCGATCGACACGCGCGCCGATGCCGCCATCGCCAGCCGTATCGGGCTGGAAGCGGACGCGCACCGCTATACGCCCGGCACCAATATCCACACCGCCGTCATGCAGCGCGAAGGCGGCAAGCCTGCCTGCGTGCTGCTGGACGAAGCGCAATTCCTCACCGCCGCGCAGGCATGGCAATGCGCGCGGCTGGCCGATGCCGAGAATATCCCGGTGCTGTGCTACGGCCTGCGCACCGATTTTCGAGGAGATCTCTTCCCCGGCTCGGCAGTGCTGCTGGGCATTGCCGATGCGCTGGTGGAGCTGAAAGCGGTCTGCCATTGCGGGCGAAAGGCGACGATGAACTTGCGCGTTACCGAAAGCGGCGAGGCTGTGGGCGAGGGCAGGCAAACCGAGATCGGCGGGAATGAACGCTATGTCGCGCTGTGTCGGCGGCATTTTGCGGAGGAGTTGGGGCTGTATCGGTAGGTTTCTTACGTCGGCCCGGACTTGATCCGGGCCAAGGCTTTCTATGGCTGGACGCGGTGAAGCAAAAGAAGCCCGGGCCCGGATCAAGTCCGGGCCGACGATGATTAAAACACCCCAACCTCAAGTCCCGCAGCCAGCATCGCGCCCATCTCGCGCGCCTTCGCCAGCGCATCCTCGCCGATAGTTTTCTCCGCCATGATCGCCTCCGGCGTCTGCGCATCGACATTGACGATTCTGGTGTCCGCCACGCGTTTCAGCCGCCAGCCGGTCGCGATCCGCTCAAGCTGCTTCTGCGCGTTCGTGCCATCCGATCCGGCGCAGATCATCGCCGCATAGGGTCGCCCCTCGATGCGGCCCAGCAAGGGATAATAGGTGCGGTCGAAAAACAGCTTCATCCCGCCTGCAATCGCCGCGAGGTTTTCAGGGCAAACGAAGATGTAGCCATCCGCCGCCAGCACATCGTCCGCCTCCGCTTTCAGCGCGGGCAGAAACCGCACATCCACACCGCCGGCATCCAGCGCGCCGTCACGCGCGGCCTCCGCCAGCTGGCGGCTGCCACCCGTCGCGCTGTACCAGATGATGGCGAGTGTCTTAGGCACGAAGGCTTCGTCCTTTCCTACAAGCCGGGCACGCCACCATGGTCGCGCCAGCTCTTTCCCATCCTTAGCATATTGGCTGTTTTTCTCCGGCAAAGTGTCAACTTCGCCGCGAGTGGCAAGACCCAAGCGTTTCCACGCCTCAGAGAAGGAAAAGGCGGATCGTCACGATGTCAGCTTTGTCAACTTTGCGCCGCCGCGGGCAAGGCATCGAGGAACACATTGACGCCCGGCCCCAGCGGCAGGTCGAACACCACCCAGGTGATCGTGATCGCCAGCCCGGCGGTCATGATACCGAAGAAATACGGCATCATTAGCGCGGTCAGGCTACCGAGCCCGAACTCCTTCACCCAGCGCTGGCAGAAGATCAGCACGAGCGGGAAGTAGACCATCAGCGGCGTGATGATGTTGGTCGCGCTGTCGCCCACGCGGTAGGCGGCGGTCGTCATTTCCGGCGATACGCCCACCAGCATCAGCATGGGCACCAGGACCGGTGCCATCACCGCCCATTTGGCCGATGCCGAGCCGACCAGCAGGTTCAGCGCCGCGCCGAACAGCACGATGGCGACCAGCATGGCCCACATCGGCAGGCCGCTGGCTTTCAGCGCATCGGCCCCGTCCACCGCCAGCACGATGCCCATGTTCGACCATGCGAACATCGCTACGAAATGCGCCGCCACGAATGTCAGCACGAGGTAATAGGCCATGTCCTTCATCGCCTCGCTCATCATCGCGATCAAGTCGCGATGCCCGCCGATCGTGCCCGCCGCGCGGCCGAAGGCGTAACCGGGCAGCAGGAAGATGAGGAGGAAGAAGGGCAGCAGGCTCTGGTAGAATGGCGTCAGGCGACCGGCTGGTGGGGCATCGGGATCGACCAGCGGCTGTATCGGCCCGAGCACGAGGAACGCCCACAGCGCGACCAGCGCCAGCGCCACCAGCCCGGCATTGCGCAGGCCGCGCTTTTCGCCCGGCGACAGCGGCTTGCCGACATCGTCATCATCCGCTGCCGCGCTGGCGGTGGCAGCATCGTACCGGCCAAGGCGCGGCTCCACCACGCGGTCGGTCACGAACCAGATCACCGGCAGGTAAGCCAGCGTCATCGCGGCGATGAAGTACCAATTGCCCGCAATATTGACCGTGTAGGCGCCGAACACGGTTTGCACCGCTTCCTCGGTAATGCCCAGCAGCAGCGCATCGAGCTGGCCAGGCAGCAGGTTGGCGCTGAACGCGCCCGAAACGCTGGCAAAAGCGACGCCAATGCCCACCAGCGGATGGCGTCCGGCGGCATGGTAGATGATGCCCGCCAGCGGGATCATCACGACGAAAGCGGCATCGGCTGCGTGGTTGGCCATCATGCAGGCGAGCGCCACGCTGGGCGTCAGCCAGAAGCGCGATGCGCGCGCGACGCTCGCCTGCATGGCGGCTGTGAACAGGCCGGAGCGCTCCGCCACGCCGGCGCCCAGCATCACGGTCAGCACCATGCCGAGCGGCGCGAAGTGGGTGAACGTTTCGGGGACCGATGTGAAAAGCTGGCGAAGGTTGGCTTCGCTCAGCAGGCTCTCGACCGTGACGATGCGGAAGGTGCCGGTGTCGGGATCGATCTCCGCCGGATGCGCGGCGGACCATCCGGCAAGGCTGGCGACCACCGACAGCGCAATCAACACCGCGATGAAATAGACGAACAGCAGCACCGGATCGGGCAAGCGGTTGCCCGTACGCTCTATCCAGCCGAGGAAGCCGGATTGTGTCGCTGCCGGCGCGCTGCCTGCCGCCATTCCGCCCTCTCCGCTGCGCCTTACTGCATCGCCGGAGCGATCGCAGTCCCGGCATCGGGTAGCACATATTCGACCGGCGCATCCGGCCCCAGCGGGATGCCGAGATAGAACCACGCCACGATCAAGATAACGCCGGAAACCAGCAGCCAGATCGAGTAGGGAATCATCATCGCGGTGAGGCTACCGAGGCCGAAATCCTTCTTCCAGCGCTGCGCGAAGACGAGGATCAGTGGGAAATACACCATCAGCGGGGTGATGATGTTGGTCGCACTGTCGCCCACGCGGTAGGCAGCCGTCGCGCCTTCGGGGCTGATGCCCAGCAGCATCAGCATCGGCACGAGGATGGGAGCGAGCAATGCCCATTTGGCGCTCGCCGAACCGATGAAGAGGTTGAGCAGCGCGGCAAACAGCACCATCAGACCGATCACAAGCGGTAGCGGCAGGCCGGTGGAGCGGATCGCGTCGGCACCATGCACGGCGGAGATCAGGCCGAGGTTCGACCACTCGAACATCTCCACGAAATGCGCCGCAGCGAAGGCGAGGACGAGGTAATAGCCCATATCCTTCATGCTTTCCGCCATCATGTTCACCAGGTCGCGGTGATTGTTGATGGTACCCGCCGCCTTGCCATAGGCCCAGCCGGTGGCAAGGAAGAGGATGAAGAAAGCCGCGACGAGCGAGCGGTAGAACGGATCGAGCTCGGTATGGATCGAGCAATCGACCACTCTCGCGCCGGTTTCCGTTAGGCAGGCCTGCTCGTCGATCAGCGGCGTACCGGGCGCAAACACCATTAGCGCCCACAGGGCCACTACGCCGAGCGCGGCAAGGCCCGCCCAGCGCAGGCCCTTTGCAGCTTTCGGGCCGGTATGTTCTTCCGGATCGGGGCTGGAGCCTTCGGCCAGCTCCACATCGCCGCCTGTTGCCGCTGCGCCGCCTTTCCACGCGCCAAGACGCGGTTCGATAACCCTGTCGGTCACGTACCAGATGATTGGCAGGTAGATGAACGTCATCACGGCGATGAAATACCAGTTGCCTGCGATATTGGTGGTGAAGGCCGGGTCCAGCGAGCTGGCCTGCACTGCCTCTTCGGTGATGCCGAACAGCAGCGCGTCGAGCTGGCCGGGAGAGATATTGGCAGAGAAGCCGCCCGAGACACCGGCAAACGCTGCGGCAATCCCGGCCAGCGGATGGCGACCGGCAGCAGCGAACAGGATGCCCGCCAGCGGGATCAGCACGACATAGCCTGCATCCGCCGCATGGTTGCCGAGCATGGCGACCAGCGCCACCACCGGGGTCAGCAGTATGGTCGGCGCCTTGCGCACCGCAGCAGACATGCCGGCGGCAAAAAAGCCGGACCGTTCCGCAACGCCTGCGCCCAGCATCACCACCAGCACATAACCCAGCGGATGGAAGTGGGTGAAGGTCGTGGGCATCTGCACCCACAGGCGCTGGATGTTCTCAGGCGAGAGCAGGCTTGCCGCCTGGATGACGGAAGCCTCGCCCGTCGTCTCATCGATGGTCGTGGGGTGCTGCGCGGAAAGCCCGGCAAGCTCGCTGATGACCGAGATCGCGACCAGCGCGATGATGAGATAGAAGAAGATGAACACCGGATCGGGCAGCCTGTTGCCGGTCCGCTCTACCCAGCCGAGAAAGCCCTTTTGCGGTGCGGCAGTGCCGGCGCTGGCGTTTGCATCGCTCATTTACAAAACCCCTGGTCCCAAATCTGACTTTCGTTGCGCGTAGCATGCTAAACGAAGCGGGTCTTTACCCTTGGTGAACCCATCCCCATCTTGCCTGTCATGACGGACCATACGCCGCCGCACGGGTGGATCATTCTGGACAAGCCCGTGGGCCTCGGCTCGACGCAAGCGGTGGCGGCCGTGAAACGCAATCTGCGCGAAGGCGGCTATCCGAAAGTTAAAGTGGGCCATGGCGGCACGCTGGACCCCGCAGCAGAAGGCGTTCTGCCCATCGCGCTGGGCGAAGCGACGAAATTGTCGAGCCGCATGCTGGACAGCGACAAGGTGTACGAGTTCACCATCCAGTTCGGCGAGGAGACAGACACGCTGGATGCAGAAGGCGATGTCGTGGCACGCAGCGACCGCCGCCCGCCGCGTGCTGCCATTGCCGCGATCTGCGAACACTTCACGGGCGAGATCGACCAGGTCCCGCCGAAATATTCCGCGCTGAAGGTGGACGGCAAGCGGGCCTATGACCTGGCGCGGGCCGGGGAAGAGGTCGAGCTGAAAACGCGGCGGGTGACTGTGCGTGAGCTTCACCCCGTTCGTCCTGAGCTTGTCGAAGGGCGAAATAGCGGGGCTGATGAAGATCGTACTTCGGAGTCGAAGACGGCGCATCGCGCCACCGGCTCAGCACGAACGGACTTTCAGTCCGTGGACAGCGCCTTCCAGACCACCGCAGGTCGCCCCGACCCTTACGACCCGCAGGCACCACTGGAATTGGCGGACACCGCGACGCTCGTCGCTCATGTCAGCAAGGGCACATATATCCGCTCTCTAGCACGGGATATCGCGCATGCCCTTGGCACGCTGGGGCACGTTATCTATCTGCGCCGCATCAAGGCTGGCCCGTTCACGCAGGAACAGGCGATTTCGCTAGACAATCTCAACGAAATCGGTAAGGGCGCAGCGCTTCAAGACTATATCCTGCCGCTGGAGGCAGGGCTGGACGGTATCCCGGCCCTCTCTCTCGATCCGGAAAGTGCGCAGGCGGCCAGACAAGGCCGGGTCGTTTCCGGATTGCCCCATCCCGACGGGCTGTACTTTGCGAAGCTGGGCGATGTTCCGGTAGCGCTGGTGGAACTCGAAGGGGGCACGATGAAAGTCGTTCGGGGGTTCAACGTCTAACACGATACTGCGAAGGAAATACAATGTCGGTAGCTGCCGAACGCAAGACTGAAATCATCAAGGACAACGCTGTAGGCAAGGGCGACACCGGTTCTCCGGAAGTTCAGGTCGCCATCCTCACCGAGCGTATCCGCAACCTGACCGAGCACTTCAAGGACCACCACAAGGATAACCATTCGCGTCGTGGCCTGCTCAAGATGGTCAACAAGCGTCGCAGCTTGCTGGCCTATCTGAAGAAGAAGGATTTGGAGCGTTACAACGCCCTGATCCAGAAGCTGGGTCTTCGTAAATGACGTGAACGTTCGGCCCGCCACTGGCGGGCCGTTTACGTTTTGCGTCATCCTGGACTTGTTTCAGGATCCATCTCGCAAGCAGCGCAGTTGGAAAATGGATCCCGGATCAAGTCCGGGATGACGAAATTGAGGATGACGCTCGTAATTCGACGGGCATCGCCTTGGGGCCAATCTGGGCTCCGTACCGGACCGGGCCGGCTCACCCGGACAATGTAGGCCCCGCGCTGCAATGTGGCACGCGGGTCATGAAGGAAAACTATGTTCGACAAGAAAACCGTATCGATCGAGTGGGGCGGAAAGACCCTCACCCTCGAAACCGGCCAGATCGCCCGTCAGGCAGACGGCGCCGTTCTGGCAACCTATGGCGAAACCGTGGTGCTGTGCGCCGTGACCGCCGCGAAGAGTGTGAAGGAAGGGCAGGATTTCTTCCCGCTGACCGTTCACTACCAGGAAAAATTCTCCGCCGCGGGCCGTATCCCCGGCGGCTTCTTCAAGCGCGAAGGCCGCGCGACGGAGAAGGAAACGCTGACCTCCCGCCTGATGGATCGCCCTGTGCGTCCGCTCTTCCCGGAAGGTTTCTACAACGAGATCAACGTGATCGCGCAGGTTCTCTCCTATGACGGCGAGACCGAGCCAGACATCGTCGCCATGATTGCAGCCTCTGCTGCGCTGACCATTTCCGGCCTGCCGTTCATGGGCCCGATCGGCGCAGCGCGCGTCGGCTTTGTCGACGGCGACTATGTGCTGAACCCCAGCGTCAACACGATCTTCGACGAAGGCCGCCTGGACCTGGTCGTCGCGGCGACGAACGACGCCGTGATGATGGTCGAATCCGAAGCCAAGGAACTGACCGAAGAGGAAATGCTTGGCGCTGTCATGTTCGCGCATGAGGAAAGCCGCAAGGTCATCGGTGCGATCATCGAGCTTGCCGAACAGGCCGCCAAGGACCCGTGGGAACTCGACAAGGTGGAAGACAAGTCCGCCACGCTCGAGGAACTGCGCGGCGTGATCGGTGACGATCTGGCTGCAGCCTACAAGATCACCGACAAGTCGGCCCGTCAGGATGCGGTGAACGCAGCCCGTGAAAAGGCGCGAGACCACTACGCCGATCTCTCCGAGAGCGATCCGGCGGAATATATGGGCCGCCTGAAGCTGGTGAAGAAGCTGGAAAGCGACATCGTGCGCAAAGCGATCCTGAAGGACGGCCAGCGCATCGACGGCCGCAAGACCGACCAGGTCCGCCCGATCGAGGCGATGGTTGGCCTGCTGCCCCGCACGCATGGTTCGGCCCTGTTCACGCGCGGTGAAACGCAGGCAATCTGCACTACCACGCTGGGCACCAAGGATGCCGAGCAGATGATCGACGGGTTGGAAGGCCTCTCCTACAACCACTTCATGCTGCACTATAACTTCCCGCCCTATTCGGTCGGCGAAGTGGGCCGCTTCGGTTTCACCAGCCGTCGCGAGACGGGCCATGGCAAGCTTGCATGGCGCGCGCTGCACCCCGTGCTGCCGACCCATGAGGATTTCCCTTACACCATCCGCATCCTGTCCGACATCACCGAGTCCAACGGCTCGAGCTCGATGGCGACTGTTTGCGGCGGCTGTCTGTCGATGATGGATGCAGGCGTTCCGATCGAGCGTCCGGTGTCCGGCATCGCCATGGGCCTGATCCTCGAAGGCGACGATTTCACCGTGCTGTCCGACATCCTGGGTGATGAAGATCACCTTGGCGACATGGACTTCAAGGTGGCCGGATCGGAGAAAGGTATCACCTCGCTCCAGATGGACATCAAGGTGGCCGGTATCACCAAGGAAATCATGGAAACCGCGCTGGAGCAGGCCAAGGCCGGCCGCGCGCATATCCTTGGTGAAATGACCAAGGCGCTTTCGGGTGCTCGCGGTGAAGTGTCCAAGCACGCTCCGCGCATCGAGACGATGCAGATCGACAAGTCGAAGATCCGCGACGTAATCGGCACGGGCGGCAAGGTGATCCGCGAGATCGTGGCCGAAACCGGCGCCAAGGTCGATATCGACGATGAAGGCACGATCAAGATCAGCTCTTCCAATGCAGACGAGATCGCTGCCGCGAAGGCATGGATCGAAGGCATTGTGGAAGAGGCCGAAGTCGGCAAGATCTACAACGGCAAGGTCGTCAACATCGTGGACTTCGGCGCTTTCGTGAACTTCATGGGCGGCAAGGACGGTCTCGTCCACGTGTCCGAAATGAAGAACGAGCGTGTCGAGAAGCCGACCGACGTTGTGTCTGAAGGGCAGGACGTGAAGGTCAAGGTTCTCGAGATTGACCAGCGCGGCAAGGTCCGCCTGTCGATGCGCGTCGTCGATCAGGAAACCGGCGAAGAGCTGGAAGACACCCGCCCACCGCGTGAAAAGCGTGAAGGCGGCGGCGGCCGCGGCGGCGATCGTCGTGGCCCGCGTGGCGGCGGCGGTGGCCGTGGCGGCGACCGTGGTGGACGCGGCCCGCGTCGTGACCGCGATGGCGGCGGCGACAATGGCGGGAACAAAGGCGGTGGCGACGACCACATGCCCGCCTTCCTGAAGGACGATTGATCCTTCTAAATTGAACACCGGAAAGGGCCGCGAGCGATCGCGGCCCTTTTCATTTGCGCAGACGCGGTGCATGGCGGGACATGGTCAAAATCCCCGAGCTCGCCGTTGGGTGGCGCGAATATGTCGATCTTCCCGATCTCGGCCTCAGCCGCTTGCCGGCCAAGATCGATACCGGTGCGCGCACATCATCGCTCCATGCCGAAGTGCTGGAAGAGTTCGAACGTGACGGAGAGCGGTTCGTGCGCTTCGCCGTTGATTTCGAACGCCCGCATGTGCGCCAGATTTGCGAGGCGGTGCATGTCGACTTGCGGGGTATCACCAGTTCCAATGGCGAGACGCAGAAACGCTATGTCGTGAAGACGCCCCTGAGGATCGGTGATGTGCAGTTTCGTGCCGAATTCTCTCTTGCTGACAGGTCCGCGATGAAGTTTCCGATGCTGATCGGGCGTTCTGCCCTCAGGCGGCGCTTCGTCGTCGACTCCGGCCATTCCTGGCTCCAGTCGAAGGGCGTGCGCCCGGTCGAAGGCCACAAACCATGAAAGTTGCCCCATGAAAATCGCGATGCTTGCCCGCAATCCGAACCTCTATTCGCACAAGCGGCTGGTGGAGGCGGCCGAGGAGCGCGGTCATACGCTCGACATTCTCAATACCACCCGCTGTACGGTGAATATCGCCAGCCATCGGCCGACGATCACTTACAATGGCGAGACGATTTCAGGCTATGACGCAGTGATCCCCCGCATCGGCGCGTCGATCACCAATTACGGCCTTGCCGTGCTGCGCCAGTTCGAGATGGCGGGCGTATGGCCGCTGAACGAAAGCGTCGCCATCGGGCGCAGCCGCGACAAGCTGCGCTCCATGCAGATCATGTCGAAATATGGTCTCGGCCTGCCGCTGACAGCCTATGCCAACGATCCCAAGCAGGCCGAGGAGATCATTAAGGCCGTGAACGGTCCGCCGGTCGTCATCAAACTGCTGGAAGGCACGCAGGGCATCGGCGTGGTGCTGGCCGAGACGATGAGCGGCGCGAAGTCCGTCATCGAGGCGTTCCGCGGCGCGAATGTGAACATCCTGGTGCAGGAATTCATCAAGGAAGCGGGCGGCACCGATATCCGTGCGCTGGTGGTGGGCGGCAAGGTCGTCGCCGCCATGAAACGCACAGGCGCGGCGGACGATTTCCGCTCCAACCTTCACCGCGGCGGCAGCGCGCAGGTCATCAAGATCACGCCGGAAGAACGCTCCACCGCCGTGCGAGCGGCCAAGCATATGGGCCTGAATGTCTGCGGCGTGGATATGCTCCGGTCCAATCACGGGCCGGTCATCATGGAGGTCAATTCCTCGCCAGGTCTCGAAGGGATCGAGAAGGCGACGGAAAAGGATGTGGCCGGCCTCATAATCGATTTCGTCGTCGCTCACGCAAGACCGGGTAAGACGAAGACACGCGGTCAGGGTTGACCCGGATGCTGCCCCGTGAAGAGATAGCGACCGCCCAAATACCCGGCGGCGACACACTGACGCTCGTCAGCCACGGGCGCGATTTCATCATCATGCTGGGCCGTGACGAGCTGATGGGCACGCGCATGCAGTTCAGCGAAGAGCAGCTGGCCGTGCTGACGCTGGAGCGCGTGACCGCCGCGGCGCCGCGCGTGCTGATCGGCGGGTATGGAATGGGCTTTACCTATCGCGCAACACTCTCCGCCCTGCCGGAAGCCGGAAAGGTTGTGGTCGCCGAGGTGGTGCCCGAGATACTCGATTGGGCGAAAGGTCCGCTTGCGCATCTTACAGGCGAAAGCCTTTCCGATCCGCGCGGGGAAATCGTGCTGGCCGATGTCGCGGCGCTGGTGGACGATGCGGTCGACGGCACGACGCCGCGCTTCGATGCCATCCTGATGGATGTCGACAACGGCCCCGATGGCATTGTGCGCGATGGAAATGAGAGGCTTTACACCCGCACCGGCATCGCCCGGATGCGCGATGCTCTTAACCCCGGCGGCGTGCTGGCAATATGGTCTGCGGCGGACGATCACAAGTTCACCCGGCGGCTGAAAGACAGCGGCATGGATGTGCGCGTGGAAACCGTGCGTGCCCGGCCCAACAATAAGGGTCCGCGTCACACCATCTGGTTCGCAATGCGGACGCGGTAGCAGGGCTGTAGGTGCCTATCCGCGCTGGATGCGCAGCTTGCCGGTAAAGTCCGCCTTGCCGATGCCGAGGCCCTTCGCCCGCAACAGCGCATAAGCCGTCGTTGCATGGAAGAAGAAGTTCGGCTGGCTGAAGCTTAGCAGGAAATCCTCTGCCTTGAACGGTAACCGGATGTCGCGCTGTTCGAACACGAACAGCATGTCATTGCCGATAAAGCTGTCGACCTCCCCTTTCGAGAGGGCACGCAGCGTGTTTTCCGCCGCCCCGAGATTGAGGCGCATCTTCTCCAGCTCGGTCGCGGCGGGTTCCAGATCGGGCGAGAACACGCCTTTTCGCACACCTTCCACCGCACCGACCGAATGGCTGACGAGGCTTTTAATTTGGAACGCGAAAGGCAGCATGTCGTCCGTCAACCGCGCTTCCACGATTTCGCTTTCGGAATGGCTGGATTCCTTGGCTTTCTCGATCCAGGCCTGCGCCGCCTGTAGCATCTGGATCTGTGTCGGAATCACGGCTTCGTAGAGGGAAAAGGACATAAAGGCGTGGCTCCGATTAAGAAAAATTAGTTGCTGATGGTGCTGGCAGCGAAAGGGCATGCTGGCAAGGTAAGCGCATACGAAAAGCCCGCCGATCCGGGATGGATGGCGGGCCAATCATGGCAATCGTGTTAGCGAACCCGTGGTCCGCCAAACGGTAGCGGGGGAGGGGGACGGCGCGCACCGCGCGGCAGCTGTGCCTGATAGGCCCTGCCGCAATGCTCCACGCAATAGGGGAAGCCGGGGTTCACCTTCTCGCCGCAGAAATGGAAGTCAGGTTCTCCCGGATGCCCCATCGGCCAGCGGCAGACGCGGTCATTGAGATCGAGAAGGCTGGTTTTGTCGGCAATATCGGGGCTGGGCTTTGCCGGCACCAGTCGACGCGGCGGCGCCGGCGGGATCGGTGCCTGCTGGTCGCCCGGGCCCTGTCGCAGGAAGCCGCCGGGACCGTAGGAGACGATCTTGGGCAAGTCGTCCTGCTTGTTCGGCAGCGGCTGGCTGTTCGCCTGCGGTGCGGCAGGCCTGGCCTCGGCTGGCGCCGGAGCAGGCTTCGGCGCCGCGACCGGCGTAGCCGCTTTCTTCTTCGGCGCAGACTTCGCCGCAGGTGCCTTCACCGCGGCCTTTTTCTTCGGCGCGGCTTTATTCTTCTTCTCTCCGGCCTTGACCGGGCTGGGGCGCGCCTTGAGGCCGAGGCGGTGCGCCTTGCCGATCACCGCATTGCGCGAAACACCGCCCAGTTCGGTGGCAATCTCGCTCGCGGTGCTGCCGCCCTCCCACATCTTCGTGAGGGTGGCGATGCGATCTTCGGTCCAGCTCATATTGCGCGCAAAATCCCGTTCGTGTTCATGCTCGCCCGACACCTTGCCAAGCAGGCAGTGTCCAGATAGTCGCGCCCCCATGGCCGATCAAGCACCTGCTGCCGCTTCCACGAGCGCGAACACGCCCGAGTTTGTCGACACCGGCAGCAATTCCGGTCGCAAGTTCGCGCCGAAGGGAGAGCCCCAGATCACCGGCATCAACCGGATCGGGCTGTGGAGCCTCTATATTAAGGAAATCCGCCGCTTCCTCAAGGTGCAGACGCAAACAGTCTGGGCACCGGCGGTCACGACGCTGCTGTTTCTGGTAATCTTCACCGTGGCGCTGGGGCGCTCGGGGCGCGAAGTGCTGGGCGTTCCGTTCGGCACTTTCGTTGCGCCGGGCCTCATCATGATGGGCATGATGCAGAATGCATTCGCCAATTCGAGCTTCAGCCTGCTGTCGGGCAAGCTGCAAGGCACCATAATCGACCTGCTGATGCCGCCGCTTTCAGAAGCGGAACTGATGATCGGGATCGTGATGGCGGCGATCACGCGCGCCGTGATGGTGGGCGGGGCGGTGGCACTGGCCATGTGGCTCTATCCCGGTGTCGAATTGCAGGCGGCGCATCCCTGGGCGATCGTGTGGTTCGGGCTGATGGGGTCTGCCATGCTGGCGCTGGCGGGCCTGCTGACCAGTGTGTGGGCGGAAAAGTTCGATCACAATGCCGCCATTACCAATTTCGTCGTCGCGCCGCTCAGCCTGCTATCGGGCACGTTTTACGTCATTTCCAACCTTTCGCCCTTTTTCCAGGCGATCAGCATGGCAAACCCGTTCTTTTACATGATCTCCGGCTTCCGCTTCGGCTTCCTCGGCGAAAGCGATATCGGAAACACCAATGCCGACGTGGTGAGCGCGGCCATCGGCGTGGGCGTGTTGAACCTGGTGCTGGGCGTGATCGTCTACCGCGTGCTGAAAAGCGGCTGGAAGATCAAGAGCTGAGGGCCGGGATGCGCTGCAGCCGCTCCCGCATTTCGCGCACGGCGTCCTCTGCCTGCATCACGCTTTCGATATCGCCGATCACGAAACGGTCGATCTGGTGATCGCCGTCTGACCCCCGATGGGAGCCGACTCTGACCATCAGTGTGCCGCTGCCATCGCGGCTTTCGATCCGATGCAGATCGGTGGCATTTTTGCCGTCCGCCGACTTGGTGGTCAGCCGGCGGCCAAGCCTGAGTTCGATCATCCGCTTGTCGGTAACGGCAAACACAGTGTTTCGGGCAGTGTATAGCGGCAGGAAAGGCGCTGCCAGCATGCCCAGTCCGACCAGGATGAAAGGCACGCCGAACAGCGGAAAGGCATAGCCGAGCCACCCACCTTCCTCGGTCATGCCGTCCACTCCGGCGAAGGCCATCGCTGTCCAGAAAAGAGCGAACGCTGTCCATGGAACGGCGAACAGATAGATGCCGAAATCCATCCATTTGGTGCGCGGTATGGCGCGGCCTTTCCACAAGACCTGCTCACCGCGATGCAATTCGCGCTGCAAGGCGATTTCCAGCGGATCGTTATAAGGCGTGCGCCATTGGCTCATGGCGTCGGTTTATCACCAAACCA
This sequence comes from Aurantiacibacter gangjinensis, assembly GCF_001886695.1. Classification (GTDB taxonomy): domain Bacteria; phylum Pseudomonadota; class Alphaproteobacteria; order Sphingomonadales; family Sphingomonadaceae; genus Alteraurantiacibacter; species Alteraurantiacibacter gangjinensis. Next base: position 94,369 of record NZ_CP018097.1, on the reverse strand, counting down.
TTGCGAGAAAGTTCAGCGGTGAACGCTTCAGCTCAATGCGTCAGGCTGCGGCGCAGGATGTAGCGGCCCTTGCGAAAATCCTCGAACAGCTGATTCACCTGCGGATGGTCGATCGGCTCGCCATCCTTGTCGATCAGCAGGTTCTGCTGGCTGACATAGGCAACGTAAGAGCTTTCGTCATTCTCGGCGAGAAGGTGGTAGAACGGCTGGTCGCGGCGCGGGCGCTGGTCTTCGGGGATCTGGTCGTACCACTCTTCCGAATTGGCATAGACCGGATCGATATCGAACACGACGCCGCGGAAATCGTATTTCCGGTGTTTGACCACGTCGCCGATGGCGAAGAGCGCGCGCGATCGCCGGGGCACATCGATGCGCCGACCGGCTTGCGAAGAGTAAAATTCCGAACGATCCATAATTGCAAATATATGGTGCGTTGCAGCGCCGACAAGGCGCGCGGCCCGCTCGTCCCCCATTTTTCGCGCGAAACCCCCTTGGCAAGGGCAAGGCGCTTCGCTAACTGCCGCGCTTCCCAATCGACCTCAGGTCCGATGGATACCTGTCTTGCGGAGAGGTGCCGGAGTGGTCGAACGGGGCGGTCTCGAAAACCGTTGAGCCCTTCTGGGGTTCCGAGGGTTCGAATCCCTCCCTCTCCGCCAATTGCCAAAGCTTTCAAAAGAAGCGTCGACAGTTCGATGTTCTTCCCCGGCTCTTAGCTATCGAGACGTTATGTCGCTGGTGGATAGAATGGGATCTAAGCGCGATCGGGCGCAATTTAGAAGGCTCCCACTTCTCACCTTCTCGGCGGGCCCCGGCTTTTACAGCGCTTTCCTGCCTTAGAAGTTAAAAAGTTCTCGCTGATCCGACCAGCTGGTGGGAACGTTGCTTCGTCCCAGCCGGTCGCTCGTGAGGAGAGCAGCCTGGATTCTGGCGAAGAGTGCTTCCACAGTCCGCGTCGACTGGGAGGCCAGCCAAGCCGCGTGCGTGACGAACGATGTGATGATGCCGTTTTCGGCTGCGAGCTGCGAAATGGCTAGGCAATCTGCTTCGCGATCAGCCAACCATGCCCGGAGACGACGAACCTGTTCGATCATCGTCTCGTCGGTACCGGGGTCGGCAGTCCGACCGTCATGCCCGACGAACTATGGTGCACGCCCGGTCCCGTAAAGCTGGACCTTGGAAACTGGACTTGAATTTCCGCCCATCAGGCGGCTCTCGATGTCGAAGGTCCGCATGTTCTCTTAGCCATCGACTGTAATCGCCAATCGACAGGGACGATAACGCGTTACCGTGTCTGAGTTTCGCGGCCCCATTTTAGGAACGGCATCGCGTCCGAAGCGAGGTCCGCGATCCGGTCGATCGACTCGCCGCGATTGAACGCGGTTTTCGGCAGGTCTTCGGAAACGAGTAGCGATTTCAGCTTAAGATGATCGGCATGACGATGTTCGGAATGCTCCTCGAAGCCACGCGGCATGGCGGTTAGGCTCTCCTCGCTGGTAAGCGACCTGTCGGCCTTCTCGAGCCCGGCAAGCACGTCGTCAAACGCTTCCGCGTCCTTTACCATCGCCTTGCGGAACGGCTTTAGCTCGCCGGCATCGAGTTTATACCAACCGGCCCCGCAAAAGCCGCCGTCGCGGCCCATTTGCACATAGAGCAGCCCGCCATTCTCCTGCTTCGTGCCTGAAGGCGTCAGCACAGCGGAAATGCTCGTTTTGTAGGGCGATTTGTCCTTTGTGAAGCGCACATCCCGGTTCATCCGGAACATGGTTTCAGCGCTGCCGCGCAAGGGGACCGGGCTGTCGGACAATCGCTTGCTGAGTTCGCTAAGCAATTCCAAGAACGGCTGCTCGACATATTCCTCGAACGTCTCTTGGTGCCCGTGAAACCACTCCTTGTGGTTGTTGTCGGCCAAGTCGTCGGAGAAATCGAAGCTTTTCTGCGTAAAGCCATGGTCCGCCATATCCGGTCCCCTGATATCATTTAAGCTAGGGCTAAATCGCTTCCTGCAGCAGGCGCTGCTCGACCTCAGCCATCTTTTTATCGCGCTCCTCCCTGCTCATTGAAGGGCCGTATTGACCGCGCAAAGCCTTCGCATCTTCATCATAACCGAGGGCGTCCGCCTGGTTGGCGAATGCTTCGAAGCCGGCATCGGGATATGCAGCGATATTCCGCGTCTTTTCAATGATCGCCAGATCCTTCAACGCCGCATTCGCATAGTCGCCGGAAACCCACTCGCTCGCCTCTTCGCCCAGCGACTTGAGCGCCTTGTTGCCGGTCTCGACCTTCTCGGCTCCATGTCGTCCGAGAATTTCGTCGAACATATCCATTGCCTGCCGCATGGAATTGAGACCGCCTTCCGTCATTTGCCGAATGTCGGGATCGGTCGCGCCATCGCGCAGTGCTTCCACGCCATCGAAGGTTTTCTGACAGCCCGTGCGCATGTCCTGAATGCCGTGGATGTAGAGCTCGTGCACGTTGGTGATATTGATGTCGTTGTCCTTTCTAATCTGCCTCAGCGCCAATAACCTACCGATCGGTCGGGCGGTTCCCGATTTGCTTACGGCTCGGCTGCCGCTGTATGGGAAGCTAGTGGAAGAACAGACTTTACGCAGGCGTCAGGTCGCACAATGCGCGCTGAGGGTATTCATGGAACGGGGCTATGCCGGCGCGTCCATGTCGGAGGTCGCGCGCAGAGCGGAAATTTCCAAAGCCAGTCTCTATCACCACTTCACATCGAAAGAGGACATGCTGGTGCAGGCTCTCACCGTGGATACCGGTGACGCGCTATCGGCTCTCGAAAGACTGGCAATGGACCGGGAGACACCGGCTGAACATCGTCTTCTTGAAGCATTCGGCTATGCGCATGACGCAATCCTGAGTGGTTCGATGGGGCGATTACTGACCGTGCTTGCGCAGGCGGGCCGTGATGTTCCGGAAATTGCCCGCGGTTTTCATGAAAAGGTCATCGTCAGGTTTCGGTCAGCATTGGTCTCTATCTACGCCGACGCGATAGCCGATGGGACGTTTCGTGACCTGACACCGCGCGAGATGGAGCAGGTGATCGTAGGTCCCTTGCTCAGCATCTCCCTGACGTCCAGCCTTGTCCAGAATGCGACCGAACTGCACGCGTCAAACCTGTCAGGGACCGACCGCGACAGTTACGTCGCTCTGATGACAAAATTGTTGCGCAAGGAGTGACGGCCATTTTCGCCGGAGATGGAGCGCGATCGTATCGGGCTTGTCGAGCGTTCTAAATCGCCAGTGTCGGCAATCGCGTTTGCTTGGTTTCGACGCCGTTCCTTCGGTGGGGTCGTGAAGTTCAGGGTGCGGCAAAACTCAGGGGCGATACAATCTGTTAAATGCACCTAGCTCCGGTCTATTCTGCGCGCCTTTTTACCGTGCGGCGTTTTCCTTTTCCGCACCGAAGAACCACGCATACAGCACGGGGACGACGCCTAACGTCAGCACCGTACCGACGAGCAGTCCGAACGCGATGACTGACGCCATGCCGTAGAACAGGACGTCCTGCGCGATCATCAGAGGCAAAAGACCGACGACGGTGGTAATCGTCGTCATGATAATCGGCCGGAACCGGCGCAGGGAAGCGCTGATAATTGCCTTCGTCAGCACGGAATCCTGATCGTTCGCGTCTGTCGTCTCTTCATCCTGCCCGCTCAGTTCAGGCGGATTTCCCACATCCCGCTCCAGTTCTTCGTCACCTGCCGCAGCGCGTTCGAGATCGATGCGATCGACCAGCACGATGGCACTGTTGATGAGAATACCGATCAGCGCGAACAGACCCAGGATCACCATGAAACCGAAATCCGCGCGCATGATATGAAGGCCGATGGCCGCGCCGATCAGCAGCAATGGCATCGTGACGAAAATCACCGCTGCCCGCCGAAACCCGCCGAACTGTGCAACCAGTAGCATGATGATCGCGGCAATCACTATCGGCAGCGCGCCGAAGATCGCTTCATTGCCCTCGGCGCTTTCAGCGATGATGCCATCCCACTCGATAAAGTGGCCCGCCGGCAAGGTGGCTTCGAGTTCGTCGATCTGTTCTTGAACCGTCGGCACCATGTCTTGCGGAGTGATTGCCGTAGGCCGCCCTTCGATGGTGAGCGTGCGGATGAGGTCTTCCGTATGGATGCGTCCCTGCTGCGGCACGAGCGAGGCCTGCGCCACGCTGGATAACGGGACTGCCTGACCGTCGGCGCGCGCGACGGTCACGCCTTCCAAAGCCCCCGGATCGGTCCGCTCGCTATCGGTCGCGCGGATAACGATCGGCACGTTGTCGTCACCATCCCGGAAGACGCCGGCGGGAACACCGCTGAAGAAACCGGACAAGGCGCTCGAGACGGAGGCGGAGCTTATGCCAGCAGCACGTGCCGAAACCTGATCCAGCTCGATGGCATATTGCAGCGATGGATTTTCCCAGTCGGAAAAGACATCGATCGTTCCGTCGACGGAGCGGAAGATATCGGCGAGTTTCTCACCCGTTTCGAGCAACACGGCGTCGTCGGGCCCGCGCACCTGGACCTGCAGGATATTGGGGTCGCTCGGCCCCAGGAACATGCCGGTGACGCGCAGCCGCGCTTCGGGGAAGGCGACCGCCAATTCACGGCGCAGGCTCTCCACTGCCGCGTCCCGGGCCTCCACATCCTTGGCATTGAGAACGAAAAAGCCGCGGTTGGGCGCCGGGTCCGACGGGGCAAGCGACAGCACAAAGCGCGGCCCGCCAAAACCGGCGTAAGATGCTACGCTTTCGATATCGGGATACCGGTCCTCGTCGGCGATGAATTGCGACAAATCCTGGATCATCCGATCTGTCGCCCGGCTCGATGTGCCGACCGGCATATCGGCATAAATCAGCAGCTGCGGACGGTCGGATGCCGGAAAGAATTTCTGCTGTACGAATTGCAGCGACATCCCCGACAGGACCAATGCCGCAACCATAGAGGCGACGAAGATCACGCGGTGGACGAGCGCCCAGCGCAACAGCTTTTCGTAACGGGTGTTCGCCCAGTCGAAGGCACTGTCGACCTTCTTTCGAACGGTGCTACGCTCATCACCTTCTTTGTCCGGCTGCGCAAACCAGTAACACAACATGGGCGTGACCAGCATCGCGATCAGCCAGGACACGGAAAGCGAAATCAGGATAACGATCGAGATGTTGCGCGTGTATTCCGCCGATCCATCTTGCGAGGCAATCAGGGGATAGAACACCATCACGGTGGTCGCGGTAGAGGCGAGCAAAGGCAGGGCCAGTTCGCGGCCCGTTTGAGTCACGGCTTCGCGCCGATCGACCCCGTCAGAAATGCGCTTCTTGAAATCCTCCGCGACGACGATGCCGTTATCGACCAGCAAACCAAGCGCGATAACCAGCGTGGCAAGGCTCATGCGTTCCAGCTTGATGCCGTAAACGCCCATGACTGCTAATAGCCCTCCAATGCCTCGTTGTCGACCGGGATGGCATCGCTGAGCGAAAGCTGCCGTCCGCCGACCGATACGCGGGACAGCGAGACATTCTCCGCATTGCTGACTTTCAGCGGGTATTCGGCCGCGCCCATGGATATGTTGCGTAGCACGACGTTGCGCACCGGTGCCGTTTCGTGCCCGTCGATGGAAATCCCGACCCCCGTGGTCCCCACCTGCACGTTTTCGACAAGGACATTCTCGAACACGGGCGGATATGTTCCGCCGCGATAGGAGTGATAGTCATTGGTGAAGACGAGGAGCGATCTCGTTGCGCCCGCCTCGATATTGCGGATGTACACATCGCTGATCCGGCCGCCGCGATCCAGATTGGCCTTGAAATACAGCGTGTGCTTGGCTTGTGGCAGGCGGTAGCCGTCGACGAAGACATTGCGCACACCGCCCGACATTTCTGAGCCGATCGCCATGCCGCCGCCGGTATTGCCGCTGAACACGCAATTGCGCACGACCACGTCCTGCGTCGGAATGCCGACCCGCCAACCGTCCTGGTCTCGGCCGGATTTCAGCGACACGCCATCATCCCCGACATTGAAATCGCAGTTCTCGATCAGGACGCGCCTGGTGCTGTCCGGATCGACACCATCGGAATTGATGTGTTCGGAAACACACCGGATATTCCGCACGATGACATCCTCGCAATAGAGCGGATGGATCATCCAGAAAGGCGAATTGCGAAATTCCGGACCGTCGACCAGCACGCGTCGACACCGGTTGAACTGGACGAAATAGGGTCGCAGGCGCCGCTCACCGACGAAAACCCGCTCTTCCACTGGCACGCCATCGCGGCCCATGTCGCGCAATACGCGCTTGATGGGATTTTGGGTTTCGCGCCATGGCAGCCAATATTGTTCGCCCTGGCCATCGACCACGCCGCTGCCGGTGATCGCGACATTCTCGCAGTCTTCGGCGTAGATCATCGGCGAATAGGTGTAGACATCTGTGCCTTCCCAGCGCGTGCGCACCGGCGGCAGGTAGTTTTCAACGGTGGGCAGGAAGCGCAGAAGCGAACCTTCGGACAGGTGCAGCGCGATGTTCGAGCGCAGATGGATCGGCCCGTCACAATTCCAATCCCCTGCCGGAACGACCACGCGGCCACCCCCGGCTGCATGGGCGGCGTCGATGGCTGCCGTGATGGCCGGCCGTATATCGCTGCCCAAATCGGCCGCCGAGCCGAAATCCAAGACCGGAAAGTCGCGGGGAGGGATGTCCACCGTACGAATGCTTTGGACGATGCGCTCAGCCTCAGCCCAGGGATCGGCGAGCGGGAAGCCAGGTGCCGAGCGCGTCACGCAGCCCGGGAGGAATGGCACGCTTGCAAGAAGCGTGGTGCTCATCAGGACTTGGCGACGGTCTGGCACAGGAAATATCCAGCTATTTACAGTTTCAGTACGAAAGGACCGGGGCATCGGTCGACGCCCCGGTCCTCTTCACTAGAAGCGCGCACGCACGCCGATTTGGTATGTGGCACCGTAATCTTCCAGCGCCTGGAAGATCGGGCCATTGAGGCTTGGATCGCCGCGGAAGAAGCGGTTGTCTTCGGCTTCGAGCACGTTGATCGCATCGAAATAGATTTGCACGTCCTCCAGCACTTCGTAGCGCGCGCTGAAATCCAGCTGGAAACGCTCTTCCTCAAGAATATCCCCTGCCGGGTCGTTGCTGTCGTCTAGCTGAGCCTGGTTCAGGCCCCTTAGACGATCGCCCTGATAAACACCCGCGGCGCGGAAGGAAAACACATCGTTTTCCCAGCCGACAGACAGGTTTCCGATGAGGTCCGACTGATCGGGGAATGCAAATGTACGATCGACGAAGGGTGCCGAGGCTTCGCTTTCGGCGATGGTGGCATTCGCCTGCATGAACAGCCCTGAAAGCGGACCGGGCAGGAAGGTGAAAGCCTGATAGTAATTCAGTTCGACGCCGTAGATCGAGGCATCGTCACCATTGATGAAGGTCGTGAAACGGCTGACGCCGCCGCCTTCGAGAGTGCCGCTATCCGGTTCGAAGCCGAAATCGATCACATCGTCGCCGGAAATGCCGACCGGGAAGATGAAGTTGCTGATCTCCTTGTAAAAGAACGCGACCGACAGCGCGGTATTCCGGCTCGGATACCATGATATGGAAGCATCGTAGTTGCGCGATGTCAGGGGATCGAGCGTCGGGTCGCGAACTTCGGGAGCGTCGTTCTCGAACCGTGGGTCGCCATCTTCGGCCACAGCCGCAGCAATTGCTGCCTCGGCTTCGGCAATGCTCGCCAGAGATCCGCCGAAATCATCGTCGATGATGTCCTGCAAGGTGTCTTCATCCAGGCCCTGTTCCCGCGCGCGGAATTGTAGGATAGCTGCTGCTTCGCGGAATTCCGGCCGCTTGAGGCCCTCGGTGTAGGAGGCGCGCACGACCAGCGTGTCCGTCGGCTCCCAGCGGATGTTCAGGCTCGGGAAAAACTCGGTGTAAGAGTTTTCGCCGCTGAAGGGATCGACCGAAACGAAGGCGCTGCGACCGGCAACAAAGGCGTCGATCGTCGCTTGCGCTACGCCGCCATCGTCAAGCGCGTCCTCCAAAACATCCGTTGCTTCGGCGCTGAATTCGACATCGCGCACACGCGATCCTGTGCTCGAGAATTCCGACCGCTCGACGCGGAAACCGCCAATTACCTGGACATTGTCGAAAGGTTCGAAGGTCAGTTGCAGATACCCTGCAAGCGTATCCTCCTCCGCAGTGTAGTCCGAAGCAATCGAATTCAGGATGACGCCATTTCCAAGATCTTCGGGACCGAGAAGCGTGCCACCGGCGACAAGCTGATCGAGCGCGGTAAAGAGCCGGTCGCGGTCGACACCGTAGGAGATGTCGAGACGGGTAAAGTCCGGGCTGTCGGAAATAACGAAATCTCCAAGCGATGGCGCATCGTCGACAAGGTATTCGAACCGGTCGAAATCGAAATCGCGTTCCCGCGACCGGTTTTGCACGCCGACTTTGATATCCGCATCGCGGCCAAAAAGGGCGAAGTCGCGCTGAAGATCGGCATAGAGCGTGACGAACTCATCCTGGGAATCTTCAAATCGCTGGTTGATCTGATCGTTATTCAACTCCCAGTCGAACGGATCGTTCGGGTCCGCCTCGTCATCGTCCTCTTGCTCCAGAACGACATCGACGCCTTCTGCCGACAGGTTTTCGTAAATCAGTCGAATGTCATCGGCGCGGAAACGGCCTTCGGTCTGGTCCGAAACACGGCTGTTGCTGGAATAGTCGCCGCCGTAAAACAGCGTCCAGTCGGTGCCGAAACCGGTCTCACCCTCGAAAGCGATGGTGAAAACCTCGTCGTCGATATTTTGTGGCCGAATGCGCCTTTCCGATCGCGCATCCGTGATGTTGCCCGAGAACGTGCCGAGATCGTCGATCTCACGGTCTCGGTTCGACCTGTCGAGCGCAAATGTCTGTCGGTCATTGATGCGCAGCGTATCCACGGTGGAATAATTGCCGATCAGGCGCAGCAGGGTGCGGCCCGTCTCGAACTCCAGCGCCCCATTCAGCGAAAGCCGCTCACGCGAGCGTTCGTCGACACGCAGATCGAATTCGCGTGGACGAAGGAAGCACTCGACCGTGTCTTCATCGGTGCAATCGTCCGCGTCGTCGTATTCCGGATCTTCCAGCGATCCTTCATTCACGAGGAAGAACAGCCCGTCGCCCACTTCCGTCTGATCGGTGAAAGTATCGCGGTCTGACCATGCGAAACCGGCGGCAATGCCAATGCGGGAATCCGATCCCACATCGAATATGCGCGTAATATCGCCGGAAATCGCAGGATTGAACGCTTCGTTGCGATCCTGATACCCCATTTCCGCGCGGAGGCTGATCGCATCCCGCCCGCGGCGGAAGGCCGTGGTCGACTGAAGGTTGACGGAGCCGGCGATCGCATCGGCGTCCTGCTCGGGCGTCAACGTCTTGTTGACTTCGATCTGCGACAGATTGTCGGCGGAGAAGAAATCGAGATTAGTCGAATTGATGTTGGAATCCGACGTGCCGAGGCGCGTGCCATCGATCGTGACGGTCGCGAACTCCGTTGGAAGGCCGCGGATGGAAACCTGCTGTCCCTCGCCATTTTCGCGATTGATCGACACGCCAGAGATGCGCTGCAGCGATTCTGCCACGGTCGGATCGCCGAACTGGCCGATATCGTCGGCCGTTACGATCGAGACGAGGCCGTCTGCCTCGCGCTCCTGGTCCAATGCGCTTTCGATCGCCCCGCGAAAGCCCTCGACGATGATGACGTTCTCGTCGGATTGTTCGTCTTCCGGATCGGCGGGCTGCTGTTCCTGCCCGAATGCCGGCTGCCAAGCCAGGCAGGCGGCAAGCGCCATCGTCGATGCCGAAAATGTACAGGTGCGTTTGCGATGCGGATGCACGGTTCTCTCCCTCCGGTTTAACCAGTCGCCTCTTAGCGATCAGACCAATTACTACATTGGTAAGGCGGGTTTGAAACCCCGAAAAACGAATAACGTCAAGGAATTTTGCAGTTTGGTGACTATTGGGTCACGCAATGCACGCCGGATGAAGCGGCGCACACTAGGCCGAAACAGCTCTTACAGACTACCCATCTTCACGAAGGCGGAAACCATTCGGCCAGTCTGATATTGCAATTGGCCTGACCTCCGAATAGCAATGCCTAGCGCATGCACTTGAATAACAAGCCGCGCATCGGAGGGGGAATGGTTTCGCAAACAATTGCCGCAGAACGCGAAGTGTTCGTGGAAAAAAGAGAATGGCGGGAACGCCTGAGACTATTCGATCCGGATAACCGGCTGCCCGAATTGCTGCACGGATTGAACAGCATTCTACAAGAGCACTACGAGTCTTTTCTCCAGCGACAGCTCGAAATCGCCAAGATGGATCCCGCGCTTGGAGGCGCGATCGAAACGATCGTTGGAGAGGCGGGGCGTGCCGACGCCTTGGCGCAGTATCACGCGCGCTTCACGCCTCCGCTCGACGACAGCTTCGCCGCCTACACGCAGCGCTTCGGGCGCCTGCTCGTCTCAAAGAACGCTTCGCCCAGCACCGGTATGGCAATGGTTTCGTGCGCATATGGCGAGGCCATGAAAGTCGTACTGGAAACCATGGAAGGTGAAGATCTGGCCCGCGCCGCCCGAGCGATCAGAATGCTGACCTCCATCGAGTCGGATATTCTCGTTGGTTCGATGCACGAGGCGCTGCATGCTCGTTATCTGTCGGAGATTAGCCAGCGAGCTGTCGAATTCGAGGACAGTGTGCTTGCAACCGTGGCGCAGCTTTCCGAAACTGCAGAGCGGCTTAAATCGAGTTCTGGGAGTGCCGGTGAAGTGTCTCGCGAATTGCAGGACACGAGCGCGACCATGGCTGCATCGGCTCAGCAGAGTGCGACCGCCATGGAGCAAGCAAAGGCGACGCTCGTCCATCTCGAAAATGCTGTTATCAAAGTACAGGCGAGCGTCGCTTCGACTGATGATGCTGCCAAAGTGGCCGGGCAACGCGCAGATGCAGCGGCTTCCAATGCGGACCAGCTGGGCGATAGCAGCAAGCGCATCCAGTCGATCGTCAAATTGATCAAGACGATTGCCGAGCAAACGCAGATACTTTCCCTCAACGCGACGATCGAGGCGGCTCGTGCAGGCCAGGCGGGAAGCGGTTTCGCAGTTGTGGCGAACGAAGTGAAGGAACTTGCCTCGAAAACGCAGATTGCTGCGGGTGATATCAAGATCCAGGCGGAAGACATCCTCGCCGCTGCCAGACACAGTGTGGACGCGGCTGAAGATATCAATCGTCGAATGAGCACGATTGGTGAATGGACGGAAAGTTCGCGCAATGAGATCGACAGCCAATTGCAGAATCTCCGCATCGTCGTGGAAGCTATTGCCGAGACATTTCTCAGCGCCGAGCATCTTCTTGGTGGGGTATCCACAATCGACGACTTTGCCGGCCAAATGACAGCTCGGTCGCAGGAAGTCGAAGAGGATTTCGCGCGGGTGGAAGACCTGTTGGCGCGGCTGTCCGCCAATGTAGGCGCCTACAGTAATTCGCTGCGCTCGATGATCGCGGAGCAGGAAATTGCCGAGGATCACGGCGTCTAGAACGCAATTTCTTACGCCGATTGCGTGATCAAAAAGTGTTCGCATGTAGAGGCGTTTCCGGTCAGGCCAAATCAGTCCATTGCCATGATCGGTGCTTTGCGGTTGCCTTAGAGTCGCAAAGGCGCACCGCGTGATTCTTCTTCATCCGCCCCGCCTATTCCACGAAGAACGCGATAGATTTCTCGGACATAGGCAAACAGCCTCATCGCGTTTTGAATTTCGGTAGCTGCGCGATACCGGACAGTTGCAGTCGTTCTTCGAGCCGACACGCTAGAATCGTCCCACCAGCCGGAAACTGGTCAGACAACTTCTTGACCGTGAATAAGTGGTCTGCCAGTGTCTCGTGAAACGGTCAGACCGATTTCGGTGCTGCAAGTGGGAGAGGGCTGGTGGCGCAAAGACGCCTTTACGAACGCATTGCTGAAGCCCTGTCGGGCGAGATCGTTGCCGGTCGCCATCCGGTGGGTAAAAAATTGCCGTCGGAGCGGGAGCTTTCCGCGCGCTTCGAAGTCAGTCGTCCGACAATTCGCGAAGCCCTGATCGCACTCGAAGTAGACGGTCTGGTAGAAGTAGTCACCGGTTCCGGTGTCTTTGTCCGGTCGGACAAGCGCAAGCGGGGCTTGCCGGCCAAGCGCGATGTCGGACCGTTCGAGCTTCTAGAGGCGCGAGCCCATATCGAAGGTGAGGCGGCCGCGCTGGCGGCGCAACATATCGACGATGACGAAGTGATGGCGCTGGAGGCGCTCGTTGCCGAGATGGAAACCGAAAACGGGCGTGATGTCGTCATGTCGGAGGATGCGGATCGGCGCTTTCACATGGCTATTGCCGCCGCGACAAAGAATTCGGCGATGGAGCAGGCGGTCGAGGCTCTGTGGGAGGCACGCAACCAGTCGCTGCAGAATGTCCGTTTCCTCGAGAAAGTCAGGGCAGAAGGCATAAAGCCGCGTATCGATGAGCACATGGCGGTGATGACGGCGCTGAAGAACCGGGATCCGAATGCCGCGCGGGCGGCAATGCGCACCCATCTGCGCGGCGTAGCCGACATGGTTTTCCAAGCGACCGAGGCCGAGGCAGTCGAACGTGCGCGTGCCGAAGTCGCCAGTCAGCGCCGACGGTTTCAATTAGGAGAATGACTTAGGTGCCTAAGCTCGAACTCAATGAAAATCGCCTTTTTCCGGCCGATCCGACCACGCGAGATATCGCGCGCCGGCTATATGCCGAAGTACGCGATCTCCCAATCATCAGTCCGCACGGCCACACGGATCCGTCATGGTTCGCCGACAATGAAGCCTTTTCGAACCCCGCCGATCTGCTGATCACGCCGGACCATTATGTGTTTCGCATGCTGTATAGCCAGGGCATCCGCATGGAGGATCTGGGTGTGCCGCTCTCCGGTGGGGGGACCTCCGCCAATCCTCGCGAGGTGTGGCGCATCTTCGCACAGAATTATCATCTGTTCGATGGCACGCCATCGCGGATCTGGCACGATTGGGTGTATTCGAAGGTGTTCGGCCTCGAAGAGACGCTGAGTGCGGAAACTGCCGATCACTATTACGACGTGATCGATGCGAAATTGCAGGAAGACGCTTATCGTCCCCGCGCCTTGTTCGAGCGATACAATATAGAGGTCATCGCTACAACCGAAGATCCGCTGGATCCGCTCGATCATCATGCCAAGCTTCAAGCCGATGGTTGGGGCAAGAAAGTCATCACGGCATTCCGCCCCGACAATGTCCTTGATCCGGATTACGAAGGGTTCGCCGCGAATGTCAGGACACTAGGTGAGATAACCGGCTTCGAGACGACTGATTATCAGGGGTATCTCGACGCGCTGATAGACCGCCGCGAGTATTTCAAAAGGCATGGGGCGACGTCGAGCGATCACGGTCATCCTACTGCGGCCACGGCCGATTTGTCGCGCGCAGAAGCAGAAGCGCTGTTCGCGAAAGCTCTTGCGGGCGATTGTTCCGCTCAAGAGGCGGAGACTTTCAGGGGTCACATGCTTGTCGAGATGGCGCGCATGAGCCTTGATGATGGTCTGGTGATGCAAATTCACCCGGGCAGTCATCGAAACCACAATGCCATGGTGTTCGAGCGGTTCGGACGCGACAAAGGCGCAGATATCCCTACGCGCACCGACTATGTCGACGCCTTGCGCCCCTTATTGAGCCGCTATGGCAATGAACCTTCTTTGACGGTCATCCTCTTTACTCTGGACGAAACGGTGTACTCGCGCGAACTCGCTCCGCTCGCCGGCCATTATCCTGTGTTGAAGCTCGGTCCGCCATGGTGGTTCCATGACAGTCCGGAAGGGATGCGGCGTTTCCGTGAGCAAGCGACGGAAACCGCAGGCTTTTATAATACCGTCGGCTTTAACGACGATACGCGCGCATTCCTCTCCATTCCCGCTCGCCACGATCTTGCGCGTCGGATGGATTGCGGTTTTCTGGCCCGGCTGGTTGCCGAGCATCGGATGCTGGAAGACGATGCGCATCGCGTCGCACAGGATCTGACATACAATCTGGCCAAGGCTGCCTACCGCCTGTGATGAGTTGCACTCGTCGTCGGGCCATTCAGGGCATGGGGGCGGCCGGTGCAATGCTCGCAGCGGGGTGCGCGTCTCGCGATGCGCGACTGCTGCGTGCCGTGGATACGCATCCCGATGGCTATCCGACGGTCGAGGCCGTCAAGCACATGGGCGAATTGCTCGCGCAGCGCAGCGGCGGCCGGCTCGCTATCGAGCATTACGCAGGTGGTGTTCTGGGCCAGGAACGGGATGCCCTGGAAATCACGATTTTTGGCGGAATTGACCTGAACCGGGTGAACCTCGCGCCACTGAACCCGATCGTGCCAGAAACGGTCGTGCCGGGGCTGCCTTTTCTGTTTAGTTCGACGCAGCATATGCGTTCCGCGATGGACGGCGAACCCGGGCGGCGCATCCTGGACGCTCTGGAGCCGCACGGCCTGATCGGACTGTGCTTTTACGACAGCGGCGGACGAAGTTTCTACACGACCGAACGATTGATCGAAGAGCCGGAAGATCTCGCCGGGCTGAAGATCAGAGTGCAAAGCTCCGATCTGTTTGTCGAGATGGTCAGTGCGCTCGGCGGAAATCCCACCCCCATGGATTTCGGCGAGGTCTATCAGGGATTGATGCAGGGCACGGTGGACGGTGCGGAGAACAACTGGCCCTCTTACGAGAGCACGCGGCATTTCGAAGTTGCGCCGTATTACAGCGAGACGCGCCATGTGATGGCACCGGAAATTCTTACGATGTCGGCCATAAGCTGGGACAGGTTAAGCGAAGACGATCGTGCGCTGATCCGGCAATGCGCGCAAGATAGCGTTCCCTATATGCGCGGCCTATGGGATGCCAAGGTCGAGCAATCGCGCGCCGCCGTCGTGGCTAGCGGCGTGCGGGTGGCAAATCCTGAAATTTCTGCGTTTCAGCAAAGGGTGCAACCTGTCTGGGATAGGTTCGTCGCCACGCCCGACATGCGTGCGCTGGTCGCCGACATTCAGGCGCTGGATCCCGCCCTATGAGCGTTCTGTCACGCTTTCTCAGCCGCATGTCGCTATGGTTTTCCGCTTTCGGGCTCGTGATGATGACAGCCATCATCGGCTGGCAGGTGGTGGCGCGCTATCTGCTGGCGAATGCACCGGCCTGGGCGGAACAGGCCGCACTGTTCCTGATGCTGTGGTTTATCCTTTTCGCCGCCGCTGCCGGGGTGAGGGAAGGTTTCCACATTCGCCTCTCGATCCTGCAGGATAGCCTTGCAGAGGGACGGCGCCAGCTGATGGCAATCGCCTGCCACGCCATTGTTGGCGCTTTCGGTATCGCCATGGCGTATGGCGGCGCCCAGCTCGTAGTGGAAACATGGGAGCATACGATCCCGACACTCGGACTGCCGCGGGGCTTGTCCTATGTGCCACTGGCCGTCGCAGGCGTGATCATCGCGTTCTTCGCCGGTGAGCATATTCTTGCCGAGCGCAAGGGATCGAAGGTCGAGCCGCTATGGAGCTGACGGTCCTCTTGCTTTTGCTGGCCGTTCTGCTGGCCATCGGTGTGCCAGTCGCCTTCGCGCTGGGTGCTGCGTCGGTGGCGACTTTTCTGCTTTTGGACATTCCCGTCGTCGTCGCCTTTCAGCGCATGGCGGCAAGCATGAACGTCTTTACCCTCATGGCAATTCCGTTCTTCGTCTTCGCCGGCGATTTGATGGCGCGCACCGGCATCGCGGAGCGGCTGGTTCGCGTAGCGGAAGGTGCATTCGGCCGTGCCCGTGGCGGGCTAGGTCAGGTGGATGTCGGCGCGAGTATGATGTTCGGCGCCGTCTCCGGCTCGGCCGTCGCAAGTGTTTCGGCCATGGGTTCCACCCTGATGCCGATGATGAAGGAAAAGGGGTACGACGCCGATTACGCGGTGAACGTCACGATTACGGCAGCGATTCTTGGCATACTCATTCCGCCATCACACAACATGATCATTTATGCTGCAGCATCCCCGGTGAGCGTGAGTGTGGGCGACCTGTTCCTGGCGGGGATAGTACCCGGCCTGCTTGCAGGCGCGGCCTTGATGTTCGTCGCATGGCGCGTTGCAATCAGGCGTGGATACCCGGGCGGCACCTTTCCCGGATGGCGATCGTTCACAAAATCGCTGATCGCCGCCTTTCCCGGTTTGATGACGGCGCTTATCATCGTGTTCGGTATCCTGCTGGGTGTTTTCACGCCGACCGAAAGCTCTGCCGTCGCGGTAATCTACACCATCGTGATTGGCGTTCTTGTCTACCGTTCGCTGGGCTATATAGCCTTTGTCGAAGCTGCCAGCAGCGCGGTGCGAACAACCGCAATGGTGATGCTGATTATCGGTACGGCCGGCATGTTCGGCTGGCTTTTCGCATTGCTGCACGGGCCTGAAATGCTCTCCGGCGGATTGACCGCCGTTTCGCAAGATCCGGCGGTTATCATGCTGATGATACTGCTTGTGCTGCTGGTTCTCGGCGCTTTCATGGACATGGCGCCGCTTATCATCATCACCACGCCGATCTTCTTGCCCGTGGCAGTGGCGACGGGTGTCGATCCCGTCCATTTCGGCATCATCATGATGTTGAGCCTCGGGATCGGTCTGGTGACGCCGCCTGTGGGGTCCGTGCTGTTCGTCGGCTGCGCTGTAGGGCAGGCGAAGCCTGAGCAGGTCGTCCGCACGATTTGGCCGTTTTACCTCGCGCTTATGATCGTCCTCCTTCTGGTCGCTTATCTGCCTTCTCTTTCCCTTTGGCTTCCGGAGCAATTCAATTGACCCGTCTTGCTAGCAGCACTTTGACGATGGTGCCCCCCGAAGCTCGCACGCCATGCTATGACCGAGCGCAGCCATGTGGCGTCCTGCATCTGGGGACCGGCGCCTTCCATCGTGCTCATCAGGCGACCTATTTCGATGCGCTGCTTTCAGCGGGGCATAACGGCTGGATGATCTGTGGAGCGAGCCTACGTTCGCCGGCTGTGTCTCGCCAGATGAACCCGCAGGATGGGTTGTTCACTGTTCTCATCCGTGACGGCGGAGAGGAGCAGGTCGAGATCGTCGGCTCGGTGGCGGAGGTGATGGTTGCGCCGGAAAATCCTAGCGCTCTCGTATCGGCGCTCGCCCATTCCGATGTCGCTCTGGTGACACTCACCGTGACAGAGAAGGGCTATTGTCTCGATCCTGCGACAGGGGCGCTCAATCTCGATGACGAAGGGGTTGCAGGCGACATTGCCGACATCGCTTCGCCGCAAACGGCACCGGGTTTTCTCGTCGCCGGTCTGGCTGCGCGCAAAGCCGCCGGGATCGCGCCATTTACGGTCCTGTCCTGCGACAATTTGCCGGATAACGGGAAGCGCACCCGCGAGGCGGTGCTGACTCTAGCGAGAGCTGTCGATCCGGCGCTGGCCACATGGATCGAGGATGAGGTGGCTTTTCCCTGCTCCATGGTGGACCGGATCGTACCTGCAACGACCGAGGAGGACCTGGACAATTTCGAAAGCGCCACGGGCCTTCGCGATGAGGCATTGGTAAAAACCGAGCCCTTCACACAATGGGTCGTGGAAGACGATTTTTGCAATCGTCGCCCTCCGCTTGACGAAGTTGGTGTGCAGATGACGAACGACGTTGCCTCTTGGGAGCTAGTCAAGCTGCGTCTGTTGAATGGCGCCCATTCCGCGCTTGCCTATCTCGGCGGGCTTGCCGGGCATCACTATGTCCATCAGGCCATGGCGGCACCGGGCTTTTCGCGGCTGGTCGAGGCGCTTTGGGACGAAGCCGAAGCGACGTTGAAGCCAATTGATGGTTTCGATGCGAAGAATTATCGCGCTCAGCTTGCCCAGCGTTTCACCAATAGCGCGCTGGAGCATCGCACACACCAGATCGCGATGGATGGCAGCCAGAAAATTCCGCAACGCTGGCTGAATACCATCCGCGCTTACCGTGAGGCGGATCGCGGCGTACCGAAAGCGCTGGTCATGGCGCTTGCTGGCTGGATGCACTGGCAGGCTGGCAAAAATGATGCAGGCGAAACACACATCGTCGATGATCCGCTGGCGGCGCGGACTGCTGCTGCTCTCAGGGAAGCTGCTGGTGACCGTATGCGTGAGGTCGCCAACCTACTCGGTATATCGGCAATCTTCGGCGAAGCCCTTCCTGCCGATAACGCTTTCGTGCAGCATCTGACCGAAGCCTACTGCTCAATCGGGGAAACCTCTGCAGCCGACGCGGTTGCCACGTTCGCTGTCCCGGAAACCGTCGAAAGCTGATCGATGGCAGCGCCTCGCCTTCTTCGAATGAACGCTGCCGACAATGTCGCCCTCTGCCTCGAGGATGTGGCGGCGGGAGATGTTGTGGATGAGGGCGTGCAGGCGCAGGACGATGTGCCGTCGGGGCACAAAATTGCTGTCTCCCCCATCGCCACGGGTCAGGCAATTCTTAAATACGGGCAGATAATCGGTGTTGCGACATCGGATATTGCGGTCGGCCGACACGTCCATGTCCACAATGTCAGCGCAAGGACGGGTGACGTCCGCAGACGCGTCGACCCCGGCCAGAACGCGGCCAGCCTGCATTCTCGCGCGGCGACCTTTCAAGGGTATCCTCGCGCGTCCGGGCGAGTGGGGACGCGCAATTACATCGGCATCCTGACCAGTGTGAACTGCTCCGCGACCGTCGCGCGAGCTATCGCCGAAGCCTTCCCTGCAGCGGCTTTTGAAGACAACCCATCGGTCGACGGGGTGGTGGCCTTCACCCACACGACGGGTTGCGGGATGACGCCCGACAGCGACGGCACGGACAATCTGCGTCGAACGCTCGAAGGGTATCTGCACCACCCGAACTTCGCGGCAGTGCTCGTCGTCGGCCTAGGATGCGAGATGATGCAACTCTCCGGCTTCGCCGATGAAGAGAAGGCGAAGCGAAACGGGGTGGAGCTCCGAACGCTGACTATCCAGGACGAGGGCGGCACTCGAAAATCTGTGGAGGCAGGGCGCGCGATCGTTCGCGATCTTGTCCAGGGGCAAAGTGGATTGGCGCGCCAGGAGGTATCCGCAGAGCATTTGACCCTTGGCCTGCAATGCGGCGGTTCCGACGGTTGGTCTGGCGTGACAGCAAATCCCGCCTTGGGCCGTGCAGTCGACCTGCTGGTGCAGTCGGGAGGGACCGCGATCCTTTCCGAAACACCGGAAATCTTTGGGGCGGAACAATTGCTATTCGCGCGAGCCAAATCCGAAGCAATTCGCGACGCTCTTGAGGCGCGGCTCGATTGGTGGGCCGAATATATGGCGCGCAACAATGCCGAACTGAACAATAACCCTTCGCCAGGTAACATTGCCGGTGGACTTACCACCATCCTTGAAAAGTCCCTCGGGGCGGTAGCGAAATCGGGTTCGATGTCTTTGCGCGGTGTATTCCGTTACGCAGAGAACATCGACCAGACCGGGTTCGTGTTCATGGATAGTCCGGGCTACGATCCTTGTTCCGCCACAGGACAGATGGCTGCTGGCGCGAATATGCTCGCCTTCACGACCGGGCGGGGTTCCGTGTTCGGATCCAAGCCAGCGCCGTGCATCAAACTTGCGTCGAACAAGGCGATGGCGCGCCGCATGGATGAGGACATGGATTTCGATTGCTCGCCAGTGCTCGAAGGCGCGAGCCTCGACGATCTTGGAGAGCAAATTTTCGACCTGATTCTCAGGACTGCTTCGGGCGAAGAATCGAAATCGGAAAAACTGGGGTTCGGCGATCTCGAATTCGTACCCTGGCAAATGGGAGCCGTTGTCTGATGAAGTCTTTCAGCATCATGTGTTGCGCGCTCGCTCTCGGAGCGTGCGCTACCCTTCCGGCCTCCGATACATTGGCGCTGGACGCCTCTTCCGCCGATGAACAGCGCGAAGCCGAAATCATCCGCGCGCTTGAAGAGATGTCAGTCTTTGCTGGCAATGTCCTTCTCGCCGAAGACGGCAGCGGCCGCGCCGATTATTCCGTGGTCGACAGCGAGTGGATCACTTACGAAACGCACTGGCACACCGGCCAGCTGATCTGGGGCCTTCTCGAAACCGGCCTTGTACTGGACCGACCGGACCTGATCGATAAGGCTAGGCGAGGTGGCGACTGGTGGGTTTCCACGGAATTTGCGGGCGAGCACCCGCTCGCCGGCCTCGTATGGGCAGCGCATGGCGACCGCTTGGGCGATCTCATAAACTGGACCACCATATCGGACGGCACTCCCGGCCTATTCGCTCTTTCGCGCGCGACAGGTGACGCTCGCTATGCGAATTCGGCCACCCGATCGGGCAGGTGGCTATGGGACAATACCCGCGTGCCTGATGATATCCCGGGCGGCGAATGGCTGTTCTACAACATTATCGAGCCGCAAACTGGCCTCGTCTATCGCGACTGGGATGTTCATACGCAGGGTGTTCCGCGCGATCCGGAGCGCGCCGCGCGGGAGACGCTGCCCATCAATAGGATGGCCCGCCCAAACATCGAAGGATTTCTGTTCGAGGACATGTGTCGGCATACAGGCGAGCAGGCCTGGTGCGACCGCTTCCTTGCCCAGTCCGACAGCGTTCTCGAACGACAGCATGAAAGCGGCCTCTGGCTCAATTTCGAACCGAACAATGCCGATGGCAGCCAGGTCCATCCGCGTTTCAATGTCTGGAATGCCGAAGCTCTGCTGCAGGCATACGAGATTTCGGGCGACCGGCGGTATCTCGAAGGTGCGGCTCGCACTGCGCGCTGGGCACAGAGCGTAATGCGCAATGACGGGACGTTGTATTACCGGACGACTGTCGATGGTGAAACGAATGGGGCAGAAGTTACGGGTTCTTCAGTCGCATTCAATGGCATCCTTATGTTGCGGTTGAAGGAATACGGTTATGCGGAATTCGACGAGACGATCGATACCCTTGCCGATTGGATCATCCGCAATCGGTTCGCCAGCGACCATCCCGACCCCAACCTGGCCGGAGCGGTCATCAATACGAGGCAGAAGCAAAGAGGCGGCGGACTGCAACTGCTTAATCGCGACGTCGGCACCACATTCGCCCTTCGGTTTCTCAGCCTGTATCTCAGGGATATGCGCGGCGAGGATGTGAACGCATACCTGACGAGGGAAGCGTCGTGATGCGCGCTACTCGCCGCAATACGCTGAAAGGCGGACTGGGGGCCATTGCAGCGGTGCAGCTTGTTGCTGCTGGCGGGGTCGCTTTCGGGCAGGCCAGTGTTTCGCCGACGACGCTGGGACTGGGCAACCTGCCCGGAAGGGAGCGCCGGGCATTGGACGGGACGTGGCGCTATATACTCGATCCCTTCGACGTCGCGGGAAGGAAGCCCACCGGGCGGCGATCTTTCTGGCAGAACCGGATCGAGACCGACGATACCGGGCTGATCGAATATGAATGGTCGTCAAGCGACGAGATGACCGTTCCGGGCGACTGGAACACCGCTGAGCCCGAGCTGCATTACTACGACGGCCCGGTCTATTTCTATCGAACCCTGGAGACGGGACCGCAACAGGGTTTGCGACAAATCCTCTATTTCGAAGCCGTAAATTATGCAGCGACGATATGGCTGAACGGCGTGGAAATTGCGCGGCATGAAGGCGGCTTTACGCCTTTCCAGGTGGACATCACCGATATTCTCCAGCGCACCGGCAGCGGTGTGCATGATCTGGTGGTCCGGGCAGACAGTCGTCACGGGCCAGAGACCGTTCCCGGTCTCGATTTCGACTGGAAAAACTGGGGCGGTATTACCCGCTCCGTCTGGCTGGTGGAAGTTCCGGCCAACTATATTCGCGACGTGTATGCGCGGCTCGATGGCGACGAGCTTTTGGTCGATATCGCTTTGGACGGACAATCCGCAGGCAATGCCTCGCTAGATGTTTCACTCTCCGGTTCCAATGGTACGCATGCTGCGCAAACCGATGCGGAGGGCCGCGCCACTGTTCGCATCGCGATTGCGGGCCTTACCCGCTGGTCACCGGATGCTCCGCAGCTCTACGACCTGACGGTCGAAACGCAGAGCGATCGCTTGATCGATGCCATAGGCTTGCGCACGATCGAAACGCGAGGACGCGAAGTGCTGCTGAATGGCGAGCCGATATTCCTTCGCGGCATTTCCATGCATGAAGAGGCTTTCGGCCCAGAGGCGACGCGCGAAGTCAGCCAGGCTGAAGCACGGGCATTATTGGCGGAGGCGCAATCGCTTGGCTGCAACTTCGTGCGACTGGCACATTACCCTCATGCCGATCACGTCGCTCGACTGGCCGACGAAATGGGGATCATGCTCTGGGCGGAAATCCCGGTCTACTGGGAGGAAATTGCCTACGATTCCCCGCGCACCTTGGCTCTCGCCCGGCAGATGATGACGGAATTGGTCATGCGCGACCGATCGCGAGCGAGCGTAGTCATGTGGTCGGTCGCTAACGAAACACCGCAAAGTGAAGAGAGGACACGTTTTCTCGAAACGGTAATTGCCGACGTGCGATCGCTCGATCCTTCGCGCCTTATTACCGCCGCGCTCAACAAGAACGTCGATGTCGGCGGCGTGCGCGACGGCGAGAGTATCATCGAAGTGCGCGATCCGCTTGGTGAGAGCCTCGATGTCGTGGCGATCAATCAATACGAGGGCTGGTACGGCAATCGCACGCCTGGCGAAATTTCGCAGGTCTCGTTCCGCAACAGCTATGAAAAACCGATGATGTTTTCGGAGTTCGGAGCGGGTGCCCTTTATGGCCACCGCGGCCCTCGGGAAGAACGCTGGACCGAAGACTATCAGGCTTGGCTTTACGAGGAAACGCTGAAGGTCGTAGAAACGACGCCGGGATGCGTTGGTCTTGCGCCTTGGTTGCTCAAGGATTTTCGTTCGCCGCGGCGATGGCACGGTCGGTTTCAGGATCTATGGAATCGGAAAGGACTGGTATCTCCCGAAGGCGGCAGGAAACAGGCATTCTTTGTCCTCCAAGATTTCTACCGGAGAAAGGCGGGCGAAGCGTGAAGCGCCATTGGGCTCGCTTTGTCGGCGGGATGCTCGCTGCCTTAACTGCGCTTTTGGCATTCCCCCTTGCTGCCGGTGCATCTAGCAATTCTCAGCGCTGCGACATTCGCGATTTCGGTGCTGTTTCTAGAGACGAATCGGCCGACACTGACGCTATTCAGCAGGCTGTCGATCAATGTTCCGGAACCGGCGGTACTGTGCTGGTGCCGGCCGGCGATTGGTCTACCGGTACCGTGCGTCTGGGCTCGAACATGACCTTCCTGATCGACGATGGCGCGGTCCTTTCGTTGCACCCCGATATTGCGTTGTTCCCCGAAACGATCATCCGGCAGGATGAAGGGACGGCGAGCGTACGCGCTGCGCTTTTGGCCGATGGTGTAACCGGGCTGCGGATCGATGGGGCAGGGCGGATCGAAGGCAATGGCGAGGCATTCTGGGACGAGGATTTTTATGATAGCGGCCTGAGGCGACCCACACTACCGCGGCCCGGGCCTGTCATCGAATTGGCGAATTGCCGGGATACGCACCTCTCGGGCATCACCATGACGAACATGCCTGCTTACGCTGTGCGGTTCCATGCGTGTTCGGATGTAAGTGCGACGGGCATCACCATCCGGAATGATCCCCGCAGCCCGAACACGGATGGCATACAGATACGCGATACCTCCAATATGCGGATCAGTGACGTTGATATTCGTACCGGAGACGATGCGATTGTCCTCAAATCCGGTCAGCGACCGGTCGACAACATTCTTGTCGAAGACAGCTATCTCGAAAGCGATGACGCGGCCTTGAAGTTCGGCACCAGCTCGCATGTTGGCGTGACCAACTCCGTTTTCCGCAATTTGCAAATCCGGAATTCGCGCTACGGCATAGCCATCTTCATGATCGACGGCGGCATGCATCAAAACAATGTCTTTGAAAACATTGATATAGAGACCGGCGGCAGGCACTTGCGCCAGTTCCCCATATTCATCGATATCGATCGGCGCGACGCGGATCGCTCCCTCGGCAGGGTAGTCGACACCGTATTCCGCGACATGACGATCATGACTGGCGGGGCCAGTCTTATCGCCGGCAACCCTGAGGCGCCGATTGAAGGTTTGTCGCTACAGAACATAACGATATCGGTAAGCGGCCCGATCGATCTTGCTACCGCTTCAAGCAAGCCGCGCGGCAATATTGAAATTGAGGGACAGAGAGGTAGCGTGGACTATTCCTCGGCAAATGCGCACTTCGCCCTAGGCCATATTCGCGGCCTAAGTCTTAATGACATCGCGATTGTTGAACAGCATGGCGCCAGTACGCGTGCCGACATGTTCATGCAAGATGTGCTGTATGACCTGCCCTTGGACAGCGACGGGGTATCTCGCTAACGCGCCTTGGAGACACGTCCTTGTGACCGAAGGTTAGCCTCAGAGCAGTGCGGCGAGGTCTCGCTCGGCTTCTGCCCGTCGATCCGGATAACGCGCTGCATCGACCATCAGTCGCGTCGCCATATAGCCGGCCTGCACACAACGCGCGAATGCTGTACCGGGTGATTGCGCCGACCAGCTCCCCGGTGTGCTGGGGGTGCCGAGGCCGATACGATAATCTCGCGCCGCGCGCACAATTGCATCGTCTTTATCGAAGAGCGCCGCGACAGCGGCCCGGTTGCCGGCTGCCGCAATCGTGCGCCTTGCGAGAGTAGCGGAAAAAATCATCCGCACCAAGTACCCATTCCACATACCTGTCGAGATACCGGTTCACATCGCCGACATCGATATTGTCGACAGCGTGCATTGCCATCGCATCGTCGCTGCCCGTCCCGTCAAGGTCGGGTTCCACAGTATGCATCATGATCATCGCCCGCTCGAATTGAAGCCGAATGAGACGGGCCATCATCTCCTCGCCAGGCAATTCCGGCCCGAGCATGCCCGACAGATAATGTGCGTCGAGATCCATCGGATCTGCAAATTGCGGAAAAACGGTCAGTTGCTGTTCGGACGCCAAGGCGGCAGCTAGTCCGGCACCAGCAACGAGCTCGCGCTCGACCATTCCGCCACGGTATCGTTGCAGGTCGCCATAGGCTTCTTCGCGCCCCTCCCACTGCTCGGCCGTTCGGGCGATGACCGAGAAGACCAGGTCACGACGCTCTGCAAGAGCGCTGCTCCCATAAGCGTAAGAGAATTCCCATGACTTTTCGAGCGGCAGCGGTATGAAGGCATCCTGCCATTCGCCGTCCATATCTTCATCGGATACCAGCAGCACCAGTGCATCGTGGATCACCGCAGAGCGCATGAGCGATGGTGGAAGCCCGGTTGCCGACCGCCCGCGTTGCGCGAGGACGGTCGCCCGCATTGCCAGTGACGCGGAGAGGGCCGCGATCCCGCCCAAGAGTGTGCGCCGGTCGCAGTGAAATTTGCCGGAAATCAGGTTCATCTTCAGTCCTCCAATTCGAGGGAAGAGGTGAATTCGCCGAGTGCAATTTCGCCGTCGACATAGCGTTGAGCAGACTCGAAAAATTCTACGGCAAAACGCAAAGACGTGCCCCACTGCGATAGCGTGGCTGGATCGGTGGACATCGCTTCCTGCAAGCGGTCGGGATCCGGGTCTGCGCCGTTTTGCACATCGACACTCAAGGCGATGAACGGGTCGGCAGGATCATAGAAACGCGGCTCGATAAGATAGCGCTGCGCGTGGTTCAGGTACGGCTGAGCGGAAAGATCGGCATAGCGAGCGGTATCGATATATATAGGATCGAGCGCGATGATGTAGCCGCGGAGCATTCGTCCAGCATCGGCACCCTCAGGATACAGCTCATGCAGCTGCAGCAATTGCTGGACGATGAGGCCACCGAACATATGCTCCAAATGGCGCGCCTGTTCAGCCGATTGCTGCGATGTAAAGCGCAATGCGTGCTCGAAGACGAGCGGATCATATTTCGGATCGTTCTGGGCCAGGGGCATCTCGCGCCGCAAATGCCACAAAGCCGTATCCTGCATGATCCGCATGTCGCTGGGCGAATGGCGATATTCGTTGTCGTAATATTCGGTCGCAATCTCCCGGTAGACAGGCTTGAAATAGCTGTCTGCCGCGATGTGCGAAAGCAGCGACAATGCGATCGCCAGTCGCCGGTCATACGCCGCGCCGCGCGCGTCTTCAGGGCGGTTGCGAATATCCGTCAGCACGGGTTCGATGAGAAAGCGACCCGCGCGTTGAATGGAGCCCATTCGCATCAAGGACGGATAGTCGCGTGCCACTTGCTTGAATCGTTCGCCCACACGCGGCGACGAGAGCATCAATGCTACCGAGTCGTCGGCATGAACGGCATGCGAGAAATATTCTGACACTACGATCTCTCCCGACCAATACGCCTCATCGCCCTGATCCGAGGTAATCGGTTGCTCCTTCACTCAATCGGCTCGCACCGATTTATCCAAGGGAATGTGAGAACAACCCCGCGACTGTTATACAAAGCCAGCGCTTGCCGACCCCCAGTGGACAACGACACTCCACTCGAGATTGGTTTGACCAAATCTTTAATTGGTAATACCTCGGTGGTGCCAGAACGCAAGCTTTGGGTGAGGCAAAGGGAGGTGGGAATGGAACGCCGCGATTTATTCAGGATTTCGGGCATCGGGGCGCTTGCGGCGAGCGGCATGGCGCTTCCTCGCGTGGCATTTTCATCGGATCGAGAGCAAGTTTCCGATGCGGTCCCGTCTCGCGATCTCGTGGCGCGTCTGCGCGCAGTCGCAGCGCAGCCGGTGCTGCGCCGCAGCCTGCTTGGAAACACGCCGATCATCGTGGAGCGGATCGACATCCTCAGGCGCGACGATCAGTATTTCGTGCGGATCATGGATACGGATGGCGGTGTGGGATGGACGCTCACGAATAATCGCCGTTTCCCCGATTTCTGGCCTGTCCTGCAAAATCGCATCGCGCCTTTCTTCATCGGCAAGGATCTGCGCGACTACGAGGCCTTGCTGGAAGGTGTCTATCTCGAAGACAGCAATTACAAGTGGCAGGGCTTGCCGTTCTGGAGTGCCATCGCGCGGCTGGAACTTGCAGTGCTCGATCTGTTTGGCAAGCGCTTGGACCTTCCGATCAACAGGCTGTTGGGCGATCCGGTTCGCGATAGTACGGGTGTCTACTACGCCAACGGGGATAGGGAGCGGAGCGCCGAATGGGTTGTGGAGCGTTTACAGCGCGACGTCGGCACAAGCGGCGCTCGGGCTGTGAAATTCAAGCTCGGCGCGCGCATGCACCAGACGGAGCAGAGTGATGCACGGGATAGCGCGCTGATACCCATGGTCCGTGACGCCTTCGGCCCAGATATGGTGATATATGCCGACGCCAACGGGTCTTATGATGTGGAGTCCGCGCTACATTTCGGTCGTATGCTGGAGGAGCACGATTACGGCTTTTTTGAAGAGCCGGTGCCGTTCGATCATCTTATCGAAAACAAGATCGTCGCCGACAGTCTTGCGGTCCCGATCGCGGGAGGCGAGCAAGACTCCAGCATGCGGGCCTTGGAATGGCATCTCGCGACGGATTCGCTGCAGATCGTGCAGCCCGATCTCATTTATTTCGGCGGCCTTGTGCGAAGCATGCGTGTCGCGCGGATGGCGGCGCTGCTGGGAAAGCAGACCGTACCGCATATTTCCGGAAGAGGCCTCGGCAGTCTGTATGCCACCCATTTTGCCAGCCTTCTGGAAAACACGACGGATTACCAGGAATATAAGGGTGATCCCGATGAAGTGCCTTACGAGATGACGCTCGGCGGAGGCCGTTTCGTAGCACGCGATGGTCGGCTGCCGGTGCCACAGGGGGCGGGGCTGGGCATCACCTTCGATCCGGATTACCTGTCTTCGCTGCAGCAGATCACGGAGTCGTGCGCATAGCAAAAAGACCGACTTTCGCCCGGCGGACCGTGCTTGGAATGCTCGGCCTGCTCGCGGCATACGGAGCCCTTCCTCCTCGCCAGTCCGGCGCCGGAATGGCAAACTCTGCCCGTCCGGCCGCACCACGCAATGTCGTCATAATACTGGCCGATGATATGGGATTTGCCGATCTCGGTTGCTACGGCTCTGAGGTCCCCACGCCCAACCTCGACAGGTTGGCGGCGCGCGGTGTGCGGTTCACCAATTTTCATTCCACTGGCAAATGCTTTCCTTCTCGCTCCGCCCTGCTGACCGGGCTTTATCCGCAGCAGACCGGCACGGACAGGTCGGCGCGCGTGCCCATGCAGGGCGGCGTGACAATTGCAGAGAGTCTGCGCGGAGCGGGATACCGCACCTTGATGGTCGGGAAACACCACAGCACCACCCACCCGATGGATCGCGGGTTCGACAGATATCGTGGATTGCGTGACGGGGCGGCGAATTACTTCAATCCGGGCACGCAGGCACGCGCGGGCGAGGCGGAGCCCGCGCGGAAGGAGGAGGATGGGCGTTGGTGGTGCGTCGACCGTGACTGTCGGCGCGGCTTGTACGGTACCGATGCCGATTTCTATGCGACGGACGCCTTTACCGATTGGGCGATCGAGTTGCTCGACGAATATCGCGACGAGCCGAAGCTGCTCTATCTTGCTTACACCTCTCCGCACGATCCTCTGCACGCGCGACCGGAAGACATCGCGCGCCATCAGGGTCGTTACGATGCCGGATACGCCGCCATCGGGAATGCCAGATATGCGCGGCAGACGGCCATGGGTTTGATCGCTGCCGAAGCGCCAAGACCCCATCCGGCATGGGACGACTGGGAGCGCCTCAGTGAACAGGAGCGGCAGGACGAGGCGCGCCGGATGGAAGTTTATGCGGCGATGATCGACAATCTCGATCGCAACATCGGCCGCGTACTGGATTGGCTCGAAGATCAGGGAGAGCTTGACGACACGCTCATCATTTTCTCGTCCGACAACGGCGCAAGTGCGGAAGAGGTCTTGACCCAAGAGGGCACCGATATCGGATCGGCAAACCCGATTGGAACGGTCGGCCGCTGGGCAAGCCTGCGCAGGAATTGGGCGGAGGTCGCCAACACGCCGCTTCGCTATTACAAGAATTACAGCTTCAATGGGGGGCTGCTCGTTCCCTTTATCGCCCATTGGCCGGACCGTGTCGGGCAGGCAGGCGCAATCGTGACGGAGCCGGCGCATCTGATCGACCTGCACCCCACTCTTCTTTCTCTGACAGGGCGGGAATATGATCCTTCGGCTGGCCCGGAGCCGGATAGTCCTGCGCTTGCCGGTATCGACCTGTCGGGCCTGCTGATCCCTTCGGACGAAACCTCTCCAGCCGATCGCGCGATCTTCAATCAATGGGGCGGTGGCCGGATGGTGCGCGAGGGTCGCTGGAAACTCGTTTCGCACGCGGAAACGGGCGAGGCCGATTCCGTATCGTGGGAATTGTACGATCTTGCCGCCGATCCCCTTGAAACCCGGAATGTCGCTGGCCTGTATCCCGAGCGTGTCGAACTTTTCGCCCAAGCCTATGAGAATTGGATGAGGTCGGTTGCCCGGTAGGTCGCGGTTTCGGGACAGTGGCAGCCGTCTGCGATCGTATGTCCATGACTAGCTGCATGCTTCGCAAATTGGTAAGACAGATGTCTGAGACTTGACAGGCCAATACTCCCGGTGAAAGAAACAACTCGATCCGTTTCATCTCGCAAACGGGCGGCGGGAGGATAATCGACATGCAGATCAAATCGGCACGCGTCATAGTGACCTGCCCGGGGCGCAACTTCGTCACCCTCAAGATCGAGGTAGAAGGCGGGCTGACAGGCATTGGGGATGCGACGCTCAATGGCCGCGAATTGTCCGTCGTTTCCTATCTCGAGGATCACGTCTGCCCTGCACTGATAGGCAAGGATGCTCGCCGGATCGAGGACATCTGGCAGTTCCTTTATCGAGGCGCCTATTGGCGCCGAGGTCCTGTCACCATGCGTGCGATTGCGGCTGTCGATGTCGCGCTTTGGGACATCAAGGCAAAGGCGGCTAAGATGCCTCTTTACGACCTGCTGGGCGGAAAGAGCCGCGACCGCGTGATGGTGTACGGACATGCCAATGGGGGCGATATCGACGAGACCGTCGATGCAGTAGGTCGTTATATCGAGATGGGATATAAGGCAATCCGCGCCCAAACAGGTATTCCCGGTGTGAAAGGCGCCTATGGCGTCGGCCGGGGCGACTTGTACTACGAGCCAGCCGATGCCGCGCTCCCTAGCGAGACGCTCTGGAATACAACCAGCTACCTCGACTACGCGCCCAAGCTGTTTGAGGCATTGCGCGACCGGTTTGGCTTCGACCACCATCTCCTGCACGACGTACATCATCGCCTCACGCCGATAGAGGCAGCACGGCTAGGCAAGAGTCTCGAGCCTGCAAGACTCTTCTGGATGGAAGATTGTACGCCTGCCGAAAACCAGGAGGCATTCCGCCTTGTGCGTCAGCATACGGTCACGCCGCTTGCCGTCGGCGAGATCTTCAACACGATCTGGGATTGCAAGGATCTCATCGGTGAACAGCTGATCGACTATATACGCGCCACCATTGTCGGTGCTGGCGGCGTGACCGGGCTGCGCCGCATCGCTGACTACGCAGCAATCTACCAGGTTCGCACGGGCTGCCATGGTGCGACCGACCTCTCCCCCGTGACGCTGGGAACGGCCGTGCATTTCGACAGCTGGGTCCCCAATTTCGGCATACAGGAATATATGCGGCATACGCCGGAGACCGACGCTGTCTTCCCCCACAACTACGCCTTCGAGGACGGATACCTGCTGGTAGGCGAGACGCCCGGACACGGCGTCGATATCGACGAGGAAGAGGCGGCCAAGTATCCCTACAAGCCAATGCAGCTGCCGGTCGCGCGCCTGGAAGACGGCACGATGTGGAACTGGTGACGAGGTGACCGGTCCACAGCGAAGCCAGCGCATCGTCTGTTTCGGCGAATGCATGATCGAACTGAGCCGCGTTCCCGATCAGGAAATGTGGAGCATCAGCTTCGGTGGCGACTGCGCCAATGTGGCCATTTATTGCGCACGGCTGGGACTGGAAACGCATTTCATGAGTGCGACCGGGCAAGACCCCTACAGCGCATCAATGCGGGCTTTTCTTACTGCGGAGGGAGTCTGCGACGATCTCCTGCTCGTTCATCATGACCGCCTGCCCGGCCTCTATGCAATCCAGACAGACGCCAGCGGAGAACGCACATTTACCTATTGGCGCGACAGTTCGGCTGCCCGCGGCTTCCATGAAGTTGAAGGTAGCGCGCAAGCGTTGCAGAATGCGTCGGAAGCCGACGTTTTCTACCTCTCTGGCATCACGCTCTCACTTTTCGACAGGAACTATCGAGCGCAGATTGCCGAGCTCGCTCGATCCGTGCGCGCCAGGGGAGGGCATGTCGCGTTCGATGGCAATTATCGTGCGCGCGGATGGGCCGATCCTGCTGCCGCGCGCGAAGCAGTCGCATCTATGGCCGGGCATTGTTCCATCGCGCTTCCTACATTCGACGATGAGCGGGCGCTCCACGGCGATACACATGAAGATCAAGCAATTCGCCGTTGGCACGATGCAGGCGTCGATCTCGTCGTGCTCAAGGTAGGCGCAGAAGGAGCCGTCGTCTCATCGAAAGATGGCACCGCCGAGCGAGTTCCCATTGCTCAGCCGCGCGATGCTTACGACACTACGGGCGCGGGCGACTCCTTCAACGCAGGGTTTCTCTCGGCCTACCTCGCAGGGGCCACCGCACTGGAAGCAGCAGCGGCGGGGAACAGGCTGGCAGGCGAGGTGGTGATGCATCCCGGCGCCATCATTCCCGCAGAAGCGATGCCGGTTTGATCGGCCCGCAAAACAATTCGTTCCGCAGTGCGCGGGATCTGTCGGGCTTTTGGCGCGTCGCTTTCGAAAAAGAGGGCACGAGACCCGACTGGGAAAAGGGCATCGCCGAAAGTGAGGCCTTTCACGTGGCGGTACCGGGAAGCTGGAACGAGCAGCTTGCCGAGGCCGGATATATGAATTTCTGCGGCGCGGGTTGGTATCAGACCGATGTTTTCCTTCCCGAACCGGCGAAAGGAAATGAGCTCGTTCTGCGTTTCGGATCGGCCGATTACTATGCCGAGGCCTGGCTGGATGGCGTGTCGGTCGGTCGGAGCAGCGCGCCTATGCTGCCTTTCGAATGCGCCATTCCCAAAGAATTGGCGAACGGTCGGACAGCTCGGCTTGTCGTGCGGGTAGACGCGCAGCTCAGATCGGACGAGGCAACGCAGGGCATCACCAGCGCGACATACGCCGAAGAGGGGCGACCGAAGGACGAATACCTACCGGCGGTACGTTTCGATTTCTTCCCTTACGGCGGCCTCAACCGGCCCGTCCTGTTACTGCAGCGACCGGCCGGAGGAATCACGGGATGGCGCGCAGTTTCTGATCTTGCAGGTGTCACCCTCTCCGTCGATGCGGGCTGTGCTGGACATATTCGCGCGACCTTGTCGGACGGCATCACAAGCACCGAACGCGAAGCGAAGTTGGATGCCGGAAAAGCTGAAATGCGGCTTGACCCTGCATCGCCGCGCCTCTGGTCTCCCGAAGACCCGCATCTCTACCGCTTGTCGCTCGAACTGCTCTCGCCCGACGGAACCGTGCTGGATATGTGCGAGCAGCGGATCGGCCTTCGCAGCTTTAAGGTCGAAGGCACGACGCTCTTTTTCAATGGCGCGCCAATCGTCTTGAAGGGTTTTGGCAAGCATGAGGAGTCCCCACTGCACGGTCGGGCGGTCAACATGCCGCAATTGGTGAAGGATTTTCATCTTCTGAAATGGATCGGCGCGAACTCGGTAAGGACCTCGCACTATCCGTATAGCGAAGAGTTTCTCGACCTCGCGGACGAATTCGGCATCCTGGTGATTGACGAGGTCTTTTCGATCAATCTCGATTTCCGGCTGGTCGACGAGGCGGTGCTTGCCAACCACAAGCGCGCGGTTGGCGAACTCATCAGCCGCGACGCGAACCGCACCTGTGTGATTGCGTGGTCGCTCGCCAATGAGCCCGGCTACCTGGCAGAGCGCGAATATCGCCAGTCCTCTGAGCCATATTGGCAGAATCTCTTCGCCCATGCGCGTACACTCGATCCAACCCGACCGATGTGCCATGCCAATGTCGGCTATGCCGGTAATGACGACCCGGCGTTTGCTCATTCGGATTTTCTCGGAATCAACCGCTACCACGGCTGGTACACGATACCGGGCCGCCTCGACGCCGCTGTCGATGCTTTGGATAAGGATTTCGATGCAATCGCGGCTCAAGGAAAGCCGATTGTCGTGCTGGAATTCGGTGCAGATGCGATGGCTGGTCAACACGCAAGTTACGATCAGCTTTTCACGGAAGAATATCAGCAGGATTTCATCTCCGCTTACTGGAAAGCGATAGAAAACCATCCTTCCGTTGCCGGTGGCCATGTCTGGAATTTTGCAGATTTCCGCACGGCACAACACGGTCGACGCGTTGTGCATAATCTAAAGGGCGTTTTCACCCGTACGCGCGAACCGAAAATGGCGGCGTGGATGCTGCGCAGATTGTGGAGCACTGCCGAATGAGCGAGATCAGGCCCCTGGCGCGTCGCGGAATGCTTGGCTGGGCGGTCGGCGATTTCGGTTTCAACATATTCTGGCAAACACTCAACCTTCTGTTGCTGCCCTTCTATACCGATGTGCTCGGGCTGAATGCGGCGCTTGCAGGTACAGTGTTCCTGATCGCCAGCCTGTGGGACGGATTTGCCGATACTGTGATCGGTGCCATCGCAGACCGCACGCGGACGCGATGGGGCAGCTATCGCCCCTATCTCATCTTCGCGTCACCGCTGCTTGTGGTGGCCTTCATGCTCGCCTTTTTGACACCCGATTGGGAGCAGGGCGGCCTGTTTCTTTATGCGCTTCTGAGCCAAATTTTTCTGCGCACCGCCTATTCGCTGGTGTCCATACCTTACAGCTCTCTTTCAGCCCGCATTTCGCAAGACTCCGGCGAGCGCTCCAGCATGGCCGGCTGGCGGATGTTTTTTGCATTTTCCGGCGGTGCGTTCGTCACTTTTGTCATGCCGCAATTGGTGCAATCGCTGGGTGAGGAAACCCAGTCCACAACCTATGTTCTGGCCGCAGGCCTGACAGGTCTTATTTCGCTGCCGTTCTTCTGGATCGTCTTTGCGAATACCAGCGAGCCGGAGAGGCTGCGCGATGCCAATCCTTCCGGTTTCACCGTTGCCGCGTCTGTCGAAGATTTCCGCGCAACCGTGCGCATGGCGTTCGCAAACGGACCGCTGGTGCGCATTTTCGGCTGCATCATCGTGTCGAGCCTCGCTTTCACCATGACGAACAAGTGCCTAGTTTACTACGTCACCTACTACCTGGAACGGCCGGACCTCGTGCCGCGGATCGTGCCATTTGCGCTTGTCATCAATCTGCTGTTTGCGCCCTTCTGGGCAGGGGTCGCGCGAAAGATCGACAAGCGCACCACATGGCTTGTCGCCAACGTGGTGAGCGTCGTCGCTTACCTGCTATTCTTCTTCTCGACATCGCGCGATCCGGTCGTGGCCAGTCTGCTGATCGCACTGATATCGGCAGCGAATATCGCATATCAGGTTCTGTTCTGGGCAATGTTGCCGGACACAGTCGAATATAACGCATGGAAGACAGGGCAGCGTCACGACGGAAAGGTTTTCGGCATCGCATCTTTTGCAAAACAGCTGGCGCTCGGGATCAATGGTGCGCTGCTAGGTTTTCTCCTCGTCACCATAGGTTACACGCCGAATGTCGAGCAGACAGCTGACACACTTTGGGGATTGAAGGCTATCATGGCTCTTATCCCTCTCGCCGGCGTGCTGCTATCGGGATGGCTTATCTGGGGTTATCCGCTGACCCGTGAAACACATCGGGCAATCGTCGAAGGATCATACGATGCGCAATAGCTCAAAGGCCTGCAACCGCCGTGGCGCGCTCAAGGCGGCCGCCGCGGGTTTGGGCGCGGGCATGGGACTCGTCGCTGCGCCCGCTTTTGCGCAGCTGGCGGGCCATGTCGGTCAAATCACGATCGCATCTGTCGAAGCCTTTGCCGTGCGCAGGGCGATCTTCGTGAAAGTCACGGCGAGCGATGGGACCGCAGGGTGGGGCGAGGCTGGACATTCCGGCGGTCGACTGGTTGCCGACGTCGTGCGCCGGGAAATAGCTCCGCTCTACGAAGGCGAAGACGTTTTCAATGGTTATGGCTTGTGGGCAAAGGGCTATTACGAAGTCGATGAACTGGGCCCCGGCGGCTTGGCGAGCCAAGCGCTGGCCGGGGTCGACTGCGCCCTGTGGGATTTGCGCGGGAAGCTGCTGGGTGTGCCCGTCTGGGCGCTTCTGGGCGGCAAGGTCCGCGATAGTTTCCCGGTTTACGGATCTTTCAGCAGGAGTCTCGGCGAGGATCGCCTGATGACCCCGGACGATGCGGCCCGCCGCGCAGTCGAATTGATGGAAGAGGGCTTCCGAGCCATCAAGGTGCGCATGGCTATCCGGGAGGAGGGCGTGGACCCGGCAGACGATCCGACGATGCCTACCGCGCGCGCCGTCAGGCAGGCGATCGGCGACGATGTGCCGCTCTATGTCGATGCCAACAACGGTTATCGCGCTGCGAGGGCAATCATCGTGGGCAGGGCGCTATACGAAGAATTGGGCGTCGAGGTCTTTGAAGAGCCCTGCGCGATGCACCACTATGCAAGCACGCGTGAGGTTTCGGATGCATGCGATATCATGGTCGCCAATGGTGAGCACGAGTACACGCCTTTCGCCTTTCGCGACCTTATCGATCAAGCAAAACCGGACCTGCTGAATCCCGATGTGTCCAAACTTTCTGGTCTGACGCCCGGGATTATGGTGGCATCGATGGCGTATGTCCGTGATCTGCCGATCTCGGTCCACAATGCGCGGCCCACTCTGCTTTCGGCAGCGCACACGCATTATGTGGCATGGGCGGAAACGGCAAACCGGACGCAGGAACATCCGGGCAGAGTTCGCTTGGCCAGCCTCTGGGACTATTTCGAGGAGACGATGCTTCCGGTCGATGGAATCATGCAAGTGCCCGATACGCCCGGTCTGGGTCTGACGCCGATCGAGGAGCGCATTCGCGCCGACGCAAACTAGCGATGCGCAGACGGTCTAAAGGCGATTGCTGATCCGATAGCGATCCCGCTGCGCCGCAGCTTTTGCCTTTGCTTCCTCGATTGCTTCAGTTTCTGTGGAGTCGAGCAGATATTGCAGCACCCGGCCAAGATGATCGCGCATGGCGGATCGGGCCGCTGCGGGATCCCTCGACCGCAAGGCTTCTACGATGGCGCGATGCTCGTCGATTACAGGCTTGTGTCCTTTTGTCCGAGACTTTTCGAACGCCAGAATGCACTGGGGCGACCTGTTGCGCGCAGTCCAGAGATGTTGGACGGCTGATTGCATGGCGCTGTTGTGCGTGCATCCTGCCAAAAAGGCGTGGAAACGCTCGTCGACCATTTCGCCCGCACCGGCCCCGGACTTGTTAGCGGCTTCCATTTCGTCGACCAGCTTTTCGAGTTCAGCGACTTCATCATCGGTAATGTTGCTCGCGGCAAGCGCGGCGGCCTCGCCCTCGATGAGCAAGCGGGCTTCAGTAAGCTCGAACGCGCCGATATCCTGCTCTACGCCTTCATTCGTTGGCGTCCGGCTGATGACATAAACACCCGATCCCAGGCGAACCTCGACCTGTCCCTCGATCTCCAGCGCAATAATGGCTTCACGCACCGTCGGCCGGCTCACCTCGAACATGGATGCCAATTCCCGCTCGGCGGGCAGACGATCTCCGGGTTGAAACTTTCCGGAGATGATCATGCGCGAGATTTTTTCGGCGAGCGTTTGGTATAAACGCGTGCCGGTTCGTGACGGGCTTGAGCTCATGATGCAAATTAGCCCTTCCGTACCGGCATTTGCAAGCGGCAGGATCATCGTTCCCACGCTGCCTTGCCGCGTGACGGGAAATGGGCGTTGCGATAGGACTTCATCTATCGGATTGCCGCGACGACTTTACGTCAAGCATTTGACCGCTCGTTGAGGATTGTCCTTTGCTCAGGCGTTCTAATCGGGCAGCGTCCCGGACGAACCTTGCCCTACCATATACACATGCGTCTCGAGGCCCAATGACCGACACCAAATTCGACATCGTCTTGTACGGCGCGACCAGCTTTGTCGGCCAGATCGTCGCGCGCTACATGCATGAACAGTTTTCCGATGGCTCGGTTAGCTGGGCTATCGCTGCGCGCTCGAAATCGAAGATGGAGGATGTCGCCGCCGAAATCGGGATGTCCGATATCGAAATGATTGTAGCGGATGCGCGTGACGAGGCGGCGCTTGCGGCCATGTGCGCGCGGGCGAAGGTCGTCATCTCGACGGTCGGGCCATATGCGCTTTACGGCGATACGCTGGTGAAGGTCTGTGCCGAGAGCGGTACGCATTATTGCGACCTGACCGGCGAACCGCACTGGATTGCCAAGATGCTTGGGCAGCACGAGGCGAAGGCGAAGCAGACGGGCGCGCGCATCGTGCATTGCTGCGGGTTCGATTCCATCCCCTCAGACCTCGGCGTTCATTTCCTGCAATCCCAAGCCAAGGCCAGTCATGGCGAAGCGTGCGAGCGGATCGACATGCGCGTGATGCGCGCCAAGGGCGGGGCATCGGGGGGCACGGTCGCCAGCATGATCGAAATGGTGAAGGAAGCGTCGGGCAATAAGGAGCTGCAGCGCCAGCTGAAAAACCCTTACAGCCTTTGCCCGCCCGACCATGACTTTTCGGTCCGCCAGCCCAGCGTCGGCCTTTCTTTCGACGAGCGGGTGAATAGCTGGATCGCACCGTTCATCATGGCGGCGATCAATACCCGCATCGTCCATCGCTCCAACGCGCTGAGCGGAAATGCCTATGGCACCACCTTCAAATACGAGGAGGCTATGGCGACGGGGCGGGGCGGCAGGGGCAAGCGTTGTGCGCGGCTGACGAAATGGGGGCTGGGGGCGCTGACGGTCGGGCTGGCCGTGCCGCCGACGCGCTGGCTGCTGGAGAACGTGTTTCTCCCGAAACCGGGGGAAGGGCCGAGCCCTGAGGAGCAGCGCAATGGCATGTTCGACATGCTGTTCATCGGTACTACCGACTCGGGCAAGGAGGTGCGCTGCCGTGTCACCGGCGACCGTGATCCGGGCTATGGTTCGACGGCGAAAATGCTGGCCCAAGCCGCTGCTTGCCTAGCTCAGGATGTGCCGGACGAGATACCGGGCGGGTTCTGGACGCCTGCCACATTATTGGGAGACAAGCTGGTGCAGCGCCTGCAGGCGCATTCCGGCCTGACCTTCGCGGTTGAGAGCGTGCGCTGACATTGCCTCTTGAAATGTCTTGTCTTTACAAGTCGTCGCGAACGTGAGCTTTCCGAATTGACACCGACAACTAGTTCGTTCGCTAGCCTCGACATTCAATCTAATGGTCTTTAGTGCAATCGATGCCACTGCGCGCAGTGCTGCATTATCACGCATCACGGTTGTGTTCTCAGACTATTCCGACAAAGGTTTTGGACGATTTTCGAACAGCGAACTCTTACCCGGTGCAGACAGGCTCGATAGAAATCGTAATGGCCAACTTAAACCGCGGCCTCACGCCGTCTAATGAGCTTTATCAACTTCCGCGCAGATCGCTTTTTTACAAATCTACAAGTGGAGACTTGGTTAGATGTGTTCGCAGAACGCTCACCTGAAGTATAGGCCAGAGATCGATGGTCTGCGGGCGCTAGCGGTATTGCCAGTAGTGCTCT
Source organism: Aurantiacibacter gangjinensis (assembly GCF_001886695.1). Taxonomy (GTDB): domain Bacteria; phylum Pseudomonadota; class Alphaproteobacteria; order Sphingomonadales; family Sphingomonadaceae; genus Alteraurantiacibacter; species Alteraurantiacibacter gangjinensis. The sequence goes on along the minus strand of NZ_CP018097.1, from coordinate 55,446 downwards.
TTCACGCGCATGTTCCAGGGTTTTCTGGAGGTTTCGTTGGCGTAGATATCTTCTTCGTCATCTCAGGCTTTCTCATAACCTCCATTGTGGCTGAAGAGATCAATGACGGGCGCTTTTCACTTGTCCGTTTTTACGAGCGGCGAATTCGTCGGATCGTGCCAGCGCTCGTCTTGGTGTCAATAGCATGTCTGCCTTTTGCGTGGGCATGGATGTTGCCGGAAGAGTTTGCTGACTTTGGACTCAGTCTCATTGCCGTCAATCTATTCGTCTCAAATATTTTGTTTTGGCAGGAGGCTAGCTACTTCGGTAATGCTGCGGAGTTTAAGCCAATGCTACATACGTGGACATTGGCGGTGGAAGAACAGTTCTACATATTTTTTCCGTTGCTTTTGATCCTCTTGAGAAAAGCCTCACGACGATTGACAGCGGGGGTTATATTCTTTGGCATCGTGGTTAGCTGTGCGCTCGCGCAATGGGCGACTTGGGCGTCTCCTGTCGCCGGGTTCTACTTATTGCCGACTCGAGCGTTCGAATTGGGAATTGGAGCATTTATCTATCTGACTGTCGGTGCCAAACCCATCACGTGTGGCGACCGGCTTGCCGAATTAGGAAGTCTCTTAGGGCTGAGCGCGATCGTTGGTTCTATAGTCCTTATGACTAAGACTACTCCCTTTCCCAGCGTTTGGACGTTAATTCCGACCGTCGGAGCGTCATTGATCATCATATTCTGTCGCGAAGGCACATGGGTGTGGCGGCTGTTGACGATCCGATTTGTGGTGCTGATCGGACTAGTCAGCTACAGCTTTTACCTTTGGCACCAACCTCTCTTCGCTTTTGCACGGATAAGGTTAGCAGGTGACGTGCCAGAATGGCTTTTCTTTACTCTTTCTTTAGTAAGCCTAATGCTGGCTTATCTATCATGGCGATATGTCGAGGCGCCTTTTCGACGTCGAGCAAGTTCCAGTGATTTACACTTCTCTCGCAGGCAGATTTTCGCTGGCGCTATAATCTCCGCTGCTGCATTGATAGGCTTCGGAGGTTTAGCGGTTGCTACCCATGGACTGCCGCAAAGAGCGGCCGATCCCACGGTTGCCGCGCTTCTTTCAGATCGCTTACGTCCAAATCATGGACTGGCATCTGTATGCTCACAGTTTCAGCCCGACAATCCACAGTGCCGGACTTCTGGCGAACCTACAGTTGCAGTATGGGGAGACTCATTTGCCATGCACAACGTGGTCGCGCTGATAGAAACTCTTCCGTCGAACGAATCAATCATCCAGATCACGCAACAGGTTTGCGGTCCGATCCTAGCCACCGCTCCCTTACAGGCTCCGACCTATACCGAAACCTTTGCGCAGATGTGCGTCGCGCGAAACGATCGCGCCCTCGAGACAATAGAAAGCTATCCATCGATACGGACAGTGGTGCTCGCTTCGCCGCTCAGAACCTATTTTGAGCAAGGCTTCTATGTAAATGATCGCTTAGTTCCGCCTAACAGAGAAATTCTTGCCTCACAGATCATTGCGACAATGGATGTGATCGAGGCGACAGGGCGTAAAGCCGTGTTTATCGAGCCCCCGCCACGCGATGGTAGTGACATGGGCAGCTGTCTTGCGCGTGCTACATGGTTTGGTGAGGAACTCGCTACTTGCAATATCAGCAGCGTCGCGAGCGCCGCTTATGACCGTCAGGTCACCGATGTGATTGATATGATTGAAGATCATCACGATGTAATTCGCACACGTGACGCCTTGTGCGACTCCCAGGTTTGTACCGTATCACGCGGGGATACCTTCTTCTATCGCGACGCATCTCATCTCTCGGTCGAGGGATCCAGAGAGTTGGGGCGTATGCTTAATCTTGGGGAGCGCGTGATCGCAGATTCCGGTTCTCGTGCGGAGACCGAGGACGCGCAGTAGCGATTGCTTAGCTGCGGGCTTTGTGTTTAATAGCCCTGCAATATCATCATCGCACAGGATATTGCATGATCCGCAAAATCGCTTTTTCGTTTGCCGCTGCCAGCCTCGTCTCTGCCACGCCTGCCGCTGCCTGGGGGCCGACCGGCCACCGCGTCAGCGCCGATATTGCCGCCGAGAATATCGACGGGCGCACCCGCGCCGAGATCGAGGCGATCATGGGCCATGAAGGCCTGCCCGAAGGCAGCACCTGGCCGGACGAGCAGCGATCCAATCCCGAGGCATTCTGGCAGGAAGAGGCAGGGCCGTTCCACTACGTAACGCTGCCCGATGGCGTGTCGGCGGAGCAGCTGGAGCACCCGCCCGAGGGCGATGCCGCCACCGCGCTGGAGCGTTTCACCGCGGTGTTGCGAGACGATGCGGCCACGCGCGAGGACAAGCAGCGCGCCTTGCGCTTTGTCGTGCACCTCGTGTCCGACCTGCACATGCCGTTGCATGTCGGTAACGGCACGGATCGCGGCGGCAACGATGTGGTCGTAGACTGGTTCGACGAGCGCACCAATTTGCACTGGGTGTGGGATGAGGGGATGATCCTGCGCCAGCACCTCTCATTCACTGAATATTCCGAACGCCTGCAGCAACGCATTACGCCAGAGCAGACCATCGCCTGGTGGGATGCCGATCCGGTGACATGGATGGATGAAAGCGCCGAACTGCGCGATCAGGTCTATCCGGAATACGGCCGGGAAACAGGTTTCGGTACGCGCGACATCCCCGTGATCCTGCGCTATGACTATCATTGGCGGTGGATGCCGACGGTCGAGCATCGCCTCGCGCAATCGGGCATCAGGCTGGCTGCCTATCTTGACTGGGTGTTCGCCGACGAAGGCTGACGGCAGCCTGCCGCAACCCCCGCCGATACGACATTTGAAAGGGTTTTATGACGACCACGGTCGACAAGATCGATGCCATTCTGGATGAGCTTGAGGCGCTGTACGATGCCTCCTGCAAGAACCTCACCGATGCACTGGCGCGCTTTGCCAGCGAGCGCGTCACGCCCGACAGCGCGGCGCGTGAGGGCGGCATGTTTGCCTACCCCCAGCTGACCGTGCGCTATCAGAATGACGAGAACCAGCACTACCCGGCGCGTGCCTATGCGCGGCTCAACCAGACCGGCAGCTACAGTTCCTCTATCGCCAATCCCAAGCTGTTCCGCCCGTACCTGAAAGAGCAGCTGACGCATCTGGTGCGCGATTATCCGGTCGAGGTGGAAACCGGCTTGTCTTCGGACGAAATCCCCTACCAGTACGTGCTCGACAGTTCGGCGCTCGATATCCAGGCGATCAACAGTGCCGAGCTGACGCGCCATTTTCCATCCAGCGACCTCGTAAAGATCGGGGACGAAGTGGCCGACGGCGCGTGGTTCAGCGACGATCCGGATCACCGCCCGCTGGCATTGTTCGATGCGTTGCGCACCGATTTCAGCCTGGCGCGGCTGCGGCATTATTCCGGCACGCCGGCGGAGCATTTCCAGCGCTACGTGCTGTTCACGAACTATATCCGCTACGTTGAGGAATTCATCGATTATGCGCTGGCCGAGCTTGTTGATCCCGGCAGCCGGTACGAGAGCTTTTCCGCACCCGGCGTGCATTTGACGAAGGACGATCTGGAAAACGCCCGCGCGCGCGTGGTGGCGGGCACGTGGCGCAAGCACCAGATGCCAGCCTATCACCTCACCGCGAAGGATGGCAGCGGGGTCACGCTCGTCAATATCGGCGTCGGTCCGTCCAATGCGAAGACGATCTGCGACCACATTGCCGTGTTGCGACCTGAAGTGTGGCTGATGATCGGCCATTGCGGCGGACTGCGCCCCAGCCAGACCATCGGCGACTATGTGCTCGCCCACGCCTATCTGCGCGACGACAACGTGCTGGACAATGCCATCCCGCCGGAAATCCCGATCCCGCCGATTGCCGAAGTGCAGACGGCCATGTTCGATGCGGCGCTGAACGTGACGGGCGATAGCGAGGACGAGCTGAAAAGCCGCCTGCGCACCGGCACTGTCGTGACCACGGACGACCGCAACTGGGAATTGCACTACACACGCTCCGCCTTGCGCTTCAACCAGAGCCGCGCGGTCGCGATCGACATGGAATCCGCCACCGTCGCGGCACAGGGCTACCGCTTCCGCGTGCCCTACGGCACCCTGCTATGCGTGTCGGACAAGCCGCTGCATGGCGAAATCAAGCTGCCCGGGCAGGCGAACAGTTTCTACGAACGCTCGGTCAGCCAGCATTTGCGCATCGGCATCGAGACGCTGGCGTTACTGAACGAGCAAGAAGGCGACTTCCACAGCCGCAAGCTGCGCAGCTTCGACGAGCCGCCGCTTCGGTAATTCTGCGCTAGATATCCGCGTCAATACCGCGCACGCGGCCACAGACGGGCACTTGCAAGGGCGCGGAGGCGGCATAGGCTTCCAGCCAGTCCAGATCGACGCCAAAATTCGCCAGCACGGGCGCTTCGGTGAAGACGGAGAACCCGTCGCCGCCGCCCTGCAGGAAGTTATTGGTGACGATCACATAGCTGTCTTCAGGCACAATCGGTTCGCCGTCGAGAAGGGCGCTAGTCACGCGCTCGCCCGCAGGCTGCGAAAGGTCGAAAGCGTAGCGAAAGTTGGCGGACGGGATCAGCGCGCTGTCGCATCGCCCCACCACGCCGCCTTCTTCGCAAACTTGCTGCTCCAGCAGCCGTAGCACTTGCTCGCCGGAGAAGCGCTGCGCCATGAGCGTGTTAGAGAATGGGGCCATCGCGGCCAGCTCGCCATAGGTCAGCACACCGTCATCCGCGCTGGAAAGATCGGCGCGCACACCGCCCGAATTGACGAGCGCGAAATCGACCTCCGTCTCGTCTGCGGCGCTGTTGGCCGCGAACAGATAGCTGTCGGCCAGAAAGCCTTGTGCGGGCGTGTCCCCGCAGTCGGGCCCGAAAACCTGCTCGCCCGCAATCGTGCCGACCGCGCGGTTCGCGACCGGCCCGACCGCCTCGGCATAGCGGGCGACGATGGCTCCCGCCTCGGCATCGTCGCCATGGCGAGCATCCACCGGGATGTTCTCGCCCGAGAGCGTGGTGATGCGGCCCGCCTCGCGATCGAATGTCAGCGCAATGTCGGTGACGAAAGCGCCATACCGCCCGGCAGATGTCAGGATGCGCGGTGCGCCGTCCGCGCTATCGACCCGGCAGACATAGGAATTGTGGGTGTGACCCGATGCCACCACCGAAATGCTGGCATTGAGCTGCTCCACGATTGGAACGAGCGGGCCGCTGAGCTGCGGACATGCACCGAGCGTATGGCGCTGCGGGCCGTAAGCGCCTTCATGGATGATAAGCACCACCGTATCGGCGCCGCGCGCCGTCAGGTCGGCGGCGAGCGCGTTTGCCGTCTGCGCTTCGTCCAAGAATGCATATCCGGCGGTGGCGCTATCGGCGACGAGGTTGGGCGTGTCTTTGAGGGTCAGCCCGATAAAGCCGACCTGCATCCCGCCAATGTCGCGCATGCTGGTGCCAGGGAAAAAGGTTTCGCCATTCTCACCCACCACATTGCCGGCGAGATACTGGAAGTCCGCGCCGCCATAGGGTTCGACCGCGCAAGGCTGGCGCGCAGTGTATTGCTCGCAGCCACCATCCTGAATGCGTCGTAGTTCCTGCGTGCCGCGGTCGAATTCGTGATTGCCGACCGAAGCGATGTCGAGCCCGGCGACATTGAGTGCTGCGATGGTAGGCTCATCGAGGAATAGGGCGGAGATAAGCGGGCTAGCCCCGATCAAATCGCCTGCCGCGATAGTGACGCTGTTTTCCTCGCGGAGGGCAGAGAGCGTTGCGGCCAGCTGTGCTGCGCCGCCGAGACGGGCCTCTCGCAGGTCGTCGCCATCGAGAAAGCTTTCGGGCCGCGCAGGCAGTTCGAGATGACCGTGAAAATCGTTGAGCGCCAGTATCTGGAATTCCACCGGAGCAGAGGCGCTTTCCGGCAAATCGGCATGGACGCATCCGGCAAGTGCGGTTCCGGTGGCGAGGGCAGCGAGCAGTCTGGTATTCATGACCGCTGCCATAACCACATTCGCGTGACAAAAAAACGGCGGCGTTCCGAAGAACGCCGCCGCCTTTTTTCATCGTTATGATCGCTTCGGATCAGAACTCGTAGCGAACGCCGAACTGGATCTTCCAGATCGAGGCAGAGCTGCTGACGAAGTTCTCATCGTCCGGGTTGAAGCGGTCGATGATGTAACGGCCCTGGTCATCCACACGGCCACGCACCAGCGGAACCGTCTGGTCACCGCCGCCGCGACGACGGAACACGTTTGCGCGGTCGTCGATGGCGTTGAGGAAGTTGTCGAAGTCGACAAACAGCTCCACGCGGTCTTCGGCAATGCCTGCCAGCGAGGCGAGGAACGGCAGTTCCTGGCTCAGGCGGAAGTCCATGTCGAAATACCAGTTGTTTTCGCAGGTGTTACGACGGATCGTTTCACCCGGCGTGAAGTCGCAGGTTTCTGCACCGTCGCCGAAGCGAAGGTAGCTCAGTAGGCTATCGACAGCTGCCGGATCGCTGAGCGGCGACAGGTTCGGATCGTCCAGACCTGTTGGGATGTAGAGCAGCGCATTGTCGTTACCCGACGAGCTATCTGCAAACACACCACCGCCATCGAAAGTCAGGCTGTACGGACGGCCGGCACGAGCCGCGAAGAACACGCCCAGGCGGGTCGCGTAATCCTCGAAGAACTCCTCACGCAGCGACACCGCAGCGGTGAAGTTGTGGCGCGTTTCGTAGTTGGAGGTGCTGATGGCCGGGTTCTGGCGATCGAACGCTGCCGAACGGTCGAAGGACGACGTTGCCGTCGAGCTGCCGACATTGCGGTTGTTCGAGCTGTCCGTCCAGGCATAGCCGAAGCGGACGAAGGTGCTGCCGCCCGGTGTGAACACGCCGCCATCGAACCGCTTGGACAGCAGGATCGAAGCCGTGTGGCTGTTGTAGGACGGGCCGTTGGTCAGCTGGATTTCATCGTCACGACCAACGAACTGCACGCGGTCACGACGGTCCAGGATCGGATCGCCAGCGGCATCTTCCAAGCGGAAACAGGCCGAGCTCACGTTTTCGTAGGTAGGCGGCGTGCCGCCCGTGCCCACCAGTGTCGCGTTACAGAACGGGTTGGTCGGGTCGATGGCTGCCAGGATCGGACGACCGTCTACGGTAAAGCCATTGATACCTTCGAGAATGTTCGGCGTCTGCGACAGATCGACGAAGTTCAGCGTGTCGACATAGCGGCTGTAGATGTAATCCAGGTTCATCCGCCAGTCGCTGAAGAAGCCACCCGGCGTGCCCACATCGGTCGCGATGCCGAGGTTGGCACGCCACACGCTGGGGATCTGGAAGTCCGGATCGGTCGATTGCGTATCGGCCAGGCCGCGCTCGGCAGTTTCCGCACCGGAGTCGATGACACACTGCGGGAAGCCGGTGAACGAGCCGTTCTGCACGACGTCGGTAGGCCGCGTGTCGCAGAACACCGAAGTGCCGAGGCCGGTCGAGAAGCCATTATTCGAGAAAGCGTTCGAGAAGTACACGATCGGATCGCCACCGGCGAAACGACCGACACCGCCGGTGATGGAGGTGTTCGAGAAGAAGCCTTCATTGTCCAGCTCGTAGGTAGCAGCAAGACGCGGCAGGATCAGCGGATCAAGATCGCTGAAGGAGAACGCGTTGCTGAAACCGTAGCGGTCGATGAAGTTGGGGTTCTCGCGCGGGGCGTCGCCTTCGTAGAACTGGACACGCACACCGGCGGTCAGATTCAGAAGGTCGGTCGCCTGCCACTCGTCCTGGGCATAGATCGACCAGATGCGGCGACCGAAAGCGGCTGCTGCATTGTTGATGTCGCCGCCCGGGGCCGCATTGATATCGGCACCGTAGGCTTCGCCTTCGACAACTTCATCGGCATTCGGGAAGAACTCGAAGCCCTGCGACAGGATGCCGGCTTCGAAATCGTCGAGATTGGAGAAGTAGAGCGAACCGGTCGCGTTGATGGCGAACAGGTTGAACACTTCAAGGTCGTTGACTTCGGCGCCCAGCTTTACCTGGTGATCGTCGAGGTTCAGGTTCACCTGGAAACGAGCCTGGTCGATGCGAGTGTTGAGCTGGTTGGCCGAACGGGAGATACCCGGGCCGGTGCTGAGCACGCCATTGTCGAAAATGCGCGCGCCATTATCGTCGAAGAGCGGGTTGCCATCCTCGTCGAAGGCAGGCTGCGATACGCCGACGACAAGGCGCGGGATCGGATTGTCGGACTGGGCTTCACCGCCGCCGACGGGGCCCTGCTGGTCGTCGACTTCGGCGCGGCTCAGGCGGATTTCCGTGCTGATTACGTCCGACCACTGGCCGAAATAGCGCAGCGAATAATAGTTGGAGATGGTGCCTTCGTCCTCAAAGGAGTTCAGGCCGGTGAGGTTGCTGCCGCCGAAATCGCTTTCCACATTTGTTTCTTCGAGGCGCTGATAGGTCGCTTCCAGGCGGTGGTCGTCCGTGATGTAGGCATCCAAACGGCCGAAATAGCGAACCGAGGCCTCAGCAAGTGTGCTGGGATAGGGGCCGGTTTCCTGGCCGTACACGTCGCGCGCAATCTGCGAGAAGCGGTTGAACTGGTCGAGATCGACGAAGTCTGCCTCGTTAGGCAGGTTCGAACCGATGGGGCCGAAATCGTTTGCATCGCCAAGGTCGGTTTCTTCATAGCCCGCGTAGAAGAACAGGCGATCGGGAATGATCGGGCCGCCAAGAGTCGCACCCCAGCGCAGCTCTTCGAACTCGTCGACCGAGAAATCGTCTCCGGCGATGGAATCGCCGCGCATGCCGCTATCGCGGTAGTTGAAGAAGGCGGTGCCGGTGAAGCGGTTGGAGCCGGACTTCGTCACGACGTTGACAAGACAGCCGGTGAAGTCGGAATATTCAACGTCGAACGGCGCGAACTCGACCGAGGTCTCGCCGATTACGTCGAAAGGCAGCGGCAGGGCGTTACGCGCGGCGAACGGGGTGCCGTTCAGGCCGAACACGTCGGCCTGCACGATGCCGTCGACGGTAAAGGTGTTGCCGCGGTCGTTACCGCCGAGGCAGGAGATGCGATCGACTTCGTTGTCGCGGTCGAGGCTGACGCGCGGGTCGATGCGGATCACATCGCGAATGTCGCGCGTAATGGAAGGGAAGTCTTCCAGCGTATCGGCGCCGAAAGCGAGGCCCGGGCCGACGGCAAGCTGCTGCACATTGGCGCGCGCCGCGGTCACAACGATGAAGTTCTCCGACCCTGCGGTCGCGCCGCCGGCCAGTTCGAACGTGTAAGCCGTGTTGCCCGAAATGGTAATGAACTGGTTCTCGACCGACTGGCCTTCAAAGCCGGGAGCCGTCACGGTGACGGTGTACGGACCGCCCGAGGGCAGGTTTTCGACGCGGAACGAACCGTCCGAATCGACATCGGTGGTACGCACGCTGTCGGTACGCGTGTCGGTGACGGTAACGCTGGCACCGGAAACGGCGTTGCCGTTGGTGTCGGTGACATTGCCCTGAATGCCCGAGGTGATCTGCTGTGCCTGTGCGGCCTGCGGCAGCATGGCAGCGGTAGCGAGGCTCGCGACGCTTGCCGCGAGAAGATACCGGATTTGCATGGTCCCAATTCCTATCTGGATAGCTGGAGAGTGGAGGGTGATACGATCAATGGCCGCCCCATAAGCCGACCAATGGGTCAGATAAATGACACTACGGTCAGTTATGACCTGTATGTGACCGAAACCGGCCTGTTTCCGCGACAACCGTTGCTGCGATGCAACACGAATCCCGATGCATCGTGGAACAGCATTGGAACATGCTTTCGCGACGGGGCGCTCGCAGCCCCTGAAGCGAATCAGGCGAGGCCGATTTCGCGCAGGCGTTGTTGCAGGAAATCCTCTGCCAGGATCGGCTCGGGCGGCGTCTCGCCCTCCGACACGCATTGCTCCAGCGCCTCGATCCGGAAATCGGGGCGGAAATGCAGGAAGAACGGCATGGAATAACGCGAGCGGCGCGCAGCCTCGCCCGCCGGATTGACGACGCGGTGCGTGGTGGAACGCAAGCGGCCATTGGTCAGCCGCTCCAGCATGTCGCCCACGTTGACCGCCAACGCACCCTTGGGCGGCGATACGGGCACCCAATTGCCTTGCTTGTCGAGCAGTTCCAGCCCGGCTTCCTCGGCCCCCAACAGAAGCGTGATGGTATTGATATCGCCATGCGCGGCGGCACGGATCGCGCCCTCAGGCGCGGCGTCGCCTAGCGGCGGGTAATGCAGCAGCCGCATCACCGAATTGCCATCCTCCACCGGAGAGGTGAAATAGTCCTCCGGCTGGCCGAGATGGATGGCGATGGCGCGCAGCACCTTGTCGCCGGTATTCTCGAACTCGGTAAACAGGCGCTCGAACACGTCGCGAAATTCGGGCAATTCAGCGGGCCAAACATTGGGCGGCATGAACCTGGCGAGCGGGTGGCCTTCGGGCAGCGCGCGCCCGACATGCCAGAACTCCTTGAGGTCATGCACTGCCGCATCCTTGGCGATCTCGGTGCCGAACGGCGTGTAGCCGCGCGCACCCGCGCTGCCCTCGATCTTGTAGGACCGCTTCACATCTTCGGGCAATTCGAAGAACGCCTTCGCCAGTTCTTCCGCCCGGTCGATCAAATCTTGCGGGATGGTATGGTTGCGCACGATGGCAAAGCCGTATTCGGCAAAGCTGCGGCCAAGCTCGTCGGCAATGTCGCCAAGCGGGCGGGCAAGCGAGATGGAAGCGATGTCGGTCATGCAGGCGCTCTTACAGGGGAAGGACGAGGCCCGCTAGCGCAGCGCTCATCAGGTTTGCAAGCGAACCGGCTGCCAGCGCGCGCAGGCCCAGCTTGGCGATGACCGGGCGCTGGTTGGGCGCGAGCCCGCCCGTTACCGCCATCTGGATGGCGATGGAGCTGAAATTGGCAAAGCCGCACAGCGCGAAAGTGATGATGGCCGTCGTGCGCGCGGAGAAGGTCCCATCCTCCAGCCCGCCAAGCTCGATAAAGGCGACGAATTCGTTGAGCACGATCTTGGTGCCGAACAGGCCGCCCGCGACCCCTGCCTGGTCCCACGGCACACCGATCAGGAACATGACCGGCGCGAATACCCAGCCGAGGATTTGCTGGAAGGTCAGTTCGCCATAGCCGAACCAGCCGCCAATGCCGCCAAGGATGCCGTTGGCCAGTGCCACCAGCGCCACGAAGGTCAGCACCATAGCGCCTACGGCAACGGCCAGCTTCACGCCGGTCTGCGTGCCTTGCGCGGCCGCTTCGATCACATTGGCGGGCTTGTGACCTTCCTCGAAAGTCTGCGCAGCTTCCACTTCGTGCGGAATGCCGCTTTCGGTGATGGCCGCGGGGCCTTCGGCGCTGATGCGCGCTTCTGACAGCGTGACGTCGGCCATTTCGGCGGCGTCGCGGGCGAGATCGCTTTCATCGTCGGGCATGATGATCTTGGCCATCAGGATACCGCCAGGCGCGGACATGAAAGCCGCTGCCAGCAGGACCGGGACGAGATCGTCACCGATGAAACTCGCATAGGCGGCGAGGATCGTACCTGCCACGCCTGCCATGCCCACACACATCAGCGTGAACAGGCGGCTGGGGCTCAGCGCGGCCAGATAGGGGCGCACTACCAGCGGGCTTTCCGACTGGCCGACAAAGATGTTCGCCGCACTGCCCAGCGCTTCCACCTTGCTGATGCCGGTGATCCAGCCGATCGCGCCTCCCACCCAGCGCACCAGCCGCTGCATGATGCCCCAGTGATAGAGGATGGAGACGATGGCCGCGAAGAAGATGATGACCGGCAGGGCTGCAATCACGAAGGTGTTGGTGAAGGGGTTAGCATCCATCGGCCCGAACACGGCCTCGATCCCGACCTTGGAATAGTCGAGCAGCGCGATCACCCCGTCCGAGAGGAAAGAGATGGCAGCCACACCCCATGGCGTGCGCAGCACCAGAAGCGCCATCAATGCCTGCAATGCAAAGGCCGCACCTACCACGCGGAGCTTGATGCGTTTCTTCCCCGTCGAGAGGAGGAAGGCGATCAACAGGATGACGGCGATGCCGGCAAGCGAAACGATTTGGGGAGGCACGCGCGACTCCTAGGTACTGGTGATACGATCGGCGACAGGCTCTAGCGGCTGGAAACCGCCGCGCACAGCACCCCGGCGCGGTTGCTCCCAAATTTGTTGCAGATAACGCACGCTTCGAAGGGCGCGCGCCCTTTTCTTTCGGCAGCGGGCGGCATAGCCAACGGCATGACCGAACCTCTCTCCACCGACTCGTTCCCGCGCTCCCGCTTTGTCCTCACCATGCTGTATGGCGGCATGACGGTGATCGCAGGCGTGCTCGCCTTCAAGCAATTCGCCATCGGGCCTTTGAAAGTGGAGAGCGGCATCCTAGCCTTTCTGCTCTTGGTCGTGATTTCCAGCGTCACCGCGCAGCTGCACGGCAAGAGAGCGGCGGACCAGATGGTGCTGTGGGGCTTTATGCCGCTGGCATTCTCCATCGTGCTAATCTGGCTGGTGCTGGCGTTGCCGCCATCGCCGGACATGCCGCTGGAAAATCTGAGTGCCTTTGAGACGGTGCATGCGCAAACGCCGCGCATCATGGCGGCAGGGCCGGTAGCTTACGGTGTGTCGTTATTCCTCAATGTGTGGATTTTCGACAAGCTGCGCGGGAACGCGCCTGCCGATGGCAGCGGCGGACTGTGGCTGATGACGCGCGGCGCTATTGCCTCGGCCATCAGCCAGGCGGTCGACACGCTGATCTTCATCACGCTGGCATTCTACGGCGAGTTTCCGATCGGCGACCTGCTGATCGGGCAGGCCATTGCCAAGATCGTGCTCAGCTTCGTGCTGGTGCCTTTCCTGATTGCGGGCGCGCTCGCGATAGCGCGGCGGCTGGACGCGCCGAAGGTGGCAGCATGACCGATCCGCTGATTGCGCAGGCGCTGGACGCGCGAGAACGGGCCTATGCCAAATATTCCGAGTTTCATGTCGGCTGCGCCATCGAGGGCGCGGATGGCACGGTGGTGCAGGGCGCCAATGTGGAGAATGTGTGCTACCGGCTGGGCGTGTGCGCAGAGCAATCGGCTCTCAGCGCAGCGCAGATCGCGTTCGGCATCGCCAATGTGCGTCGCATCGCCGTGGTCGGCGGCTTTGTCGATGCATCAAAGCAGGATGGCACGGCGGTGATGCCGTGCGGCGGGTGTCGTCAGGCCATTGCCGAAGCTGCCCGCGAGGCGGGGCACGACATCGCGATCGTCTGCGCCGACCATGCGGGCGAGAACGCGGTCGAAACCACAATCAGCGCGCTCTTGCCGCACGGCTTCGATTTCTAGCGCGCTACTCGCCGCCGCTCGATAGCAGGCGGAAGCCCCATGCGGGCAGGGTTACTGTATCGCCTGCATCCAGCACCACGGTCTCGTCGGAGCGGAATTCACGGTAGCTCCCGGCGGCAAGGCCGTCTGCCAGCGTCGCCTCGACCGGGTCGCCGGAGAAATTAAACAGGCCGACGACCTTGTTGCCTTCTTCCTGCCGGACCCATGCGAAAATTTCCTGCGGACGGTCTGTGACGACCTGCTGCATGCGTGCGCCCCAGCGGCCGTTTTCCAGCGCCGGGTTTGCATCGCGGAAGGCGATCAGGTCGACCAGCAGGTCGCCATAGGTGCAATCGGGGTTCTGGTCCCAATCGATGGGATCGCGCTCGAAGAACTCCAACCGCTTGGCGTTGCAGGCTTCCATGCCGTTATGGATTAGCGGGATGCCTTCACCGGTGAAGGCGAGGGCGGTCATGGCTTCCAGCCCGTCGCCGTAATTTTCGTAGAGCGTGCCTTCCCAGGCATTGGAATCGTGGTTCTCGATATAGGTCATCCGCATGACCTCGCGCGGCCACAGGCTTTCGTTCTCGGCATAATAGCCGAAGAAGCTGGTGGCGTTGCCGCGGCCTTGCGCGATGTCCTTGCTGGTGTGGTGCCAGTCCCACGCATAGGTCGCATCGAAGCTGGCGCGGTGATAGGCGGTTTCCTGCACCTCGCCGAGCATGAAGACGGGGCGGATCGCATCAAGGCGGCCGCGCATGGTCTCCCAGAAATCGACCGGCACATAGCCTGCCACGTCGGCGCGGTAGCCATCGACGCCGAATTCACGCACCCAGTATTCCATCGCCTCGCCCACGTGCTGGCGCACCCCGGGCTGCGACCAGTCGAGATCTATGATGTCGGACCAGTCCCACCAAGGGGTAGGGCGGAAATTGCCGTCCCAGGTTTTCTCGTACCAGTCGGGGTGATCGGTGGCGAGCTGGTTGTCCCACGCGGTGTGATTGGCGACGAGGTCGAGGATGACGTGAAAGCCCTGCGCGTGGGCGGCTTCCATGAAGCTGCGGAAGTCATCCTCCGTGCCGAATTCGGGGTTCACCGCATAATAGTCGCGCACCGAATAGGGGCTGCCCAGCGTGCCCTTGCGGTTGACCTGGCCGATGGGATGGATCGGCATCAGCCAGAGGATGTCGACGCCCATCTCGCGCAGGCGCGGCAGCTGCTCTTCAGCGGCGGCGAAAGTGCCCTCGGGCGTGAAATGACGCGTGTTGATCTGGTAGAGAACCGCGTCGCGGCTCCATTCCGGATTTTCGATCTGCACGAAGGATTGCGGCTGCCACGGATTGGCGGCAGCCTGTGTGTGATTGTCGGCCAGGGCAGGGGCGGCAATCGCCGCCAGCGCGACGGCGGAGGCGAGAAGGGACTTACGCATTGGCGGTTTCTCCGGGGACTTTCACACGGGTCATTGCAAGGGCGGCCAGCGTCCAGCTGGCGGCGGCAAACAGCATCGTCCAGATCGGCTCTTCGGGGAAGAAACGGACCATGATCGTCCCCATCACCGTCGCCACGAGCAGCTGCGGCACCACGATGAAGACGTTGAACAATCCCATGAAGATGCCGAGCTTGGCCTGCGGTAGGCTGCTGGCGAGGATGGCGTAGGGCATGGCGAGGATGCTGGCCCAGGCAATGCCTTTCAGGATTTCGCAGATGATCAGCAGGTTCGGGTCGCGCAGCACGAAGAAGCCGAGAAAGCCCAGCGCGCCCAACAACAGGCAAGTCATATGCGTGCGCGCCTTGCCGAGCTTGCGGCTCATCACCGGCAGCAGCGCCAGCGCGGCGACGGCGGCGACACCGTTCTGCACGGTGTAGATGAGGTTCCACCAGTTCGCGCCTTCATTATAGGCGTCGGTCGTCGGGTCCGCGCTGCCGAAGAAATATTGCGATACGATGGGGCCGGTATAGATCCACATGATGAACAGCGCCGACCAGCTGAAGAACTGGACCAGCGCCAGCTTCTTCATCGTGTCGGGCATGCCGGAAAAGTCGCCGACGATGCTGGAAAGCATGTTGGCAGGCTTGCCGTCTTTGGCCATCGAAATGGCGATGGAGGAGAGGACGCCGTAGGTGATCAGCAGCCCGGCCAGCAGGTAGATTTCCTGCTGCAACTCCATCGGTCGCACCGCCAGCGCGACGATCGCGCCGAAGCCGATCCATAATAGCGGTGTGGTAAAGCTCTTGTTTGCCAAAGCCTCGACGCCAGCGGATTGCTCCACCTCGCGGTCCGCCTCGAACGCAGCCATTTCCTCGGGTGAATATTCCTGCGTGGTGAACACCGTCCACATGATCGCACCGAACAGGGCCACGCCGCCGACCCAGAAGCTCCAGCGCACGGTGTCGGGTATCTGGCCATCCGCCGCGACATTGCTGACACCGAACTGGTCGAGCAGCCACGGGAAGATCGCCGCAACGACCGCGCCGGTGCCGATGAAAGCGGTCTGCACCGCGTAGCCCGTCGCGTGCTGCGACTTGTCGAGCATATCGCCCACGAATGCGCGGAACGGCTCCATCGCGACATTTAGGCTGGCATCGAGGATCCACAGTAGTGCAGCAGCAAACAGCAGCGGCGCGGCAAACGCCGGGGCCAGCGGCATGAGAAAGAGCGAGATCGCGGCCATGAATGCACCGGCCATGAAATAGGGGCGGCGGCGGCCGAAGCGGTTCCACGTCTTGTCGGAGAAATGGCCGATGATCGGCTGCACAATCAGGCCCGTCAGCGGCGCGGCGACCCACAGGATCGCCAGCTCGTTCATCTCCGCGCCCAGCATCTGGAAGATGCGGCTCATATTGCCGTTCTGCAGAACGAAGCCGATCTGGATGCCGAAGAAGCCGAAGCTCATATTGGCGAGCTTGCCCCACCCCATATGGGGCTTTTGTGCCGGATGCGCTGCGGGCGCTGCGCCCTGGACTGATGCCATGTCCCGTAATCCTCTTGCCCAATGTCTGCGGACGGTCTGTCGCCATCTCGCATCAATCGAACGAAGCTGGCACCAAAGCGGCGCGGCCTCAACACGTATACGAATGTATTTGTTGACTGCCGGCGCGATCAGCCGCCGCTGCTGGCGCGCACGATCAGCTTGGCGGGCAGGCGGTTGTCGGGCCTGTCGCGGCCCTCCACTTGCGCCAGCAAGGTCTCTACCAAGCGCTCGCCCGCGCTCTTGATGTCCTGCGAGATCGTGGTGAGCGGCGGGTTGGTGAGGCTGGCGGCAGGAATGTCGTCGAAGCCGACAACGGCCACATCGCCCGGCACGCTGCGCCCCGCTTCGGCAAGAGCGCGCATGGCGCCCATTGCGATCAGGTCGCTGGCGGCGAATATCGCATCGAAGCTCGCACCATCCGCCAGCAGGCGCTGCATGGCGGCATAGCCCGCCTCTTCCGTCGTGATGGCATCGGATTGCAGCACGCTCTCGATGGAAAGCCCGGCTTCCGCCATGGCCTGCAACAGTCCGCGATAGCGGCCGTCCAGTTCGGGGCAATCCTCGCCGATCTCGCCGAGGAAGGCGATGTTGCGCCGACCCAAACTCAGCAAGTGATCGCCGACCTGCCTGCCCGCGTCGACATTGTCCGATCCCACGGTAGGACCGTGCAGATCGCGGCTGACCGATCCCCAGCGGGCGTAATGCGTACCCTGTGCCTCCAGCTGCTCCAGCTTCTTGCGATAGGAACTGTACCCGCCATAGCCCAGCAGAATCAGCCCGTCGGCGCGGTGGCTGTCCTGATATTGCGCGTGCCAGTCATCCTCTTGCCTCTGGAAGGAAATCAGCAGGTCGAGCCCGCGATTGGCGCAGGCGCGGGTGATAGAGCCGAGCATGGACAGGAAAAACGGATTTATCATGCTCTCATCGGGGGTGGGATCCTCGAAGAAAAGCAGGGCAATGGTGTTGGAGCGCTGGGACCGCAGCGAGCTGGCGTTCTTGTCGACCGTGTAATTGAGATCGCGGGCGATTTGCTGGATGCGCGCGCGAGTTTTCTCGCTGACGGAACGGTCACCGCGCAGGGCACGGCTGACGGTCGGCTGGGAAACCCCGGCCAGATAGGCAATATCGAAACTGGTCGGGCGACCTGTTGGCGCGCGTCCCATTGCTCCTCCTGCGGCGCCTCTCCTCCAAGCACCGACCCGTCCTCATTATACGCTGGCTCCGGATTTGGAAACATGGGCCAAAGACACCTGCGCCGATTGCCGCGCGCCGTAGCAATAATGTCGCGCCGCACCTTTGATGACAGGGCTGCAACGGCCTGCGGCAAAAGTGCCACAATCGGGCGCTTCGCATAGATTGCGTATACGTATGCTGTCTTCCAACGCGCGCTATTTGACAAGTAGATGACAGCCAAGCGTCGCGGGAAAACGATAGTTCCAGGACGTGGATTGGAAGAGGACATGCTGACAGGCGATGCGTTCGCCGCCAGCTCATATGCCGGGGGACACCCACATGAATATCCGTAATTCGCTTCGCGCAGGTGCCAGCACGACTGCATTTGCCATCGCCGCGCTGACGCTGCCATCGGTCGCTTTCGCGCAGGACGCCGACGAACCCGACGCCCAGCAGGCCGAAACCGATGCCGACGATGAGGACGACAATGTCATCATCGTATCCGGCTTCCGCGCCTCGCTGGAGAGCGCAGTTTCGGAAAAGCGCGACAACGATGTAATCCTCGAATCGGTCACCGCGGAAGATATCGGCCGCCTGCCCGATGCCTCCATCGGTGAATCGATTGCCCGCCTACCTGGTGTGACGTCGCAGCGCCTGAATGGCCGCGCCAACGTCATCTCTATCCGCGGCCTCGGCCCCGATTTCTCGCAGACCATCTTGAACGGACGCGAGCAGACTTCCACCGGCGATAGCCGTTCGGTCGAATTCGACCAGTACCCCTCTGAAATCGTCAACCAGGTCGTCGTCTACAAGACGCCGGCAGCCAGCCTCGTGGGCCAGGGCCTTGTCGGCACGATCGACATCCGCACCATCCGCCCGCTGGAAGTGAACGAGAGTGTTCTCGCCATCGGCGGCCGCGTTTCCTACGCCGATCTCGGTGCGCTGAACGCCGGGTCCGATGATATTGGCTACCGTGCCAACGCTACTTTCGTGGATCAGTTCGCCGATGATACGGTGGGTGTAGCGCTGGCCGTTGCCTACACGAATGAGCCGTACCAGCTGCAGGAGTTCAACGCCTGGGGCTATGCCGGAAACGGCCAGCCGGGCAGCCCGTATGTCATCGGCGGCAACAAGAGCTTCGTGACCTCGACCGGTCTCGAGCGCATCGGCTTCAACGGTACGGTGCAGGCGGAGCTCTCGTCCAACCTCATGCTGACGGTTGATGGCTTCTATTCGAATTTCAGCGATGAGCAGTTCAAGCGCGGTATCGAGCTTCCGCTCGGTTTCGGTGGTGGTTTCGATGTCGATCCGTTCGACCCGTCGACCGGCACGGTGGACGGCGGCTTTGCGACATCGGGAGAATTTACAGACGTGCGGGGCGTAGTGCGCAACGACATCTTCGAGCGTGAGGCAGACCTCTATTCGGGCGGTGTCAACCTCGCTTGGGAAAACAATGACGGCTGGAGCGCGTTTCTCGATTTCGGTTACTCGCGCACCGATCGCAATGAGTTGAGCATCGAAAGCTATTCGGGCACCGGTTACAATGGCGACGGCTTCGACCCACAGGGCGATGGCACCAGCCCGTCAGATACGATTCGGTTCGTTTCGGACAGCGAAGGTACCAGCTTTGATCCGACCCTCGATTATTCCGACCCCAATCTTATCGTACTGACCGACCCACTGGGCTGGGGCGGTGATCCCGACGATGGTGGCCGTGTACAGGCCGGTTACTTCAACAATCGCATTATCGATGACGAGCTGTTCCAGTATCGCATCGGTGTCTCACGCGAGTTGTGGGGTTGGGTATCTGCCGTGCATGTCGGTTTTAACTACACCGACCGCGACAAGAGCCTGACGCCGGATGAGTTCTTCGTGCAGCCGGCGAATGGCGCCAGGGAAGTTCCGATCCCCAGCCAGTTCTTGCAGCGCTCGACCGATCTCGGCTATCTCGGCCTCGGTCCGATCGTAAGCTACGATGTCCGCGACATTATCGATGCCGGTGTGCTGACCCTTTCGCCGAACCTGTCGAACGACATTCCGGCGAAGGCCTATGCCATCGCGGAAGACCTCTACACCGGTTATTTCCAGTTCGATATCGAGCGTGACATCGGTGCCGGCATGATCACCGGTAACATCGGTGTGCAGGCGGTTTACACCGAGCAGGAATCGAGCGGTGTGGCCTTTGCTGCCGGACAGCAGGTCGATGTGGTGCTTGGGGATCGTTATTGGGATGTGCTGCCCAGCATGAACCTGAGCGTGCGTCTCGACAGCGACTGGGTGTTCCGTCTGGCCGCATCTCGCCAGATCCAGCGCGCCCGCCTCGACTCGCTGCGTTCGGCCATCGGTTATGGATTGAACAACAACCCGGCGGACAGCCCGACCGGCCAGATCCCGTTCATCAGCGGTGGGGGCGGCAACCCGACCCTGCGCCCGTATCGGGCAAACGCCATCGACTTCAATGTCGAGCGCTATTTCGGCGGCGGCTCGGGTGTGGTTGCGCTCCAGCTGTTCTACAAGGACATCGAGAACTACATCGCCAATGGTCGCACGGTGTTCAACTATGCCGGCTTCCCGCTGCCCGCAGGCCAGCCGCCTGCAACGCTGGTCGGTACGCTCGATGCGCCGGTCAACACCAGCGGCGGCGATTTCTACGGCGTCGAACTCTCCACCACGATCCCGTTCGACATCTTCACCAGCGCGCTGGAAGGGTTCGGCGTGACCGGCGGTGTGGGCTGGACCGAGACGAAAATCGAAGACTTTAACGGCAATATCGACGCGATCCCCGGCTATTCGGAATGGGTTGCTAACGGCACGGCCTATTACGAGCGCGGCGGTTTCAACATTCGCGGAAGCGTGCGCTATCGTAGCGAGTTCCTTGCCGATTTCTCGGGCTTCGGTGGCAACATCGTTCGCCGTGTGGCTCGCCCCGAAACCATCGTCGATGCTCAGATCGGTTACGAGTTCGAAGGCGGTGCGCTGGATGGCCTGAACATCTACCTCAACGGCTCGAACCTCACCAACACCCCGTTCGTGTCCGAATTTGATGTCGGTGATCCGCGCGCCGTGATCGATTATCAGGAATATGGCCGTCGGTTCCAGGCAGGTTTTACCTACCGTTTCTGACGGGTCGCAGACCGGCGGGGAGTTGCTCCTCCCTAATAAGCTCCCCGCCGGTCTCATAACTGTGCTGCCATGCTACTGTAGCGTGGCGCGTCCACGACGCTGCACAGAGGCAGATTTATGATGGACACTGTTCCACATACCTTCGTGATCGCCGGCGGTGGCACGGCGGGTTGGATGGCTGCGGCTGCGCTATCCCGCTTTACGCCGCCGGGTACACGGATCGTACTGGTCGAAAGCGATGCGATCGGCACTGTGGGCGTGGGCGAGGCCACGATCCCGCAAATCCACAATTTCAACCGCGCGCTCGGTTTCGACGAACGCGAATTCCTGCGCGCGACGCGTGGCACCTTCAAGCTCGGCATCGAATTCGACGGCTGGCTGCGTGCGGGCGAGCGTTACATGCACGCTTTCGGCCCAATCGGGCGCGCGCATGGCCTGCTGCCCTTCCAGCATTACTGGATTCGCGCCCGGCAGCTCGGCTTCGCCAAGCCGCTCTCCGCCTATTCGCTGAATGAGACAGCCGCGCGGCAGATGCGGATGCAGAAGGGCCGAACCAGCGTGGGCATCGAACTGCCCTACGCCTACCATTTCGACGCCGGCCTTTATGCCGCCTTCCTGCGCGACTTCGCCGAAGCACGCGGCGTGCGACGGGTGGAAGGCGTAATTGCGTCGGTCGAACGCGATGGCGAGAGCGGCGACATTACCGCTCTGGCGCTGAACGATGGCGAGCGCATCGAAGGTACCTTCTTCATCGATTGCACCGGTTTTCGCGCCTTGCTGATTGGCGAGGCAATGGAAGCGCGCTTCGACGATTGGAGCGCTTACCTGCCCTGTAATCGTGCCATAACCGTGCCGTGCGAAGGAGTGGCCGAGATCACGCCCTACACCCGCGCCACCGCGCGCAAGGCAGGCTGGCAGTGGCGCATTCCGCTACAGCATCGCATCGGCAACGGGCTGGTCTACTGCGCGGACTTCATGTCTGATGACGAGGCCGCCGAAACGCTGCTCGCCAATCTCGATGGCGAAGTACAGGCCGATCCGCGCCCAATTCGTTTTACCACGGGCGCGCGCCGGCAGCACTGGGTTGGCAATTGCCTTGCCGTGGGCCTCTCCGCCGGATTCATGGAGCCGATGGAATCGACCAGCATCCACCTGATCCAGAGCGCGATCAGCCGCTTCCTCTCGGTCGTCCCCGGAGGCAGGGCCGACCCCGCGACAATCGACTGGTTCAATGCGCAAAGCCGCTTCGAGTGGGAGCGTATTCGCGACTTTCTCGTGCTGCATTACACCGCCAACCAGCGCGAGGGCGAACCTTTCTGGGATCATGTGCGCACCATGGACCTTCCCGACACGCTCAGCGCAAAGATCGCGCAATGGAAAGCAACCGGCTTCATCCACCGCGAGCATGAAGAGCTGTTTACCGAGGTCGGCTGGTTCCAGGTGCTCGCCGGGCAAGGCGTCAAGGCGCAAAGCTACAACCCGCTTGCCGATGCGCTGCCCGAAAGCGATCTGCGCGCCATGCTTGAAGGCGTCGAAGGCGCGCTGGACGCTGCTGTGCAGCCGATGACAAATCACACCGAATTCCTGCAATCCTACACAGGCGGCATGGTCCGCACGGAGATACCCGCATGATGATCCGTAATGCTCTTGCCATGGCACTCGCCGCCACCATGCTGCCCGCTTGTGCCACCGCGCAGGAAACAACCATGCCCGCCCGCACCGATGCGGCGACGATGGACGATGCGGCCTATCTGGAGCGTCTGCCGAGCGAAGAGGTCATCTACTTCGTCCTGCCCGACCGCTTCGAGAACGGCGATACGTCCAACGATACCGGCGGCTTCGAAGGTGGGCGGCTGGAGCATGGCTTCGACCCGACCCATCGCGGTTTCTTTAATGGCGGGGACCTGGCAGGCCTGACTTCGCGGCTCGATTATCTCGAGGAACTGGGCATCACCGCCATCTGGTTCGCGCCGATCTTCCAGAACAAGCCTGTTCAGGGCCCTCCGGGTGACGAAAGCGCCGGGTATCACGGCTATTGGGTCACCGATTTCACCCGGCCCGACAGCCATTTCGGCACGCCGGAAGAGTTCGCCACCTTCGTGGACGCGGCCCATGCGCGCGGGATGAAGGTCTATATGGATATCATCACCAACCACACCGCCGATGTGATCCGCTTCGCAGAGGGTGATGAGACTGGCTACGCCTATCGCAGCCAAGGCGATTTTCCCTATTCTACGCGCGGTGGGCCGGACGGTGCGCCGATCAATGAAGGCTTCATGGGGCCGGGCGACAGTAGCGAGAAGAACTTCGCGCGCCTGACCGATCCGACATGGGCCTACACCCCGGTCGTGCCGGAGGCGGAGCGCGATGTGAAAGTGCCCGCTTGGCTCAACGATCCGATCTACTACCACAATCGCGGCGATACGACCTTCACCGGAGAAAGCGCTCGGCTGGGCGATTTCGTCGGGCTGGACGACCTTTTCACAGAGCATCCCCGCGTGCGCGCCGGGATGATCGATATTTTCTGCGACTGGATCACCACCACTCGCGTCGATGGCTTCCGCATCGATACGGCGCGCCATGTCGATCCCGGCTTCTGGCACGAATTTATTCCGGCGATGGAACGCTGCGCCGATCAGGCGGGTATACCCAACTTCCACATGTTCGGAGAGGTCTTCGCGGAGGAACCGACCGCCGGCTATATCGCTGAATATACCCGCCGTGACCAACTGCCCGCAGTGCTGGATTTCGCCTTCGCCTCCGCCATGCGCGAAGTGCTGGGGCGCGGGCAGGGCACCTTCATCCTCAATCGCCTCTACGATGGCGACGTATTGTACGAAGGCGGTGCAGATGCCGCGCTCAACCTGCCGACTTTCCTCGGCAATCACGATCTTGGCCGCTTCTCCACCCTGTTAAAGCAGGATATGCCCGAGATCTCGCAGGACGAGCTGCTGAGCCGCGTGATGCTCGGCCACGCTATGATGATGAGCCTGCGCGGATCGCCGACCGTCTACTACGGCGACGAGCAGGGCTTTGTCGGCGACGGCAACGACCAGATGGCGCGCGAGACGCTGTTTCCCAGCCTGGTGGACGAATATAACGACAACGACCTGATCGGCACCGATGCGACCACGGCGGAAGAGAATTTCGACCAGACGCATCCGCTCTACCAGCTGATTGCGCGATTTTCGCAGATCCGCCTTAGCCATCCCGCTCTCACCCGAGGGCACCAGATGGTGCGGCATTACGAGCAGGAACCAGGCCTCTTCGCGGTCAGCCGCGTGGACGAGGAAGGCGGGCAGGAAGTGCTGGCCGTATTCAACACGAGCGGCGAGGAACGCTCTGTCAATATGTGGGTGCCCTACGATGCGCGCGCCTTTGTCGCAATCGAAGGCGATTGCCCCGCCGCGCCGACCGCACCCGGCAGCGCAGCCTTCACAATCCCGGCCTTTGGCTGGGCGTTGTGCCGCGTCAGCGAGCGCGCCGAATGAGCGCGTCGCAATCCTCTATGCCATGGTGGAAAGGCGCAGCGATCTATCAGATTTATCCGCGCAGCTTCATGGATTCCAATGGCGACGGGATCGGCGACCTGCCGGGCATTACAGCCAAGCTGGACCATGTCGCCAGCCTGGGCGTCGACGGTATCTGGATCAGCCCGTTCTTCGCCAGCCCGATGAAGGATTTCGGCTATGACGTGTCGGATTACCGCGACGTCGACCCGATCTTCGGCACGCTGGACGATTTCGACGCGCTGGTCGCCCGCGCGCACGAGCTCGGCCTCAAGGTCCTGATCGACCAGGTCTATTCGCATACATCGGACGAGCACGCCTGGTTCGAGGAAAGCCGCGCCAGCCGCGACAACCCCAGGGCGGACTGGTATGTGTGGGCGGACCCGAAGGCCGATGGCTCGCCACCGTCCAACTGGCAGAGCGTGTTCGGCGGTCCGGCCTGGACATGGGATGCGCGCCGCGGGCAGTATTACCTGCACAATTTCCTCGCCTCGCAGCCGCAGCTGAACTTGCACAATGTCGATGTGCAGGATGCCGTGCTGGACGTGATGCGCTTCTGGCTGGATCGCGGCGTCGACGGCTATCGTATCGATGCGCTGAATTTTGCCATGCACGATCCGGAGCTGAAGGATAATCCGCCGGCACCGGACAACGGCAAGCAGCGCACGCGCCCGTTCGATTTCCAGCTGCGCATCCACAACCAGTCGCATCCCGACATTCCCGACTTCATCGCGCGCATCCGCAAGCTGACTGACCAGTATGACGCGATCTTCACGGTCGCCGAAGTGGGCGGTGACGATGCCGACCGCGAGATGAAGCTGTTTACGCTGGGCGAGAGCCACCTCAATTCCGCGTATGGGTTCGATTTCCTTTATGCCGATGCCTTGACGCCCGGCCTCGTCTGCGATGCGCTGGGCATGTGGCCCGACAAGGAAGGCATGGGCTGGCCCAGCTGGGCTTTTGAGAACCACGATGCTCCACGCGCTCTCTCGCGCTGGTGTGCACCGGAGGATCGGCCTGCCTATGCGCGGATGAAGGCGCTGCTGCTGGCTGTACTGCGCGGCAACATCATCATCTACCAGGGGGAGGAACTGGGCCTGACACAGGTCGATATCCCGTTCGACCAGCTGCATGATCCCGAAGCCATCGCCAACTGGCCACTGACGCTAAGCCGCGATGGCGCGCGCACGCCCATGCCGTGGAAAGACGGCTGCGGCTGCGCCGGCTTTGGCAGCGATACGCCATGGCTGCCAGTGGGCGAGGATAATTTCGGCCGTTCGGTAGAGCGGCAGGAGAACGATCCCGCCTCGCTGCTCAACCATACGCGGGCTATGCTCAAGATGCGCAATGCCCATCCGGCTCTGCGCTACGGCGCGATCAGCCGCTGCGAGATACGCGGTGACATGCTCGTGCTGGAACGGGTGGCCGACGGCGAGATGGTCACGGCCTTTATCAATACCGGCGGCGAGCAACTGTCGCTCCAGCCCGGTGAAGCTGCCGGCAAGGTGCTGGCAACTGTCAATGACGCTACCGCTTCCCGCCTTCCTCCATTTGCTGCATTGGTGGTGCAACCATGAATATGATCCGATCCGTCGCTTTCGCCGCAGCGCTGGCTGCTTTCCCCGCGCTGGCGCATGCGGGCACCGTAACCTCTCCCGATGGTCGCATCGTCGCCACGCTGGATGCGACGGGCGAAGGCGTGCCCAGCTATTCGGTCTCCTTCGACGGCGAGCCGGTAATCACCGAAAGCACCATCGGTTTCACATTCACCGATGTGGATCCCATGCGCCGCAATTTCGCGATCGTCGAAGAAACCACCAACAGTGTCGATACGACGTGGGAGCAGCCCTGGGGCGAGCGCCGCATCATTACGGACCGGCATAACGAGCTGGCCGTCACTTTCCGCCAGCAGGATGATGCCGCGCGGCAGATGACGGTGCGCATGCGCGTGTTCGACGATGGCATCGGCTTCCGCATGGAATTCCCCGAGCAGGATAGCCTGCCTGTCGCCAATATCGCCGAGGAGCTGACCGAATTCCGCATCGCCAGCGATGGCGAGGCTTGGTCGATCCCGGCAGGCGACTGGAATCGCTATGAATATCTCTACGAGCGCACGCCGATCAGCGCGCTCTCCACGGTGCACACGCCCGTTACCATGATCCTCGAGAATGGCACGCATATCTCTTTCCACGAGGCCGCTCTGGTCGATTATTCCGGCATGTGGCTGCGACGCATGGAAGGCACGCGCCTGCGCGCGCAGCTGTCGCCCAGTCCGCGCGGGCCGAAAGTGATCCGCGAAGGCGCTTTCCACACGCCATGGCGCACGATCCAGATCGCCGATGGCGCTGCCGGACTGTTCGAAAGCGCAATGATCCTCAACCTGAACGAGCCCAATGTGCTGGGCGATGTCAGCTGGTTCGAGCCGCACACCTATCTCGGCATATGGTGGGAGATGCATCTCGACACCCATAGCTGGGCCTCCGGAGAGCGCCACGGCGCAACGACCGAGCGCGCGCGTGAGATCATCGACTTCGCTGCGGAAAACGGCTTTCGCGGCATTCTGATCGAAGGCTGGAACCTCGGCTGGGACGGCGCATGGTTCGGCAATGGCCGCGAGTTCAGTTTTACCGAAGCCTATCCCGATTTCGACATCGTTGCAGTCACCGATTACGCCCGCGAACGCGGCGTGCGGATCATCGGCCACCACGAGACCGGCGGCAATATCGACGTTTACGAAGCGCAGCTGGAAGAGGCGATGGCCTTTTACGAAAGCCTCGGCATCGATGCCGTGAAAAGCGGCTATGTCGCCGATGCGGGCGGCGTGATCGCGCCCGACGGTGAGGGCGGAGAGACCTTCGTCTGGCATGACGGACAGGAAATGGTGAACCACCACCTGCGCGTGGTGCGCGAAGCGGCTGAACACCGCATCGCGATGAACCCGCATGAGCCGATCAAGGATACTGGCCTTCGCCGCACCTATCCCAACTGGGTCAGCCGAGAAGGCGCGCGCGGGGCGGAATACGACGCATGGGCGGTGCCGAAGAACGATCCGGGCCATGTGCCCGAACTGATCTTCACGCGCATGCTGTCAGGCCCGTTCGATTACACGCCCGGCGTGTTCTCTCTGGCAGGCCGCGGCGCGGCCGAGCCGGACATTCCCAGCACGCTGGCCCGCCAGCTTTCCTTCTACATCACCATCTATTCGCCCATCCAGATGGTCGCCGACATTCCTGAGAACATCGCCGCCTGGCCACGCGCGCTCGACTTCGTGCAGCGGGTCGGCGTCGATTGGGAGGAGAGCCTCCTGCTTGATGGCGCGGTGGGCGAATATGCCGTGATTGCACGGCAGGTGCGCGAGGACAGCACGTGGTTCGTCGGTGGCACGACGGACGAGCAGCCGCGCGACACCACGATCACGCTCGACTTCCTCGATCCGGGCGCGGAATATCTCGCGACCATCTGGGAAGACGGTGAAGGGGCGGACGGCATGGGCGATGATCGCCACGCCATGAATGTGCGGACGGTAACGGTGCGCCAAGGCGATACGCTGGACGTCCACATGGCCCGCGCCGGCGGCTTCGCTATCGAGATCGCGCTTTCCGGCGAATGATCCGCGCGCTCGTCCTCGGCCTTGCCTGCTTCGCTCTCGCATCCTGTGTGGCGGTGCAGCAGGCGAGTTCCGGTGTGCCGGTCTATAGATGAGCGAGCCAATGCCGCCTCATGTCGTCGTCCTTGGAGGCGGCAGCGCAGGGTGGATCACCGCCTGCCTGTTGCACAAAGCATGGGGTGAGCATGGCGGCAAGGTGACCGTGGTCGAAAGTCCGGAAATTGGGATCATCGGCGTGGGCGAGGGATCGACCCCGCAGCTGAAAGCCATGTTCGACCATCTCGGCATTGCCGAAGCGGACTGGATGGCGGCCTGCGATGCGACTTACAAGCTGGGCATTCGCTTCACCGGCTGGAGCGAGCGGCCGGGCTTCGAGAGCTATTTCCATCCGTTCCCGTGCGCAGTGGACCTGCATAGCGAGCCGGACTTCACACAGAACTGCACGCTGGCGCGGCGCGGCTTCGATGTTCCCGCGCACCCCGATGACTGGTTCCTGGCCTCGATACTGGCCGATGCGGGCAGCGGTCCGCAACCTGCCGACACATTCCCGTTCCCGCCGACGTACGGCTATCATTTCGATGCTTACAAGCTCGGCGCTTTCCTGCGCGACTGGGCGGTAGAGCGCGGCGTCGATCATAGGGCGCTAAAGGCAGAAAAGGTGGAGCTATCGGGCCATACCGATGTCGCTGCCCTGCTATGCGAGGGCGGGGAGCGGATCGAGGGCGACATCTTCGTCGATTGCTCGGGTTTCCGCGCCATGATCGCGGGCGACGCGCTTGGCGGGGAGTTCCTGCCCTTCGCCGAAAACCTGTTCGCCGACCGGGCCGTAGTGGTTCCGACCGAAAAGGTCGCGCAGTTCAAGCCGCAGACTGGCGCCATCGCCATGTCGTCCGGCTGGCGCTGGCATATCCCGCTCACCACGCGCACCGGCAATGGCTATGTCTATTCTTCCCGATACATCTCGGATGAGGACGCGGCGGCGGAATTGCTGCACGCTGTCGGCCTGAAGGATGACGAGACAGAACCGCGCTTCCTTCGCATGAAAGTGGGTCGCATGGCGAAAAGCTGGCGCGGCAATTGCCTTGCGGCGGGTCTCGCACAGGGCTTCATCGAACCGCTGGAAGCGACCGCGCTGCACATCGTCATCGCCACTGCACTCGACTTCGCAGCCGCGTATGAGGCAGGCGGATTCTCGCCCGAGCATCGCGACCATTTCAATCGCCAGACGGCGCTGCGCTATGAAGCGATCCGCGATTACATCGTCGGGCACTACCGTCTGAACCAGCGCAGCGACGCAGCCTTCTGGCGCGACAATGCGGCGAACCAGAACCTGTCGGACGAACTCAAGGCTATGATCACCGCGTGGTTCACACATAAGGACATCGCTGCCACGAATGCAGAGCGATATTCGGTGCAGGCCTATTCCGCGGCCAGCTGGCACTGCCTGTTTGCCGGATACGGAACTTTCCCGGCGCCTGCGAAGATGCAGCCGCTGCCTGCCAACCTGAAAGCGGCTGACCATGGGGCCATCACGTCGATGCTGGCCGCATGTGCGCGCAACTTCTCCCCTGTCGACTGGAGCTGATCGCCGCGGCTTGCAGCTGAACTACCATCGCCGTGTGCTACCTGTTACGCCTGCGATCGTGAGACGGATACCTTCGCCTATCGATGAATTTTCCTTGCGCCCCGCTACAGGTGCGTCCGCGCTGTTCCGCAGCATCCTGCGCTATATCCGGCCGAGCGCGGTGCAAACGGCGATTGTCGTCATCCTCGCCGCGATATTGGAAGGGACAGGCATCATGCTCCTTCTGCCGGTCGCGGAAGTCATCTTTGCGCAAGGCGGCGATGCAGCCGGGCAGGGCACGGGCGTGACGCAGCGAGTGATCGGCGTGCTGCGCGATGTCGGGGCGACCAGCACCATGCAGCAATTGGCAGTCATTGGCAGCGGCTTCGTGGCGCTGGTGATCCTGCGCGCGGCGATCCTGCTACGCCGCGATGTCCTGCTGATGGAGCTGACACAAGGCTTTGTGGACGCTGAACGGCATCGCTTCTTCGGCAAGCTAGCCGATGCACAATGGCCGGTCATCAAGCGCTACCGGCGCGCCCACCTGCTCGACATGATGACGAACAATATCGAGCGCGTCGCCGTCGCCATGGACTTTCTGGCACGTACGCTGGTGACCTTCGCGCTCGGGCTGGCGCTGCTCGCGACCGCATTCATCGTATCGAGCGTGCTGGGCATCGCGCTGCTCGCCATGCTGGCAGCGGGGCTCGTGTTCGCTTTTGCGTGGAGCAGGCGCAGCCACGCAGCCGGCGAGGCGCTCAACCTCGCCCATCGCAGCGTAATGAGCGAAACGACGCGCTTTTTGGAAGGCCTGAAGACCGCGAAGAGCGCCCGCGCCGAAAACACTTTGGCAGACGGATTTGCGCGGCAGGTTGCCGAAGTGCGCGCGATCTTCATCGCCTTCACCCGCCAGCAGGCGAACCTTCGCAACGCTATCCAGATTCTCGCCGCCGTCGGCGCGCTGGCTGTGCTGCTAATCGGCTATGGCCTGCTTGGCCTCACGGGGCCGGAACTGTTGGTGATGGCCGCGATCATCCTGCGCCTCGCGCCCAGCCTGATCGCCCTGTTCGGCGGCATCCAGTCGGTGGCCTACGCGCTTCCTGCCTATAGCGATTTGCTGACGGTCGAGGCGGAGCTCGAGGCGGCGAAGAGCGACGATGTCGAGAGCGACGCAAAGTCTGGCTCGCACGGCGAGATGACCGGCTCACTCATCTGGCACGATTGCACTGTGCAGGTGGCCGGCCCCGGCGCCGAGTCGCTCATACTGGCGCAAGTCGACGAACTTTGCCTGCCACCCGGAACGCTGGCGCATATCGGCGGCCCCTCGGGCGCGGGCAAATCCACGCTGGCAGAACTCATCGCGGGTCTGCACTTGCCTGCCACCGGGACGATGCGCAGCGGACAGCTCGAACTGACGCCGGCGACCCGCCGGGCATGGCAGGCGGGGATTGCCTTCGCGCCGCAAGAACCCTTCCTCTTCGACGGCACGGTGCGCGAAAATCTGTGCTGGCCGGACCTCACGCCGGATGACGATGCGATATGGGATGCGCTGAAAACGGCTTGCGCCGACGATCTCGTACGCAGCCTGCCCGGCGGCCTGGATGAGGCGTTGCTCGATGGCGGAGCGCGCTTGTCGGGCGGAGAGCGCCAGCGCCTGTGCCTCGCGCGCGCCCTGTTGAGGCCGCGTCACATCCTCATCCTCGACGAAGCGACATCGGCCATGGATGCCGTGCTGGAGCGCGAGGTCGTCTCCCGCCTGAAAGCCGTCGCCGGGCAGGGCATTATCGTGATGGTGTCCCACTCCCATAATGCCCGCGACCTGGCCGACATCAAGATCACGATACGCGGCGGAAAAGCGCAGTTGCTGAACTAACGCAGGCTTTACGTGCCCGCCTGGCACCGTCTAAAGACCATAGTGTGGTGGGAAAAAGCAAAGACGCCTCTGCCGACGCGGCAATGGAACTGATCGGCGGCAGCCCGATCGCCTCCGTGGTGAGCGATCCTCGCTTGCCCGACAATCCGATTATTGCGTGCAATCAGGCATTTATCGACCTTACCGGCTATGCCGAGGACGAGATCGTCGGGCGCAATTGCCGATTCCTTTCCGGTCCTGGCACCGAGCCCTGGCTCACCGAAACCATCCGCGAAGGGGTGCGCGAGCGTAAGCCCGTGATGGTGGAGATTCTCAATTATAAGAAGGACGGCGGCGCATTTCGCAACGCCGTGGTTGTCGCGCCGATTTTCGATGAGGAAGGCGAACTCGAATATTTCTTCGGCTCGCAGGTCGAGCTTGATGAAGATGCCAGCGGCCCGAGCCTGACCCGCCGGGTGCGCGCTATCGAGAAGATCAAGGATCTCTCCAAGCGCCAGCTGGAAGTGCTGGAAATGGTCGCCAAGGGACTGAGAAACAAGCAGATCGCGTGGGAACTCGGCCTATCGGAAAAGACCATCAAAATGCATCGCGGCATTGCCATGGACAAGCTGGGCGCGCAGAGCAGTGCGGAGATGATCCGGCTGGCTGTCGAAGCGGGTATCTAACCGGTTAACGACGGGCCCAAAGCCCGTATTTCCTTTATCGGGACTTGGTCTAGGCAGAGAAGGCATCGTAGCCGGCCAGCGGGGCCCACCTTCCTTCCCTCCACGCCCTGCTCTCCATCCCACCTCCTCCGGCTACGATGCCCCCCTATCAGGCAGCACCAGTTGCGACGGGTCGTTGATCGGGCCCGATCGGGATGACGATATCGGCGAGCTGCGGCATCTCTTCGAGCATGTGCAGGGTTAGTCGTTCATCCAGATCGAGAAAGCGCTGAACCTCCTCGTCGCTCATAAGGCCGGGCGCGTCGGGTTCGCGCTCGCGCAGCTTCGCTTCCTGCAAGGCCCGGTTGCGACGCACCGCATCGAAATCCGCAACCTTCAGCATGATGAGCATATCGAGCTGCGCAAAGAGCCGGGCATAATCGGCGCCGAGCCACATATTGACGAGGCTGCGCCATACGAGGTCCGGGTCTTCCTCCGCTTCCAGAGCGTTGACCGGCTCCGCCAGCGCTGCTTCCGGCTGTGGCTTGGCCCCGACACACCAGCCCTCGAACAGCAGGACATCGACGGGGCCTGATATGGTGACGCCTTGCTTCGCCCGGTCATCGCGACTCTTCTCGAAGCGGGGCATCTCGAAAGTGCGGCCCGCCAGCACAGCCTCGATAATGTCGAAGGCAAATCCCGGCGCATGCGTGCCCGGTACGCCGCGTGTCGCGAAAAGCGGGTGGACTTCCGCCGCAAGTTGCTGCCGTTGCGACTTTGCCAGGTAGATGTCGTCGATGGACAGGGTGACGGCGCGCAGGCCGCGTTTTTTCAGCAATATCTCCAGGAAACGGCAGACCGTGCTCTTGCCGGTGCCCTGCGCACCATTGATGCCGACGATGAGCGGTGTCCGGCCGGCAGCACGGCGCGCGATTTGCGTTGCAAGGGGTGTCCAGTGCCGCTCCACCACGTCGCGGTAATCGGCAGGCAATCTCTCTTCAGCGATCAGGGTGTCGATTGGATCGGTCATGGCGTGAAGCGTCTCTTAGAATTGCGCTTGGTAGACAAAGCGAGCGCCTCAGTCGTCACTTAGAAGTTGCGGGCCGAGCATGAGCAGCATTCGCGTGTCCATCACAAGGCCGCGCGCGCGGAAATCGGCAACGGTGGCAGCAAAGCCTGCCAGCGGCACGCGGTGGACTGTGATGTTTTCCCCCTCCACGCCGCCACCGTCCGAGACCTTGGTAAGGCCCGTGGCCTTGAGTAGCGTAAAGCCTTCGCTGGTCATGCCGGGGGAAGAGAAGAATTCGCCCACCTCCTCCCAATGGTGCGCGCGGTAGCCGGTCTCTTCTTCCAATTCGCGCTTAGCGGCATCCAGCGCGCTGTCGTCGTCTGCGCCGTCATCGTCGCCGATCAGGCCGGCGGGAAGTTCCAGCGTGCGACGACATAACGCGTAGCGGAATTGCTCCACCAGCAGCACGTGACCATCCTCAATGGCGAGGATCACCGCAGCCCTGATGGCGTCGGTGCGCGCGGCATATTCCCACCTGCCGCGACTTCGCGCCTCGATCCACTTGCCCTTCCAGAGGGTCTTTTCGGGCGGCAGGTCTTCGGGTTCGCTCATGCGCGCTGCGCTATCGAAGCATCACAGCTCGATCAAGCGGTCGGGCAATTCGTTCTCGTCATCGCTTCCGCGCGGAAAATGTTGCGAGAGAACTACGCCTACATCGCGCACGCCGGCAGCGATTCCTTCCGCCACGCGTCCCTCACGGATTTCGGCCAGCATGTCGGCCATCGCCTCGCCCCAGACGTCTGGATCGACTTTCTCGTGGATCGGTTCGTCGGCGACGATTTCGGCGCGATGTTCGGACATGGAGAGATAGAGCAGCACGCCGGTCTTGCCATGCGTCTGCCCGTCCGCGCCAACCTTGAAATGGCGGATGGCGGCATCGCGCACGCGCTGCGTTTTTATGGGGCCGGGAATGAGGGCGAAACGCACAGCCGGGATCAGCAAAAGAAGCCAGACCAGCGCGAACACCACCAGCCCGCTGCCGACCACAAGGCTGGCGAAATTACCGAGCGACCACTCCTCGCCGCTCCATCCGCCTGCAAACACCGCATCCCATTGACCGGTCGCCGCTTCGGGAAAGGCAAGGAGCACGCTCATCACTGTAAAGGCAAGCGCGGCGGCCCATGTCAGCGCGATATCGGAATAGCCATCGGACATTTGCGCGATGACCGGTACGATCTCGCCGCTCGTCGTCGCTTCGGCTTGCTCCACGGCGTCCGAGACGATCCTGTGTTCCGCTTCGCTCAATATCGGCATTGTCACCATCCCCCCGAGGCGCCGCCGCCTCCCGACATACCGCCTCCGAAGCCACCGAATCCACCGCCACCGGAAAACCCGCCGCCGCCGCCAAAGCCGCCGCCCCAA
This sequence comes from Aurantiacibacter gangjinensis, assembly GCF_001886695.1. Lineage (GTDB taxonomy): Bacteria > Pseudomonadota > Alphaproteobacteria > Sphingomonadales > Sphingomonadaceae > Alteraurantiacibacter > Alteraurantiacibacter gangjinensis. The sequence goes on along the minus strand of NZ_CP018097.1, from coordinate 21,211 downwards.
CTGCCGCCACGAGAGCCGCTGGCACCGCGTGCGATGGCCTTTCCGGCTTCCCACAGGATGATGTCGCCCACCGCGCCACCTAGCGCGCTACGGCGGCGATAGCGGCGCGATTTGCCGCCGGTGATGGCGGGCAGGATGAAGAAGAAGAACAGGAAGCCGATCCAGATGAAGGTGCCGATAGGTATGCCGCCATCGCTTTTGCGGTGGTTCTCGGCAGAGGCCTGGGCTGCTTCCTCTATCGCGATGGCGTCCTCCGGCGAGTTGGCGAGGTGAGCGAGAATGGCATCCACGCCTTCGGTGACGCCCGCATCGTAATCACCTTCGCGAAAGCGCGGCGTGATGACGTTGTTGATGACCCTGCCGGACATGATGCCGCCGAAATAGGGATGCAGGCCGTACCCCACCTCTATCCGCATCCGGCGATCATCGCGGGAAACCAGCAGAAGCAGACCGGTATCGCGCTGCGCCCCGCCGATGCCCCAATCCGCGAACAGCGCCGTGGCATAGGGTTCGAGGACCGCGCCATCCAGTGACGGGATTGTCGCGATCACGATGGCGTGGCCGGTTTCGAGATTATACGCTGTCAGCCGCTCGTTGAGATCGGCCTCGGTCTGTCCGGAGAGGATATCCGCGCCATCGTAAACCGGCACGTCGGGCCGAGGTGGCAGGTCGTAATCCTGCGCGGCAACCGGCGTGGCTAGCAGCGTGAGCGCCGCGAACAGCATGGCGACGAAGCGGATCACGCTGCCGCGCCCTTCACGCTCGGCAATCGGGATGATGAAAGGCAGCGCGCGCCTCACTCTTCATCGATAATGCGCGAGAGATCGACGTCGGGATTGTCCGTCTCGCTCGCTTCGAAATATTCCAGCGGTTCGGACCCATGAATGATATTTGCGCCGATCGTGGAGGGGAAGGTGCGGATCTCGGTGTTATAGTCGCGCGCCGCATCGTTGTAGCGCACGCGCTCCGTATTCACGAGATTGTTCGCCTCGTCCAAGGCCACGCGCAGGTCGGCCCAAGCGGCACTGCTGCTGATTTCGGGATAGCTCTCGATCACGGTACGCAACTGGCCGAGCGCCTGCGTCAACTGGTTCTGCGAGGCCTGGAAATTCTCGAAAGTTTCAGGATCGGACAGGTCGTCTGTCGTAATGTTGATCGCAGTCGCTCTCGCTCGCGCGTCGATCACTTCGGTCAGGATATTGCGCTCCGAAATGGCTTCCGCCTGTGCAATCTCGACGAGGCCGGGAATTAGATCGCTGCGGCGCTGCAACGCGCTTTCCACATTGCCCCACTGCGCCTTGGCGGCTTCCTCCTTGGTGGGCACCGAATTGATCCCGCAGGAGGCAAGCGCCACGCTGCCGAGGATGAGGGCGAACAGCATCGAAATGCGCTTGAGCATGGGGCGGGTCCTTCCTGAACGAGTGGCCTGACGGGCAGGTGTATTGTGAATATAGCACGCCGCCGAATGTTTTCAAACACGAACGCAATGCGCCGGGGCTTTCCAATGGGATGAATATTCGTAAACTATAACCATCAAAGACAATCGGACGGGGACTGCGATGCTGAAGGATTTCAAGGAATTTATCGCCAAGGGCAATGTGATGGAACTGGCCGTTGCGGTCATCATCGCAGGGGCCTTTGCCGTGATCGTCAGTTCGCTGACGGACGATGTTATCATGCCGCTTGTCGGCTATGTATTCGGCGGGGCGGATTTCTCCAATTATTTCATCCTCCTCTCCGCTCCGGATGGCTATGATGGCGACCCCAGCGATTACGCTGCGCTGAAAGAAGCAGGCGCTGCGATGATAGGCTACGGCGCATTCATCACCGCCATCGTAAACTTCCTGATTCTCGCGTTCATCATCTTCCTGCTTGTCCGCTACACCAAGAAGGTGACGGCCCGATTCGAGGAGGAGAAGGCGGCGGAAGAACCTGCAGGTCCGACCGAGATCGACCTGCTCAAGGAAATTCGCGACGAGTTGAAGAAGCGCCCCTGAGCGCGCCTCTCTACCCAATACACTTCACATTAAGCGGGCGGGGCCTATATAGGTCCTGCCCGTTTTTGCGGGATATGGCGATAAATTGCGCTGTGTAATAGGTACAACGGACCCGGGGGCAGTACCCGGCGGCTCCACCAAAAATGGCGGTTTTCCGCCGTTCCTGATGGGGCCGAACTAGGATCGACGTGTGCTGAAAGACAGTGTTTTTGCCCGGGCTGAAAACCCCGTAAAACTGTTCAAAACCTATAAGTGCCAACGATAACGAAGCACTCGCTATTGCAGCGTAATTCGACGTCCTAACGGACTGACATTACAAAGCTAAAGCGCGGTTGGACCCACCGGGCAACAGAAGCGGATTCCGGGGCTCCGAGGGTAGCTAGCAACAGAAACCCTCACCTTATCACACGATACTCGAAAAGATGCTGAGCGCAGCTGGGAGCGTGCGCTGACTGCTAGATTTTCTCAGGAATGGCCTTCGCGGCCTCTTTCGCCGCACGCTCGTGCTTCAGGCAATCCAAGATCTTCGCGCCGGCCAAGAACACAGCGCCCGTGCAGGCGAGGAACAGCAGAATGCCGGGCCAGCCGGGATACTCTTCCAGATAGGCTGCGCCGCGGCTGGTTGCGCCCAGCGCCAGCGCGTAAATGATCAAGAACGCTTCTAAGCGTGTCTTGATCACGAACAATCGGCCTATCTTCCTGAACATGCCTGTTTTTGCACCCGTTTCTCTTTAACCTTTGACCTCGCAACGAGCGTGCCAATCGCGCAGTTCCGCGCTTTCTATGGTTAACCGATCTGCGAGTGTAAACGAGGCCGACAGGGACGGCAAATGTCAGGCAAGTTCGGTGATCCCCAGCGCGTCCAGCAATGCGGCCCGAGCGATGCGGATGGTGCCGGCAAGCGTGTCGGAGCCGATTTCGCCGGTGTCGATATGTTCGGGCCAGTATTGCCCGATCACATCCTCCAGTAACGCAGCCTTGTTTTCATCAAGCATAAAGCGTTGGTCCACCTTGGCCGGATCGGCGACCACGCGCAGGCGCAGGCATGCCGGGCCGCCGCCATTGGCCATGGATTGGCGCACATCGACATAGCGTATGGCGCGAATGGGCTGATTGCCGCCGACCGCCTCTGCAGCCCATGCGGTCACGGCTTTGCTGTCCGCGCATTCGCCGGGCGCGACCAATTCCATCGACCCGTCGGGCAAAGTCACCAGTTGCGAATTGAAGAGATAGGTGCCGATGGCTTCGGAAAGGCTCACGGCTTCTTCCGGCACCTCGACCACTTCCAGCGCGGGGAAGGCTGCGCGGATCGCTGCATAGGCCGCGGACTGGTCGGCAAAGGCCCGGGCGTGGGTGAAGAGCACCCGTTCATTCGCCACCGCCACTACATCGTTGTGAAACGCACCTGCCGCGATGGCTTCGGGGTTTTGCTCAATGAACACCGTGCGCGCCGGATCGAGACCGTGCCGCCGCGCCACGGTGCGGCTCGCCTGTTCATGCTGGCGCGCGGGGAAAGGGCCGCCGCTGCGGCCGTAGACGAACACTTCCACGCCCTTGCCGCCGTGCCCTTCGCAAAAGCGCATGTGATTGGCCGCGCCTTCATCGCCGAAACAGGCGGGGGCCGGATGCATCACGCGAAAATGCGCAGGGTCCGCAAATGCGAGGCTGAGCTGGTCGTATGTGTCCGGCCATTCCATGCTGCGATGCGGCATGGTGACGAGGTTGGCGACGCTCAACTTGCAGATACCATCCGGCGTATCGGGCGCCGGGCTGACGGTGGCGGCATTGGCCGTCCACATGGAACTGGCAGACCAAGCCGCCGCGATCAGCGCGGGGTCGGTGTCATCGTCGGCAGCAATCTCATCCAGCCATTGCTTGCTGGGACGCGGCAGCGGCAGCAAGAAGCCCTGCGCCAGGCCCCGCTCCATGTTCTGCCGCATTTTGGCGACACCCTGCAGCGCGGCCGCACGCGGGTAGGACCTGGCCCCGGCATTCTTCGTCGCCGCAAGGTTGCCAAGGCTAAGGCCGGCGTAATTGTGGCTGGGGCCGACGATGCCGTCGAAATTGATTTCTTGAAGGGCCATCCGAATGTCTTTCCGCTCACCCTGAGCCTGTCGAAGGGTCGTACTTCTCTTTTGCGCCGCGCTTAAAGAAAAAGCGATCCTTCGACAGGCTCAGGATGAGCGGCATTCTGGTGTTACCGCGCGATACTCCACACGGTCTCGCCTTCGCCGATCCGCAGCAGTTCCGCCGCTTGCGCGTCAATCCGGACAGCCTCGCTGTCGATCTCCCGCGCGCCGTAGCAACAGCGGAAATCTTTCAGGCGGCCCGCCGCGATCAGCGCCTTCTCGCCCTTGCCCAAAGCCGCGTCCGACACCGTGCCGCGATGCGCGTCGGCGATGGAGCGTACCTTGTCGGTTTCGGCCAGCATGGTGGGGCCGCCATCGAAAATGTCGACATAGCCCTGATAGGAAAATCCTTCATTCTCCAGCATCCGCATGGCCGCGCGGCCGCTAGGGTGGGGCAGGCCGATGACCTTTTTCGCTTCCTCGCCCAGCATGGCGATATAGACCGGGTGCTTGGGCATCAGGTCGGCGATAAACTGGTTGCCGTTGATGGCGTTGAACTCGTCCGCTTCCTGAAAGCTCATGCCGAAGAATTTGCCGCCGATGGCATCCCAAAAGGGCGATCCGCCGCGCTCGTCGATAATGCCGCGCAGCTCTGCCAGAATACGGTCGCCGAACCGCTCGCGATGGGCGGCGATGAAAAGATAGCGGCTGCGCGCCAAGAGCAGGCCGAGCCCGCCTGCGCGTTCGCCGGGGTGGAGAAACAGGCCGCCCACTTCGCTGGTGCCGCCCAGATCGTTGACGAGGCTGAGAAGCTCTGCCGTCACCGTGCGGTCCAGCTCCTGTGAATACTGGGTCAGCGTATTGATGCGGTAGGAATAGAACGGATATTGCCGACCGACGGCGGTAAAAACCTGGCAGGTACCGCGCACATCGCGGGTTTCGGTATTTTCCAGCGCCAGCACGAAGGTTTCGGGCTGGATGTCGTCGCCTTGGCGCGAAAAGGCGGCGTTCGACCCTTCCAACTTGCCTGTCAACGAGGCGCGATCGGGGGGGAGATTGGTAAAGCCACCGCCCGTCAGTTTTGCCATTTCGTAAAGGTGCTGCAGGTCATCGGCCAGCGCCGGACGGATGACGAAACTCACAGATTTTCTCCGGTGGCGAGGCGGTGCATGACGATGGCCGAAAGCTGCGCGCGTTCGGTGAGCGACGGGGCGATCATGAACTCGTCCGGCGAATGGATCTTGCCGCCGCGCACGCCCATCGTATCCACGACCGGCACATGGTTCGCCGCGATGTTGTTGCCATCGCACACGCCGCCCGTGCTCTGCCAGCCAATTGTGTGGCCCAGCGCCGCGCCGCTATCGCGAACCAGGTCGAACAGTTTCTGCGCGCGTTCGTCCACCGGCTTGGGCGGGCGCGAAATGCCGCCATGCAGTGCGACGGACAAATCATGATCGGTGCCGAGGTCGGCAATCAGCCGCGTGAGTTCCCGCTCGAATTGCTCGGCGGCGTCGGTCGTTTTCGGGCGAATGTTGAAGCGTAGCACGGCATGATCGGGCACCACGTTGTTGGCCGCGCCGCCATCGATCTTCGCCGGATTGATCGGCAGGTCCGCGTGCTGCAATTCCTTCAGCCGCACGGCGGCATCTGCCGCGGCCACAATCGCATTTCGGCCATCCTGCGGATTGCGACCGGCATGGGCGCTTTTGCCCGTGAAAGTCAGCGTGTAATTGCCGCTGCCGCCGCGCGCATGCGCCAGCGTGCCGTCGGGCAGGGCGCTCGGCTCGTAAGTCAGCGCAGCATATTTGCCGCGTGCCAACTCGTCGATCAGCGCCGCAGAAGCGAGCGAGCCGGTTTCCTCATCGGAATTGATCATCACATCGTAGCCGATCCGGCTGGAATCCTTGCTTTTTTCCAGCGCCATCAATGCTTCTGCGATGATCGCGATACCGCCTTTCATATCCGCCGTGCCGGGGCCGTTCAGCACATCGTCGTCCAGCCATTTCTGGCTCTGAAAGGGGTGATCGACCGGGAAGACCGTGTCCATATGGCCTGTCAGCAGCAGGCGGCGCTCGGCATCGGGGCGCACCGACAGCACGAGGTGGCGGCCATGGGGCTTTTCAACCTCATACCCTTCGGCATTGACGACGGTGACCGGCGCGGGATCGTGCAGCGTCACGTCACCGGGCAGCGCGGAAAAGGCATCGGCCAGCGCGTCTGCCATGCGGGCGAGGCCATCCAGATTTTCCGTTCCGGAATTGATCGCGACCCAGTCCTGCGTTCGCGATAACATGCGTTGCTGGTCGATATGCTGGGTCAGGTTCCGTTCGGCTGGCGAAAGTGCTGTCATGCCGCAAGGCCTTACGCCGCATGGCGCGCCTGTCAAATGCAGCAAGCTGTGGTGAAGCCTTTACCCGCCGCTAAGGGAATTCAGCTAAGCGAAGCCGATTAGTGAGACGACGACAGGACACACCATGCCAGGCGCAGCGCAGACGGACAGGAAGGACCAGCGTTCAAACGTGATGCTGCGTGCGTCCGTCGCCGACGCGCAAGGCACGCGCGAGGCAAGCATCTCTGACGTTTCGGAACGCGGACTGCTGGGCAACATGGAAAATCCGCCTGAGCGCGGCGAGTTCATCACAATTCTTCTCCCCTCGCAGGAAGTGGCAGGCCAGGTGCGCTGGGTGCGCGGACGCGAGTTCGGCGTGCGGCTTCGCGAAAGGCTCGACGTGCACAGCCTTTTCGGCAGCGCGCGCAAACCCCGGCGGAAAAGTGCCCCTGTCGCTGCGCCTTCCGCAGAGGGTGAAAACCAGAACGCGCTTACCGCCTATGCCGTGCTTGGCATCTGCGCCTTGGCTGCCGCCTACCTGATCGCCAATTTCTTCATTTTGTGAGCACCCGCGCGACGTCGACGTAGTCCGCGACGCTCAGAGTCTCGGCGCGGCGCGTCGGGTCGATATTGCAAGCGGCGAGCGCGTCCAGGGCACCGTCCAGACCCTTCAGGCTTTGCCGCAGCATCTTGCGGCGCTGGCCGAATGCGGCTTCGGTCAGGCGCGACAGCACCTTTTGCGACACGCCTTCGGGCGCCGAATTCGGCTCGACATGGATGATCGCACTCATCACCTTGGGCGGCGGGGTGAAGGCGCTGCGATGCACTTTCATGGCAAGGCGCGGGGTGCTGCGCCACTGTGCCAGCACGGCGAGCCTGCCATAGGCGCTGCTTCCCGGCTTGGCGACGATGCGCTGGGCGACTTCTTGCTGAAACATCAGCGTGAGGCTGGTCCATTGCGGCGGCCAAGCGTCTGCCTCCATCCAGCGTGTGAACAGGAGTGTGCCGATATTGTAGGGCAGGTTCGCCACCACGGCGAAAGGCTCGCCCATCAGCGCGCCGTGATCGATGGCGAGCGCATCCTCTTCGACCACGCGAAGCTGGTTCGGGAAAGCCTCCTGCACTTCGGCGAGCGCCGGGATGCAGCGGCTGTCGCGTTCGATGGCCGTCACGCGGGCTCCGGCGCGCAGCAAGGCGCGCGTCAGGCCGCCGGGTCCGGGCCCGATTTCCAAGACCGCCTTGTCGTCGAGAGAGGCGGGGATTGCGGCGATCCGGTCCAGCAATTGCTCGTCAAAAAGGAAATTCTGCCCCAACGCCTTGCTGGCGGAAAGGCCGTGCGCCGCGATGACTTCGCGTAAAGGGGGCAAGCTCACGACGTCTGGGCCCGCCGCGCCGCGATCTCGCCGGCCATGCGGATGGCGGCAATCATTGCATTGGCGCGCGCAATGCCCTGTCCGGCGATATCGAAGGCCGTGCCATGATCGGGCGACGTGCGCACGATGGGCAGGCCGAGCGTGACGTTCACCCCCTCGTCAAATTCGAGCGCTTTCAGCGGCACCAGCGCTTGATCGTGATACATGGCGATGGCGACGTCATAGCTGCCGCGCTTGTGAGTGGCGAAAAGCGTGTCGGCGGGATGCGGGCCGGTCGCGTCGATACCTTCGGTGCGCAGGGCGGCGATGGCCGGCGCGATGATGTCGATCTCTTCGCGGCCCATGCGGCCATCCTCCCCGGCATGCGGATTGAGCCCGGCGAGCGCAATGCGCGGGTGAGCGATGCCATAGTCCGTGCGCATGGCCCGCGCGACGATGCGGGTGCGATCCACGATCAGGTCGCGCGTCAGCAGGCCGGATACATCCGCCAGCGCGCAATGCACCGTCATCGGTACGGTTTTCAGCGACGGCCCTGCCAGCATCATGACGGATGCCTCATGTGGCAAGTCGCACGCCTCGGCCAGCCGCTCGGTCTGGCCGATAAAGCCGGGGTCGATGGCGGCGATGGCCGACTTCGCGACAGGTGCCGTCACCAGCCCGGATGCGCGAGTGCCGGTGGCAAGCGCTATCGCATAATGCAGGGAATCCAGCGAAAGCTGCGCGCCTGCCGTTGTGGGGGTTCCTGGCGTATACTCGCCATCGAAAGTACCGATCACGGGCAGCGCGCCTGCGAAGACCTTTTGCGCCTCGCGCGGATCGGCGATGCGCTCGGTCTGGAAAGGCAAGCCGATCTTTTCGGCAGCGGCAGTCAGCACGGCAGCGCCACCGCATACCGCGAAGGGTGGTAGGCTCAGCTGCTTACGCTCCGCATAAATGCGGGCGATCAGTTCGGGACCGACCCCTGCCGGGTCGCCGATAGACACGGCAAGCGGCAGAGTGGAGGTCATTCGGCTCAGTTGTATTCGATCACCGCATCGCGCCGCAAATCGCGCAGATAGCGCTGGGCACGGCGGTTTACGCGGTCGCTTTCGATGCTGTTTTCGATCTCGGCGATGGTCGGGCCGCTGGTCTGTTCCGGATCGTCACGGCCGCACAGCATCAGCACCCGCACGCCTTCGGTCAGGTCGCCGAATGGCGGTGTCGTCTGGCCGAGGCTGAGCTGCAGAAGAGGCGTTTGCAACGCTTCGGGAAGCTGGCGGACGGGGATCTGGTCGTTATCGACCACCTGGGCGCCGATGGCGGCGGCACGTTGGTTCGCATCGCCGCAACCGCTCATGCTGTTCACCACTTCGATGAATTCGGCAGCACGCGCTTCGGCGGCTTCGGGCGTCATGCCCGGCTCGAAGCCGATGCTGATCTGCTTCAGGCTGAGCACCGCATCGCGCGGGTCGGCCATGCCGATCTGGCGCTGGTCGATCATCAGCAGGATCGAAAAGCCGCCCGGTATTTCCAGCGGGCCGACAAGCTGGCCCGGCGTCATCTGCTGGGCTGCAGCCTCCAGAGTGGGCTGCTGCAACTGCTCCAGACGGATCCAGCCGAGGTCGCCGCCGACGATGCGGGTAGACGCTTCGGAATATTGCCGGGCGTACGCAACGAAGCTGCCGCCCTGTCGCAATTGCTGCACGATCTGCTGGGCGTTCGCCGCAACCTGATCGCGATTGGTCGGATTGGCCGAGAGGAAAATCTCGCCCAACCGATATTCGGTGGTGCCGGTCGCCTCTACGATCCGTTCATGCACCTCGCGCACTTCCTCGGCGGACACGCTGACGAACGGGTAGATATTGCGCTGGAGCAAGCGATCCCAAGCCAGCTCGCCCATAATCTGGCGCTTGATGGAGCGCGGGCTCGATCCGATCGAGGTGAGATAGGCATCCAACTCCGGCACGGTCATGCCGCGCCCGTTGACGGCGAAGTTTTCGTAGGCCGAATCCACCTCTTCATTGGTGACGGCCATGTCCTGGATGGAGGCTTCCTGCACCTGCAGCGTCTCGTCGATCAGATTGCGCAACACCTGCAGGCGCAGTTCCTGCAATTGCGCTTCGCTGTATTCGACTTCGCCCTGGGTCGACATGATCAGCGCCAGACGCTGGTCGATATCGGTGCCGGTGATGATATTGCCGTTTACGCGGGCGGTGGCGCGGCGGACATTCGGGTTGTTGTTGCCCGAGATGAAAGTAACGTCTTCGGGCAGGTTGAACGCGTCCGAGCCTGCGGCCTGGACACCCTGAGCCTGGGCAGGCGCGGCCAGCATCGCAAAGGCGAGCGCGGTTGGCGTTGCAAGTTTCGTCAATGTGGTCGCAAGCGACATTCAATATACCCTTGTTTTGTCTGTTGGCGCCGCATCGGCGTCCAAATACGGGCCCGCCTTGGGCGGGCACGGCTGAACAATAGCTGAGCCGCGCGCCGCAGGCCAAGCGTCCTAGCCAAAAGCTGCGCGCGTGCCAATGCAGCTATCGACAGGCTTGCAACGCCCTAATTGAAGCCGAGATTACGCAAGCTGAAATACAGGCGGAAACTGCTGCCGCTTTGCGCATCGGCCAATTCGATGAAATCGCGCCGCCATGTGAAACCGAATTCGAGGCAGTCGTCGGCATAGGCGATGCCTAGGCGCGTGCGCAGCGGCTCAAACCCGTCGGACGTAAAGGTTGGGTCTTCTTCCCGGTCGGTCAGGTTGACGACGGCAGAGCCGAAGATCGACCAGTAACCCGCGAAAGCAAAGCGGCCCGCGACGCGCAATTCCTCTCGGTCCTGCAAGTCTTCGAGGTCGAAAGGAATGTCGCGGTCCAGCCGCAGATAGCCGATTTCCGCGTAGGTTTCCGCGGAGCCGACGGTCGCGTCGATCTCGTTGCGGCGAACGGAGAGACTGTCCTTGTCGAGGCGGTAGCGGTGGGTGAATTTTAGGAAATCCTGATAACGAACCTCCGTGCGTCCCACAAAATCGCTGAATTGTTCGTTGAGGCCCGTGCCGTCGGGGAAAATGTCGAACGCGTCTGTCAGGCGATAGGATTGCCCGATGGTGGTGTGCAGCCGCCATCCGGGGAAGTTGGCCTGCCAGTCCGCGCCGTATGTGACGCGCACCCCGTCCTCCACGCGGTCATAGCCGGGGAAGCGATTGAGCGCGAAGAGGTTCGAATCCTCAAGGTCGATGGCGCGCGCATCTTCGTTCGGGATGTCGAGGTTCTCGATATCGGGTGAGGCGACCAGCTGAACGCGCGGCGTGAGGATCTGCGTTCCGCCAAGGAAATCTCCGATAAGCGGCCATTTCACATCCACCGCCGCCGTCGCGACGCCCCGCGCCTGCCAGCCGCTTTCGCCGCGATAGGAAGGCACGCTGGTCAGCAGGTTATCGTCGGAATGATAGACATCGCCGCGCACAAGCGCGGTGAATGTCACTTCCTGCCCGAGGCCGGTGATGCGGCGCAAATCCCATTGCGCCCCGGCAAAGGCACGGCGCGTGTCCTGCCCCTCTGCGCGAGTGATGGCGAGCGTGTTGGCTTGCAATTCCACCGTGCCGCCCAGCAGCGGATCTTCGAGCCGGTAGCGCGCATCGATCAGCGGCAAGGCCAGCGGCACCTCGCCCTGCGGCGTGCTGACCAGCAGCGCCTGCGTGCCCCAACCGGCGATGGAAACGAAGGAATTGTCGTCGATCCGCTGCAGCTCCACCACGGAGCGCAACCGGTCTTCGCGTGTGATGTCGTAGCGGCGCAGGAAGGTGCGATCCGATGCGAGGCGCAGAGAGCCTTGCGCGGTCCAGTGCTCGTCCAGCTGGAACCGGCCATTGGCGAAGAAATAGCCGCGAAAATCCTGTTCCGATGTTTCGGTCGTCGATCCCAGCGGAATGCGCGATCCGTAGGTCGCGTAGCCGGTCACCTGAAATGCGCCGTTGCCAGTAAGCTGGCGATACTGGCCCGACACCATGGGCGCGGCATCGGTATAGAGATAGCCCGTTACCGTCAGGTCGCGATTGTCGGCGATGCGCCAGTAATAGCTGTCCGATATTTCGACACCGTTGGAAGCGGTAAATGCGATGTCCGGAATGAAAAAGCCCGAATCCGCCGATCCGTCCGCGCGAACCGTCAGGCCGGGCAGGGGAAGGATGCGTGCACCGAACAATTCGAGATAGGCGTCGCGAAAGCGGATGCGCTGCGTATCCTGATCGTAATAGACCCGCTCTGCCGTGACCCGCCAGCTGGGCGAGCGGTCGCAGCCATCCGGATCGACCACGGCGCAGCTGGAATAGGCGGCGCGGTTCAACTCTATGTCGCCATTCTCGGCGCGCGATGCCTGTTCCGCCGCCAGCCTGCCACCCTGCCGGAAAGCGAGAAGGAGGTTCGTCATCGCGCCCGCTTCCAGCTCGTCCGTCAGCACGAGGCGGTCGGTGAAAAGCTGGTTGCCGTTCTCGTCCACTAGGCGGATCGCGCCGGCGGCGACGATCTCGCCGGTCAGGCGGTTCCAGACGACTTCGTTGGCGCGCACCGATTGGTCGCCGGAACGCAGGATGACGTCGCCTGATGCGGTGACAGTATCGGTCGTCTCGTCATAGCGAAGCTCGTTCGCCTCGAAGCCGATCTCGCGCGGGCCCTCGCCATCGGGAACCTGCGCGAAGGGGCTTTCCGAAATATCGGGCAGCTCCACACCCGCATCTTCAGGATCGAAAATGCCGCCTTCTTCCTGCGCCATCTCGACGCCGGGTCCGGCGCCTTCCTGCGCCAGTGCGGGCGATGCGCACAGCATGGCGCAGGCCAATCCGGGCGTGGATACGCGGACCGAGGGGAAGCGGCGGAGCATGGCTTGCCTATTACACCGCGCGACCCTAACTGCAACGCCAGCTTTTGCGGGCGGCATCGCGCCACCCGATAACAAGATAATACGCCCTAGGGAGCCTACATGGACATTACTTTCACACCCGCCCTGCAAGCCGACACCGCCCGTATCGTGGCGCGCATTGTTGCGCAGGATGACATGCCTTCCGACCTGCCGCGCGCCATGATCGAAGGCGCGGAAGCCTCGCGCTTCAAAGGCAAGGCCGGGCAAGTGTTCGACGGGTTTCAGGAAGTCGATGGCAATGTCGTGCGCATGGCGCTGGTGGGCGCAGGCAAGCCCGACGATCGCGAACGCATGGCCAAGCTTGAGAAAGCGGGCGGTGCGCTGACTGCTAAATACCTCACTAGCGGTGAGGAAGCGGTGGCGCTGGATGTGGCAAGCAGCGATCTGAGCGCGGAGGAAACGGCTGCCGTGCTTTCCGGCGCAAGGCTGCGCGCATGGCGGATGGACGAATACCGCACGAAGCTGCGCGACGAGCAGAAGCGTTCGCTCAAGACCGTAATCGTCGCAGGCGCACCCGATGGCACCGAGGCGGCATGGGAAACCGCCAAGGCTGTCGCGACCGGCGTGGAATTCACCCGCGAACTGGTGACCGAGCCTGCCAATATTCTTTATCCCGAAAGCTTCGTGGAGCGGTGCCGCGAGCGGTTCGAAGGCACTGGCGCAGAGCTTGTCGTGCTGGACGATGCCGAGATGGAAAAGCTCGGCATGGGTTCGTTGCTGGGCGTCGGTTATGGCTCGGAACGCGAATCGCGCCTGCTCGCCATCAAATGGATGGGCGGCAAAGACGGTGATGCACCGCTCGCTTTCGTGGGCAAAGGCGTGACCTTCGACACGGGCGGCATTTCGCTGAAGCCCGGCCCCGGCATGGGCGACATGAAATTCGATATGGGTGGCGCAGGTGCGGTTGCGGGTGCAATGCTGGCGCTGACGCTGCGCAAGGCCAAGGCCAACATTATCGGCGTGTGCGGGCTGGTGGAAAACATGCCCGATGGCCGCGCGATGCGCCCGGGCGATGTCGTCACATCCATGTCCGGCCAGACGATCGAGGTTCTAAACACAGATGCCGAAGGCCGGCTGGTGCTGTGCGATGCGCTGACCTGGGTGCAGCAGGAATACAAGCCGTCGCGCATCGTCGACCTTGCCACGCTGACCGGTGCCATGCTCATCAGCCTGGGCCATGAGCAGGCGGGCTTGTTCAGCAATAATGACGATCTGGCGGACGATCTTATCGCGTCGGGTCTGCGCAGCGGCGACCGCTTGTGGCGTCTGCCGCTCGGGCCGGAATACGACAAGCTGCTGGATAGCCCGATTGCCGACATGAAGAATATCGGCCCGCGCTGGGCGGGCTCGATCACCGCCGCGCAATTCCTCGGTCGCTTTATCGAGAACGATACGCCGTGGGCGCATCTCGACATTGCCGGCACCGTCTGGACCGAAAAGCCGGGCGCGACATGGGATAAGGGCGCGACCGGCTACGGCGTGAAGCTGCTCGACGATTTCGTCCGCTCGACAGTCGAAAGCTGAGGACAGGCATGGCCTCGAGCAGCGAAGCGGTAGGCCGATAAGATGGCCTCAAGCAGCGAAGCGGTAGGCCGAGAGTAATGCCACGGATGCGCAAGAAATCGGACCTTCCGTCCAAGATTTGCGCATCCTGCGGCCTGCCGTTCACCTGGCGCAAGAAGTGGGAGCGGGACTGGGACAATGTGCGCTACTGCTCCGAAAGGTGCCGGCGCACAAAGGCGAAAGGCGAGGGCTGACATGCGTGTCGACTTCTATCTGCTGTCGCAAGACCCGGCTCCTGCAGCCATCGCCCTGCTGGCTGGCAAGGTGCGGCAGGCTGGCGAAAAACTTCTGATTGTGGCCGACGATCTGGAACTGCTGGAGAGCGCCAGCAAGACGCTGTGGGATACAGCGCCCGAGGCCTTCCTCGCCAATGGCATTGCGGGGGACGAGCATGATGCGCGCCAGCCCATCCTGCTCTCGAACGAAGTGGATGCGGTGAATGGCGCGCAATTCCTGCTGATCGCGGATGGCCAGTGGCGCGAACCGGGTGAAGGCTTTTCGCGCGTGCTCTATCTCTTCGACCAGTCGACCATCGTCGGCGCGCGACTAACATGGAAAGCCATTCAGGACCGAGAGGGCGTGGAGAGTCGCTTCTGGAAGCAGGATGGCGGCCGCTGGGTCGAGGGACCATGATCCTCGCAACGCTTCGCACATGCAAGCCGGGCTAACCTCCAGCGACGGCAATCAAACGCGCACCACCATGGCTCTTGCTCCGACGCGGCGGGGAGGGTAGGGGCGCGCGCAATTCGCACATCTCTCTTTTATCCAAAGGATACCTCCCATGGCGGCCACCCGCACATTCTCGATCATCAAGCCCGATGCCACCAAGCGCAACCTCACTGGCGCCGTCACCAAAATGCTGGAAGATGCAGGCCTCCGCGTCGTCGCGTCCAAGCGTATCCACATGAGCCGCAAACAGGCAGAAGGCTTTTACGCGGTCCACAAGGATCGCCCCTTCTTCGGCGAACTGGTGGATTTCATGGTCAGTGAGCCGGTTGTCGTGCAGGTTCTGGAAGGCGAAGATGCCGTGCTGCGCAACCGCAAGGTAATGGGCGCTACCAATCCTGCCGAGGCCGATGAAGGCACCATCCGCAAGGCCTATGCCCTGTCGATCGGCGAGAACACCGTCCACGGTTCGGATAGCGATGAAAACGCCAAGATTGAGATCGACTACTTCTTCAACGAAGACGAGATCGTCGGCTAACCTTTGTTAGCCTACAATTTGTAAGAAGATTGCGCTCCGGATCTGGTTGAAGCCAGATTCGGAGCGAATCGATTCTGGTGCTATACAAGTCGAACTTGTCCGGAAAGGGGAGCGTTCCGGTGTTCGACGGCGGAAAGAAACGCGAGATAGCTATCGTGCGCGAAATGGTCGCGGCGATGAACGACCATGATGCGGATCGGGTTGCGAGCCTGCTGGGTGACAATCCGCGCTTCGTCGACAGCCATGGAGAATGGCTGGAAGGGCGAGACGACGTTATTGCCGCCACGCGCCGTTTTCTTGACATGGACCGCAGCTTCAAACTGCATATCGAACACTCGACCCATCATGATGGAGAGGTGCTGCTGCGCGGGCATGTCACTTCCGACCAGCCTGCCATGGCAACCGACACGCTGTGGCGCGCGCGGATCAAGCGTGGGAAAGTCGTGTATTGGCAAAGCTATGGCAGCCCGAACGCACCGCACCTTGCGCGCATGCTAAAGCCGACGATGGAAACCCGGCAGCCTGCCTGATCGCGACTAATTACGCGCCTTGC
Organism: Aurantiacibacter gangjinensis; assembly: GCF_001886695.1. GTDB lineage: Bacteria > Pseudomonadota > Alphaproteobacteria > Sphingomonadales > Sphingomonadaceae > Alteraurantiacibacter > Alteraurantiacibacter gangjinensis. The sequence goes on along the minus strand of NZ_CP018097.1, from coordinate 5,236 downwards.
GCGGCGCTGCTTTCGAAAGCCTGTATTTGCTTGCCATGGTGCCTGTGCGCACCGTTCGAGGCCTTGCGCTGTTCCTCGCGCATGGCCGGAAGGGTTTCGTCCGACATTGGCAGGCTGAGCGTCGCGTAGATGCGCGTGATCTCCGTCTCCCAGTTCTCACCTAGCGCATCGAAATCAACATCCGCCACGGGGCCGTCGAAGGCGGCGAGGGCGGCATCCATGCGCTCTTGGCGCAACGCAATTTTGCGCGCGACTTCGGCTTCGATCCATTCGTAATCCGCATGGTCGGACTGGATTGCCATCTGGTTTGCCACCAGTGACGCGGAACTACGGATCAGGTCGTTTTCGCAACGCCGCGTCATTACCACGCGCGCATCGGGAAACTGCGCCAAGAGCGCCGGCAAGTCCTCGGCGAACTGCGGCACTTTCAGCACACGCGGCCGGTGCGCGTTATCGTGCCAGCTAGCGTCCGTGCGCAGCATCCGGGCGAATTCGTGATACACTGGCGCCGGATCGCGCGCTTCGCTGAAAGCGGTGAAGCCGGGGATGCGCCATTGTGCTTCATAGGCGGCGTGATCCAGCGCAGCAGCAAGCCAGCCAAGCTCTTCGTCCGCGCGTGTCGCGCCGAAAGGGTGGATCGTATCGAGCCACGGGTCCAGCGCCTTCGCAAAGGCCAGCGAGAGGGCAGACCAGGCTGGCCGTGTATCGGGAGAGCGCGGCACGGGATGCCAGCTATCGCAAAAGCGCGTGGCCGAAAGCGAAGGATCGGCGGCCAACAGGCGGTGTATTCGCGTTGTGCCGCTGCGCATTTGCCCCGCCACGATGATCGGCGGGGCGAGCGGCGTGTCGAGCAGGGCAGGGGCCTTACGCCACAGCACGCCCAAATTTAGCCGCTGGCGAATGACGCGCACAAGCTGGCCATGCGCCATCGTTTCGCCCAGTGGATTGAGCTGCGCCTCGCTTGCCAGCGCATCGCAGAGCTTCTCCAGCCGGAGCCGGAAATCGGCGACATCCTCCGCACTGCGGCAGGCGGTTTCGCCATGGGCTGGGGCATCGGCCAGCGCTTTCTCCCACAGCACATCGGGATCGAGCGAGGGCCGCGCGCTCAGCCCCTTGCGCCACGCGGTCTCCAGCCAGCCGATCACCGTATCGACGCGTTTGGACCGGGTGGTGGGATGCGGGCGCGGTGGCGGATTCAAAAGCTAGAACTCCGCTGCGGCATCGCGCAGCTTCGTAAGGCGCTTGGGTGCGACGGATTGCCAGCTTCTATCGAGCCATTCGGACACATGGTCCCAATCAACGCCCGCCTTGTTGAGAATGATCCCGACCCAGCCGCTGGCACCGTAATAAGCAGGTTTGAAATAGGTTTGCGGGGCAGTCTCAACCAATCCTTCCACCTCGTCCACGCCGCCTGTCTTTACCAGCACACCGATATGGTCGCTGCCATGATGGGTGTCGCTGAAATGGGCGAAGAACTTGCCGCTCTTTCCGGCTGTGCGCCATGCGGGCGATCCGTGGCTTTCGCGCTCTTCGGCCTCGGGCTGGGCAAGCGCCAGCTCGCGCACCCGTTCCAGCAACCAGTCGGCGCGGTATTGCCGCGAGACATAGGCGGCAAAGGTGCGCGGGTAGAGCTGGTATTCTGCAAGGATTACGCGCGCAGCGAGGCTGTCTGCCGTGTCGCTCGGCAGGATGGCGACTGGCATTTGCCCGAGCAGCGGCCCGCCATCCAGTTCCGGCGTCACGACATGGACGCTGCATCCGCCAAACGCGTCGCCTGCATCGATGGCGCGCTGGTGCGTGTCGAGGCCCTTGTATTTCGGCAGCAGCGATGGGTGGGTGTTGACCATCCGGCCTGCCCAGCTTTCGACGAAGCCCTCCGTCAGGATGCGCATGTAACCGCATAGCGCGACATATTCGGCGCCAGCCCGTTGTAGGGCGGCATCGATGATCGCTTCGTGCTCGACGCGGTCCATGCCGCGATGGCTGTGGCTGAAAGTGGCGATACCTTCGGCAGCGGCGATCTTGAGGCCGCCGGCATCGGGATTGTTGCTTGCGACCAGCACGATTTCATATGGGCAATCGGGAAGGCGCGACTGGAACAGCAGTGCGGACATGGTGGTGCCATTGCCCGACAAAAGGCAGGCGACACGGGCCTTTTCAGCCATCGTGCTCAGCCGCCCAGTCCTCGCGCGCCGACCATGATCCGGCAGAGCCGCGCACCGTGCAGCCGCGCTGGCCTTCGACGATTTCACCGATCCGCATCACCGTTTCGCCGGCTTCGGTCAGCGCGTCGGTCACCGTATCGACACTGTCGGAATCGACAGCCACAACCATGCCGACACCGCAGTTAAAGGTGCGCGCCATTTCGGCAGGCTCGATACTGCCCTGTGCCTGCAGGAACGCCATCAGCCGCGACTGCTCCCAGCTATCGGCATCGACGATTGCGCGGGCCCCCTCGGGCAGCACGCGGGGGATGTTCTCCAGCAGGCCGCCGCCGGTGATGTGCGCCAGCGCAGAGACATTGCCGGAGCGCACGATGGGCAGCAGGCTTTTTACATAGATGCGGGTCGGCTCCAGCAGCGTCTCGATCAACAGACGGTCCGCATCGAACAGGGCAGGGCGCTCCAGCTTCCAACCCTTGTCCTCCGCCAACCGCCGGACGAGCGAAAAACCGTTGGAATGCACACCCGAACTGGCAAGGCCCAGCAGAACATGGCCGGGTGCCACCCTGTTGCCGGTCAGCTGCTCGCCGCGCTCCACCGCACCGACGCAGAACCCGGCAAGGTCGTAATCGCCCGCCGCATACATGCCGGGCATTTCCGCCGTTTCGCCGCCAATCAGCGCGCAGCCTGCCTGCTTGCAGCCTTCGGCGATACCCGCAATCACGCGCTCGGCGACGCCGTTTTCCAGCTTACCGGTGGCGAAGTAGTCGAGGAAGAACAGCGGCTCTGCGCCCTGTACGATCAGGTCGTTCACGCACATGGCGACGAGGTCTATGCCGACGGTGTCGTGCCGGTTTGTGTCGATGGCCAGCTTCAGCTTTGTGCCCACGCCATCATTGCCCGCCACAAGCAGCGGATCGTTATACCCCGCCGCCTTCGGATCGAAGAAGCCGCCGAACCCGCCGATCTCGCCATCGGCACCGGGCCGCATCGTCGCTTTTACCAGTGGGCCGATCGCCTTCACCAGCCGGTTGCCCGCCTCGATGGAAACGCCCGCCTGTTCATATGTGTAGGATTGCTTGTCCGAACTCATGCACATGCCATAGTCTTTCAGGCTTGGATTTCCACTCGCCATTGGGCAAAAGGCTCGCGATTTCCCCGATGAACACTCTTTCCTTCCCTCCTTTCGCCTTCAAGCGGCACTGGCCCGCCCTTCTGGGTGCGGCATTCGCGCTCGCTTTGGCGATCTTCGCCGTCGCCTCCCTAACCGCGCAGGTCTCGGGCGAGCGCGGAATCGCGCCGGTCGCCAGCAGCTCCGATATCAGCGTGTCGGGTATCGAGGTGGATGTGCGCGGGGAAAGTGCCGAGGATGCCCAGCAGAACGGCTGGCGCGAGGCGCAGCGCATCGCGTGGGAACAGCTCGGCGGGCCGGACATCCCCGATTCGCGGCTAGAGGGCATGGTCAGCTCCATCGTGATCGAGCAGGAGAATATTGGTCCGCGCCGCTATGTCGCGCGCCTTGGCGTGATTTTTGATCGCCAGCGTGCCGGCGGGATGCTGGGTGCCGACGGAGCGCGCAGCCGTTCTGCGCCCATGCTCACCCTGCCGGTGATGGTATCGGGCGGCACGCAGACGATGTTCGAAATGCGCAATCCGTGGCAGCGGGCCTGGGCGGAATACCAGTTCGGCGGCAGCGCCATCGATTATGTGCGGCCCAACGGTGCTGGCGGAGAGAGCCTGCTGCTGACCTATGGCCAGACGGGGCGCCGAAGCCGGGCGTGGTGGAACAATATTCTCGACGAATTCGGCGCCGCCGACATCCTCGTGCCGGTGGCGGACCTGACATGGCAATGGCCCGGCGGCCCGGTGGAAGGCACATTCACCGCGCGCTACGGGCCGGATAACCGCTATCTCGACAGCTTCACGCTTCGCGCCGACAGCAGTGAGGATCTGCCGCGCATGCTCAGCCAGGCGGTGGAGCGGTTCGACGGCATTTTCGCCGCCGCGCTCGCCGATGGCACTCTGCGCCCTGATCCGACGCTGACGCTCGACAATATCGAGATTAGCCCGGAGATACAGGCGCTTCTGGCACAGGCTCGCCGGGCCGAAGCTGCGGCAAGCAGGGAGACTGATGCCGCTAGCGATGTTGACGATACCGCTTCGCCTGATACGCCCGCCACTCCGGAGCCGGCCGTCGCGACAGCAACCTTCGCGGTGCAGGTGGCAACGCCCGATACCGGCTCTTTCGACCGCGCCGTCAGCCTGCTGCGCGGTACGCCCGGCGTTCGCGGCGTGTCGGTGACATCCACGGCCATCGGCGGCGCGTCGCTGCTGAGCGTCAGCTATGCCGGCGAATTGTCCGATCTTGCCGCAATATTGCGCCAGCGCGGCTGGGCGGTAAGCGAGGGAGCGGGCGGCCTCGGCATCTCGCGCTGAAGAAACCGCCGACCCGGCGTGACGATACGATGAGCCAGATTGCCCTTCCTCTCCCGACCGGCGGCGGCGGACCGCAGCGCATCGTGCTGGGCAATGCCAATGCCGCCGTGGCGGAGGCGTTGCTCGCGCCCGAAAGCTGGCCCTATCGCACCGCCGTGCTTACCGGGCCGCCGCGTTCGGGCAAGTCGCTACTGGCAGGCTGGTTTGCCGCCAACGGCAGGGGAGAGGCAGTGGACGATGCGCAGGCCATGCCGGAAGATGCGCTGTTCCATCGCTGGAACCGCGCGCAGGAGGATGGCACGCCGCTGCTGATCGTGGCCGGAGAGCCGCCATGGAACATCGCACTGCCCGATCTCAAATCGCGCCTCGGCGGATCGCTGCAACTGGAAATCGGCCAGCCCGATGACGAGATGGCAGCGGAACTGCTTCTCTCGATGGCGCAGGAGCGGGGCCTGCCTCTCGGTCAGGATGCGGCCGATTACCTTGTGCCGCGCGCATCGCGATCCCACGCGGCGCTGGAAAATCTGGTCATCACCATCGACCGCTTGTCCCTCGAGCGAAAAGCCCCACCTAGCCTGGGAATTTGGCGCGCCGCGCTGGAAGCGGTGAACGGCCCTGACGAGCCGCGCTTGCTTTGA